>NZ_JBITDA010000007.1:0-348082 GCF_044453765.1 Streptomyces sp. NPDC051636 | reverse complement strand
AAACTCCGCTACCGCGGCACCATCAGCAACGACACCTGGCTCCACACCCGAGCCGCCGCCCTCAACCTCCGCCGACTGATCAACCTCGGACTCACTTACATCGACCGTGCCTGGCACCTCGCCCCAGCCACCACATAGCGACGAGGGGCCATCCGGCCTCCGGCCGGACAGCCCCTCAACAAGATCTTCATCAGTCTTCTAGCCGAGCGCCCGCAGCCCCGGCACCAGCGCCACCAGTACGGGGATCGCCGGCACCAGCGCCGCGGCCGCGGTCAGGCGCAGGCGGCGCATCGCCGTGAGGCGGTCCGGGGGAGTGAGCAGCCGGTGCACGCGCTCCGGGACGTGCGCGTGCGGGGTGGGGCCGGGGCCGAACACACCCCGGTCCTCGTTGAGCCCCACCAGCGCCAGCGCGGTGGTCAGGCGGCCGAAGCGGCGGGAGGCCATGTCGTCGGCGGCCAGTTCGACCAGCCGGTGCATCTCGTCCCGGAACGCGGCGAACACCGGCACCTGCGGAAACCCGCCCGCCAGCGCGGCCGAGCAGTGCAGCAGCCAGTCGTGCCGGGCCTGCGCGTGCCCCTGCTCGTGGGCGAGTACCGCGTCCAGCTGCCTCCCCTTCAGGCGGCGCAACGCGGCGGTGGTGATGACGAGTCGGGGCGTGGCGCCCGGCAGCCACCAGGCGTCGGGCCGCTCGCCCTCCAGTGCGACCAGCCGGGCGCCCGTGGGCTCCTCCCCGGGCAACAGCGGTGCGCGCACGAGGAGTTCGGCACGCCGCCTACGCCATCGCGTCCGGGCCCGCGCGACCTCGCGGACCAGCATCGCCGCGCTCCACAGCCCGCCGCAGGCCAGCGTCACCGCGGTCGTCGCCGCCCAGGGACCGGTCGCGCCGAGGGCGTACGCGTCCACGACCGCCCGCGGTGCCGAGCCGAACATGTGCCCGCGCACCGCCTGCCAGGCGGCCGCCGCGCTGAGCGTCATCGACAGCGCGCAGCACAGCAGGACGGCCGCTACGACGCACTGCCACGCCCACAGGGCGACCACCGGTTCACGGTCCGGCCAGTCGGCCCGGGCGAGCAGCCGGGGAGCGACGACGGCGGTCAGGGCGCCGAGCAGCAGGAGTGCCGCGGGGACCATCATGGCCAGCAGCCTATGAGCGGTGGCTACTGAGGGGTACGGTCCAGGGCGGCAAAGTGACGCAAGCAACGCTTGCGCCCGGCATCAGAGCGTCAGCAGCATCGCCACCATGGCGATCCCCATCGACAGCCGGCACGCCCGCGCCAGCTCCGGCCGGTCGCCCCACCGGAGGCTCCCCGTGCCGGCGACGGCGGCGGGGACCAGCCGGAGGCCGGAGAACAGCACATAGCCGGTGAAGTACAGCAGCAACGCGCCCGTCAGCAGGGGGATCCCCGTGCCGCCGTGCGTGTGGTGCGGGGCTGGGGAGACGGCCATCACGACCGCCATGTAGACCATGGCCGTGCTGCCCACCAGATGGTGCAGGTGGTGCGGGCCGCCGCGCGCGGTCCACAGGGCGCGCAGCCCCGCCGCGCCGAACACGGCCGCGTAGAGCGGCCAGGTCCACGCCGGCGGGCTGAACACCGTGCCGGGCACGGCCATCGCGGCCATGCCGAAGCCCATGAGCGCCTCGCCGCCCGCGGCGCGCCGCTGCTCCTCGACGCTGCTGCGCATCCGCAGCAGACAGTAGGTCCCGGTCGCCGCGCACAGCGCGACCAGCAGCCAGCCGGGCGAAGCCGGTCCGTGCACGCGCACCTCCCCCTCACCGTGGGTCGATGTCCGGTCGAGGGATGCGATGCCCGGTCCGTGCGGCACGCACGCGAGCGCAAGGGGGTGCACAAGGAGCACTCGGTGGAGCACAGGAGGTGAGGGCCCCGGGACGGCGCTGATCACCGAGCGGGTCGCGGACACGTTGGCCGGCACTCGTCGGCTTCGTCGCGGCCGTGGCCGTCACCAACCGGCGGGCGGGCGACCGGCTCGAACACGCGCTGACCGCCGCCGAGCGGACCCGCGAACGCGCCGCCCGTCCGCTCGCCGAGCCTGGCCCCGACGCGCGCCCTCGAAGCGGCCCGCCGTTCCCTCGCCGCCGCGCTGGTCGAGCTGCGCGCCACGGCCGACGCCGCGTCCGGCGAGTGGTGGCAGCGCGCCCTGCCCCAGGAGCGGGTCGTGCTCGCCGAACCGGCCGGACACCGTACGCTCGCCGCGACGGTACGACGCCAGGGGCTCCACCCCCTCGGCTCAGGCGAGGACCACGGAGGACGTACGGCCATGACGGCGACGAACGGACGACCGGCGGCCGGCGGCGACGCGGCGAGGGGCGACACCGTGGCCGCGGTCGTCCAGCAGTGGCGGGCCGTCCACCCCGAGCTGGACACCGGGCCGATGGAGATCATCGGCCGCATCAACCGCTGCGCCGCCCTCCTGCAGCAGGCCGAGGACGCACCGCTGCGCCGCGCCGGACTCAGCCGCCACGCGTTCGACCTGCTCGGCGCCCTGCGCCGCACCGGCCACGAACTGACCCCCAGCGAACTGGCCCGGGAGACGTTCTCGTCGGGCGCGGCCGTCACCAAGCGCCTCAAGCAGCTCACCGAGCGCGGCCTGCTCGAACGCCGTGGCGACACCCGCGACCGCCGCGTCGCCCACCTCCGCCTCACGGACGCCGGTCGCGCCCTCGTCGACGGCATCCTCCCCGAACAACTCGCCTACGAGGCGGCCGCCCTGTCCGTCCTGGCCCCCGAGGGCCAGGGGGAACTGGCCGGCCTGCTGGCCGAGCTGCTGACCCGGCTGGAGGGCCGGATGGGCGCGCTGCACGCGTGAACCGGGGTTGATAGACCCCGCCCGGTACGGGGCCGGCTGGGAGCACTGGCTCCTGGGCCACGCCGCCGAGTGGCTGCGCCTGTCCGGCGTGGACCGCCTCCTCGCCTACGAACTCGCCGACGACCACACCGCCCTGGCCATGCTGCGCACCGCGGGCTTCCGCGAACTGACCCGCACGGACCGGGGCTGGGAGCACCGGCCGCACTGACGCAGCCGTCAGACGCCCGGCCGGTACCGCAGCGGATGCTCGGCCGGGACCTCCACCAGCACGATCGGCACCCCGTCCGGGTCCGCGATCCACATCTCGACCAGCCCCCAGGGCTCCTTCACCGGCGGCCGGACGATCTCGACGCCCCGCGCGAGCAGCTCCTTGTGGGCGGCGGCCACGTCCGCGACCTGGAGCCACAGTCGCACCGCGGGGGACGGCGGGGTCTCCGACCGGCCGGAGACCTCCAGGAAGCCGCCGCCGAGAAAGTAGACGGTGCCCCGCTCCGGACCCGTACCGAACTCCCGGTAGACGGCGAGCCCCAGCCGTTCGCCGTAGAACGCCCTGGAGCGCTCGGGGTCGGTCGGGCGCAGGAGTGTCCGGCTGCTGAGTACGTGCACCATGCACCCGCAGGGTAGTGGCAGGTTAGTCTCGTCCCTGCCTTGCCGCGCCAGAGATCGGAGACGTAAGCCCATGGACACCGCCGCTGCCGGACTGGTTTTCCGTGACGGCACCGACGCCGACGTGGACGCGCTGGTCGCGCTCATAGAGTCGGCGTACCGGGGAGACACCAGCCGGGCCGGGTGGACCACCGAGGCGGACATCCTCGAGGGTCAGCGGACGGATCCGGAGGAGGTGCTGGAGGTCATCAAGTCGCCGGACAGCCGGCTGCTGACGGTGGAGCAGGACGGCCGGATCGTCGCCTGCTGCCAGCTCGAACACCGCGGTGACCACGCCTACTTCGGCATGTTCGCGGTCAGCCCCGAACAGCAGGGCGCGGGCCTCGGCAAGGTGATCATCGCGGAGGCGGAGCGGCAGGCCCGCGAGACCTGGGGCGTCACGGAGATGCACATGACGGTGATCTCCGTACGCGACGACCTGATCGCCTGGTACGAGCGCCGCGGCTACCGCCGTACGGGACGGATGACCCCGTTCCCGTACGGCGACGAGCGCTTCGGCATTCCGCAGCGCGACGACCTGCGGTTCGAGCTGCTGGTCAAACCGCTCGCGTGATCGTTCCGGCGTGCCGTGACCGCTACGCCGTGAAGCGGCCGGTGCGCTTGATCTCGGGGTAGTCGGTGGTCGCGCCGTCCAGGCCGAGGGCGCGCACCAGCCGCAGGTGGTCCTGGGTGTTGACCACCCAGCCGATGATCCTGAGGTCCGCCTTGCGGGCGTGCTCGACGATCTCCAGCGTCAGCCGGCGGATGTTGAGGCAGACGGTAGCGGCACCGGCCGCGACCGCCCGCTCCACCACGTCGGTGCCGTAGCGGCTGGCGATGAGCGCCGTACGGACACCGGGTACCAGGCGGGCGATCTCGGCGATCGCCTCGTCGTGGAAGGAGGACACCTCCACCCGGGAGACCAGATCCCGGCGCCGCATCACCTCGGCCAGCGCCCGGGCCGCGGCCACGTCCTTGATCTCGGCCTGCAACGGCGCTTTCACGGCGTCCAGGACCTCCTCGAAGACCGGCACCCGCTCGCCGCGGCCCGCGTCAAGGGCACGCAGCTCGGCGAGGGTCTTCTCGGCGATCGGGCCGGTGCCGTCGGTCGTGCGGTCCACGTCCGCGTCGTGCATGACGACCAGAGCGCCGTCCTTGCTCAGGTGCAGATCGAGTTCGATGAGGTCGAGGCCGGCCTGCTGGGCGGCGACGAAGGAACGGAGGGTGTTCTCGGGCTCGACACCCATGACCCCGCGGTGACCGATGGTAAGGAAGTTCAAGATTCAACTCGCTTCCGTCGACGGAGGCTCGGCACACGCGCGCGGACCGACGGACGTCGCCGTCCGCGCGGCAGGTTCGCAGCCTAATGGCCGGGTCTCGGGTTGAACCCGCACGTACACGCACGATCGGGGTGACGGCCGGGGCGTACCGGGCCCGTACCCCTCCCGGCGGTCACCCTGGCGTGGGCGAGTCCCCCGGGCATTGACCGGCCGGATCCGGCCGGTCGGTGTGTCTGCCCCCGGGTTCGTTCCTCATGTCTTCGCTCGTAGCGGAAATGTGCGCCCAGCGGATGTGTGGCAGGAAAAAGAGCGGTGACCATGGGGGAAGGCAGAATAATTTCCAGGCTCTCCCCTTGCTGGGAGAAACCGCGTATGCATACGGTGTCCTTACGCAAGCTTCTCCCGTGGAGGATGGGACATGACGGAAATTCTTGTGCAGGTGGGTCCGGAGGAACAGGTTCCTCCCGTGACCAGGGTGATCGAGCACCCTGGGTGGCCCGTGCTCAAGGATGCCGTGGAGCAGATCCGGCCATGGCAGTCCAAGGACGGATCGATCGACTTCGACGCCGACGGCGCCCCGGACCGGGCCGAGGCCGAGCTCGCCGTACGCCGTGTGATCGACGCCGTCGCCGAGCTGTCCCCGCTGCTCCCGCACGACGCCGCCTACCACGAGGCCCTCGTGACGGACCTGCGCCGCTGGGCCGACGGCGGCTTCCAGGTGCCGGACTTCCTGGACTCGCTGCTGGCCTTCCAGCCCGCCGCGCACCGCGCCGACGGCCTGCAGCACCTGGTCGTCTTCCCGATGTACACGCAGAACGGCAACCCCGACCGCAACCTGGAGGCGGTCGTGCTGCGCATGGTCTGGCCGGACTGGCTGGCCGAGCTGGAGCGCACCCGCTACGACAACCCGCTGTTCTGCGGGATCAAGTTCGAGGACTTCACGTCCGGGTACGACACCAACTCCGCCGTCCTCTTCCCCGAGACCATCGCCGTGCGGGAGGCGCCGGAACGGTTCTCCTGGGGCGGCATCTTCTGCGACCGCGAGGCCGCCCGCTTCCGCCGCGTCACCGAGGCCGCCGTCGGCATCCTGGGCCTTCGGCTGCCCGAGGACATCGCCGCGATGGTGCACGACCAGAAGCGCTGCGAGGAGGCCTTCGTCCTGTGGGACATGGTCCACGACCGCACCCACAGCCACGGCGACCTGCCCTTCGACCCGTTCATGATCAAGCAGCGCCAGCCGTTCTGGATGTACGGCCTGGAGGAGCTGCGCTGCGACCTCACCGCCTTCAAGGAGGCCGTGAAGCTCCAGGCGGACGGCGTCCCGCAGGCCCGTGACGTGCAGTACGCGGTGCTCTTCGACCGGATGTTCCGCTTCCCGGTCACCGGCGAGCGCGTCCGCAACTACGACGGACTCGGCGGCCAGCTGCTCTTCGCCTACCTGCACAAGCACGATGTGGTCCGCTGGACCGACAACAAGCTCTCCATCGACTGGGAGCGCGCCCCGCAGGTCACCAACCAGCTGTGCGCCGAGATCGAGAAGCTGTACAAGGACGGCATCGACCGCCCGAAGCTGGTGCACTGGCTCGCCGGGTACGAGCTGGTCTCCACCTACCTCGCCCCGCACCCCGGCTCCAAGTGGGCCAAGGGCCCGGACGCCCTGGACCTCACGCAGCCGCCGCGCAAGCTGGTGGATGACGTGCTTCCGGACGAGTTTCCGCTGAGCATGTTCTATGAGGCACTGTCCAAGAAGCTGAAGAACGTGATCGCCTCCACCAAGGGCATCACCGCGGACAGCGCCGAGAGGGTCGCCGCGTGAGCGACCGTACGAACACCGCTCAGCAGGAGGCGAAGATGGGGAACGGGGCTCTCAACGGTGCGGTGATCGCGGTCGCCGGCGCGGGCGGACCCGCCGGCCGGGCGACGCTGCGCAGGCTCGCCGAGGCGGGCGCGACCGTCGTCGGCGCGGACAATGACCCGGAGCGCCTCTCAGAGGCCGTGGACGCCGCCCGCTACGCCGCCGGTGGCGCCACCGTCACCGGGGACACGGTGGACCTGCTCGACCTGCAGTCCACCCGTGACTGGGCCACCCACATCGAGAAGGACTTCGGCCGCGTCGACGGGCTCGTCCACCTCGTCGGCGGCTGGCGCGGCAGCGAGACCTTCACCAAGACCAGCCTCGACGACTGGGACTTCCTGGAGCTGCTGCTCGTCAAGACGGTGCAGCACACCTCCCTCGCCTTCCACGAGGCGCTGCAGCGCAGCGAACGCGGCCGGTACGTGCTGATCAGCGCCGCGGGCGCGAGCAAGCCCACCGCGGGCAACGCCGCCTACTCCGCGGCCAAGGCCGCCGCCGAGGCGTGGACTTTGGCCTTGGCCGACTACTTCCGCAAGGCCGGGGGCCCCGACGGACCGACGTCGGCGGCTGCCATCCTGGTGGTGAAGGCGCTGGTGCACGACGCCATGCGCGCCGAACGCCCCAACGCGAAGTTCGCGGGCTTCACCGACGTCAAGGACCTGGCAGAGGCCATCGTGGACGTCTGGAGCAAGCCCGCCGCCGAAGTGAACGGAAACCGTCTGTGGCTGACCGAGAAGCCGTGAACCCTCCCAGGACCGACGCCCGTCGCCACCACGACCCGCAGGTCCGCGGTTTCGCCAGTGACAACTATGCGGGGGTCCACCCCGAGGTGCTCGCCGCGATAGCCCTGGCCAACGGCGGCCACCAGGTCGCCTACGGCGAGGACGACTACACCGAGCACCTGCAGGGGATCGTCCGCAGCCACTTCGGCGCCACGGCGGAGGCCTTCCCGGTCTTCAACGGCACCGGCGCGAACGTCGTCGCGCTCCAGGCGGTCACCGACCGGTGGGGCGCGGTGATCTGCGCCGAGAGCGCGCACGTCCACGTCGACGAGGGCGGCGCCCCCGAGCGCATGGCCGGCCTGAAGCTGCTCACCGTGCCCACCCCGGACGGCAAGCTCACCCCCGAGCTGATCCACCGGCAGGCGTACGGCTGGGCGGACGAGCACCGGGCGATGCCGCAGGTCGTGTCGATCGCCCAGAGCACGGAGCTGGGCACCGTATACACCCCCGACGAGATCCGCGCGATCTGCGAGCACGCCCACGCCCTCGGCATGAAGGTGCACGTCGACGGCTCCCGGCTGGCCAACGCGGCCGCGTCCCTGGACGTCCCGATGCGGACGTTCACCAACGCCGTCGGCGTCGACATCCTCTCGCTGGGCGGGACGAAGAACGGCGCGCTGTTCGGCGAGGCGGTCGTGGTTATCAACCAGGACGCCGTCAGCCACATGAAGCACATCCGCAAGATGTCCATGCAGCTCGCCTCCAAGATGCGCTTCGTGTCGGTGCAGTTCGAGGCCCTGCTCGCCAGGGACCTGTGGCTGCGCAACGCCCGGCACGCCAACGAGATGGCCGAGCGGCTGGCGGAGGGAGTCCGCGCGGTGCACGGGGTGGAGATCCTCTACCCGGTGCAGGCCAACGGGGTCTTCGCCCGCCTTCCGCACGACGTGAGCGAGCGCCTGCAGAAGCGGTTCCGGTTCTACTTCTGGGACGAGGCGGCCGGTGTCGTGCGCTGGATGTGCTCCTTCGACACCACCGAGGAGGACGTGGACGCCTTCCTGGCGGCGCTGAAGGAGGAGATGGCGCGTCAGGCACCCTCGCATTCTGCATAAGTATGCGGTCACCTGAAAAGTCATTGACTCAAGGATGATCGCATTCCTATGCTCTGCGGACATGGAGCTGATCCAGGAGAACCCCGACCTGTCCGCCTACTTGGCCGCCGACGACGTCATCGACCACGACCACCCGCTGGTCCGGGAGGCGGCGGCGCGTCTCGCGCGGAAGGCCGAGCACTCGTATTCCTATGCGCGCCTCGCGTTCGAGTTCGTGCGGGACGCCATCCCGCACTCACAGGACTCCGGCGACCCGCGCGTCACCTGGCGTGCCTCGGACGTGCTGGAGCAGGGCACGGGCATCTGCTACGCCAAGGCCCACGCGCTGGCCGCGCTGCTGCGGGCGGAGGACATTCCCACCGCGCTGTGCTACCAGAAGTTCGAGGCGGTGCACGGACTGGTCGCCGTACGCCTCAACGGCGCCTGGCACCGGCAGGACCCGCGCGGCAACAAGCCGGGCGTGGACGCCCGGTTCTCCCTGGACGGCGAGCGGCTGGCCTTCGCGCCCGACCCTGAGTCCAATGAGCTGGACTATCCGGTCCTGTACGCTGAACCCCATCCGGCCGTGCTCGCCGCCCTGAAGGCCGCGCCCGACCGGCCGTACCTGTGCAAGACGCTCCCCACCGCACTCTGAGGCCAGGCAGATGACTCTCACACTCACCGTGTCCCATGAGGTGCGCGCCCTCGCGCCCGGCTTCACGCACATCGCGATCGAGGCCCACGGCCTCGTGGGCGGGCCGAGCACCGAGGCGACTTCGGCGCTGCTGGACGACGCGGCCCGCCGTCTCGCCGCACGCCTGGGCGGGCGCGCTCCGCACGAGGACCCGCACATGGCCGCCTGGCGCGAGGTGTACACGGCGTTCGGCTCGAAGCCGTCCCGCACCCGCAACTCGGCCGAGGCGCTGGCCAGAAGGGCGCTGTCCGACGCCGGTCTGCCCCGGATCAACCTGCTCGTCGACCTCTACAACGCCATCAGCGTCGCCCACCTGATCCCGGTCGGCGGTGAGGACCTCGACCGTATCGAGGGCGGGATGCGCCTGGTCCGGGCCGCGGGTGACGAGGACTTCGTGACCGTCGCCGGGGGCGAGCAGGTCGTCGAGCACCCCGACGCGGGCGAGGTGGTGTGGTGCGACGACGCGGGGGTGACGTGCCGCCGCTGGAACTGGCGCCAGGGCCCGCGCACCCGGCTCACCGAGGAGACGACCTCCGGCATCTTCCTGCTGGAGAGCCTCCCTCCGATGCCGGTCGCCGAGGCGCAGGCGGCGGCCGGCGAACTCGCCGAATTCCTGGAGAAGTTCAGCCCCGGGGCGCGGCTCACCCTCCACCCTCCGGTCTCGGCGCACACCCCGCCGCGGACGTGACCGCCGGCGATCGCCGAACTCCCTGCCATGCGTGACGGGGGAGCGGACCTGGGGGCGGCGGGCGGCCCGGCGCCGGCCGGACTCCTATCGGCCACCCGACGGCGCCAGGACCGGGGGCGTCAACGTGCCTCCGCCGCCCGCAGCTGCTCCGGCGTCGGGGCCGTGCCGCCCAGGTGGGCCGGGAGCCACCAGGAGTCCTCAGGGCCCTTGGGGCGGGCGGGGTAGGCGCGCTGGGCCGCGTCCAGGAGTTCCTGGACGCGTTCGCGCAGCCGGCGGGTGATCGCGCCCGCGTACTGGTCGCGGGAGGCCTCGAGCGCCTCGCCGACGCGGATGGTGATCGGGGTGTGGCTGCGCTTGAAGTTGCGCGGCTGCCCCTTGGTCCACAACCGCTGCGTGCCCCATACCGCCATGGGGATCAGCGGGACGCCCGCCTCCTGAGCCAGTCGCGCGGCACCGGACTTGAAGCTCTTCAGCGTGAAGGACTGCGAGATCGTCGCCTCGGGGAACACCCCGATGACCTCGCCGGACTTCAGCGAGTCCAGCGCGTGCGCGAACGCCGCCTCACCCTGCTGGCGGTCCACCGGGATGTGCTTCATGCCGCGCATCAGCGGACCGGAGATCCTGTGGCGGAAGACCGCCTCCTTCGCCATGAAGCGCACCAGTCGCTTCTGCGGGAGCGCCGCCAGGCCGTTGAAGACGAAGTCCAGGTAGCTGATGTGATTGCTCACCAGTACCGCGCCGCCCGAGCGCGGGATGTTCTCCGACCCCTTGCAGTCGATCTTCAGGTCCCACGCCTTGAACAACGTCTGGGCGAGACCGATGACGGGGCGGTAGACCAGCTCTGCCATGGGCGGGGTGGGCCCTTTCTGCTCTGCCTGGGAAAGGGGGCTCCCGGCGGGAGGTTACGCAGCCGTAGGTTTACGGTGTCTCGCAGATCGTGCCCGAAGAACGGACAGGTAGCCAGTCCTGGTGCCCCGCCGTGGCGAGATTCTCGTCACGTCGGCCTATGATCCACCTCGGTCTTTTAAGTCCCCTTTACTGTGCACGTACCGTCACCCGCCGGACGAGCAGGAACATCTCGCAGCCCAGGCGGTACCCGGACGCGGCATTGAGGGCCGCGGCCGGCGTGGCCCCGACGCCGCGAGCCGGCGGGAATCCTTGCGGTCTCGTGAACGCTTGTGCAGATGATGGCCGGACTGGTGGTGTGCGTCGCGGTGCTCGCCGTGGCGCCTGCGGAGTGCCGCAGCGGCGGCGGAGCGGGAGAGTGCGGGTGCGCGGGCGGGACGACGGCAAGCGGCTCGGGGAGGCCGAGCTGGGTGGTGAACTCGGCGAGCGCGCCACGCTCGTGCAGTTCTCCAGCGCTTTCTGCGCCCCCTGCCGGGCGACTCGGCGGGTGCTCGGCGAGGTCGCCGGGATGGTCCCCGGCGTCACCCACGTCGAGATCGACGCCGAGGCCCGCCTGGACCTCGTACGCGAGCTCGAGATCCTCAAGACCCCCACCGTGCTGGTCCTCGACGCCGAGGGGCGGGTGGTGCGGCGCGCCACCGGTCAGCCGCGCAGGGCCGACGTCATCGCGGCACTCGGGGAGGCGGTGTGACGGCCGTGCCCGTGACGGTGAGGCATCTCCCAGATCGTGGAACGAACTTGACTGCGTGCACCACCTATCGTCAGCCTGACCGTATGCCTTCGGAACTCCTTCTCTTCGGGCGGGTCCACGTCGACCTGGCCCGTACCGCGAGCGCGCGCTGTCCGGGCTCTTGAACAGCAACGGACCAGCTCGTCATCTCCCGCAGAAGGACAACTCCATGACGGCCACGCCCGATATCGCCACCTTCCAGCTCGCCTCACCCGACCTCCTGCGCTCCGCCTTCCGGCGGCACGCCGCGGGCGTCGCGGTGATCACCGCCCGCGGTGACGCCGGGCCGGTCGGCTTCACCGCCACCTCCCTCACCTCCGTCTCCGCCGAACCCCCGCTGCTCTCCTTCGGTATCGGCACCGGCGCCTCCAGCTGGCCGGCGATATCGGAGGCCGGCCATGTGGGCGTCCACATACTCGGTGAGCATCAGCAGGAGCTGGCGGCCACCTTCGCCCGCAGTGGCGCCGACCGGTTCGGCGCGCCGACCGCATGGCGCGAGGGCCCGGAAGGCGTACCGGTGCTGGACGACGTGCTGGCCTGGCTGGTCTGCCGGATCGTCGGGCGGATCGCGGCCGGGGACCACCGCATCGTGCTCGCCGAGGTCCTCCTCGGTGATCCCACCGGCGCCGGGCGGCCCCTGCTGTACCACGAGGGCAGCTTCAATGGTCTGCGGGACTGATCACGCCCGGCTCTTCGGTGAAGGAGTCGGATTCCGGTTACGCTGCGTTGCGAAGGTCACAGTTCAAAGCGCTTGCTTAGCGGGGGCGAACTGGGTGTACTGACGAGTAATGTCTCGATCGGAGCGCGCGGTCGCCCCGACCGGGATCGGCCGCTTCAGGCGCCTATGCTGCCTGCAAGAGGCAGCCCAGAAATGACGATGCAGTAGGAGAGCCGGCGTGAGCTTGAGGATCGTTGTCACTGTGAAGTACGTGCCCGACGCCACTGGCGACCGGCACTTCGCCGATGACCTGACCGTCGACCGGGACGACGTGGACGGTCTGCTCTCCGAGCTGGACGAGTACGCGGTCGAGCAGGCCCTGCAGATCGCCGAGGACGCCGACGACGCCGAGGTCACCGTGCTGACGGTGGGTCCGGAGGACGCCAAGGACGCGCTGCGCAAGGCGCTGTCCATGGGCGCCGACAAGGCGATCCACGTGGAGGACGACGACCTGCACGGCACCGACGCCATCGGCACCTCCCTGGTCCTGGCCAAGGCCATCGAGAAGGCCGGCTACGACCTGGTGATCTCCGGCATGGCGTCGACGGACGGCACCATGGGTGTCGTACCGGCGCTGGTCGCCGAGCGCCTCGGCGTCCCGCAGGTCACCCTGCTGTCCGAGGTCTCCGTCGAGGACGGCACGGTCAAGGGCCGCCGCGACGGCGACGCCGCCAGCGAGCAGCTCGAGGCGCAGCTCCCGGCCCTCGTCTCCGTCACCGACCAGTCGGGCGAGGCGCGTTACCCGTCCTTCAAGGGCATCATGGCCGCCAAGAAGAAGCCGGTGGAGTCCTGGGACCTCTCCGACCTCGACATCGACGCCGAGGAAGTCGGCCTCGACGGCGCCTACACCAAGGTCGAGACCGTGGCCGAGCGCCCGGCCCGCACGGCCGGCACGATCGTCAAGGACGAGGGCGAGGGCGGCAAGCAGCTCGCTGAGTTCCTCGCGGGCCAGAAGTTCATCTGAGCCCAGCAGTCGCTGACCGCCCCTCACTTCGTTTCGCAGGAGAGCAATCCCATGGCTGAAGTCCTCGTCTACGTCGACCACGTGGACGGTGCCGTCCGCAAGCCCACTCTTGAGCTGCTGACCCTGGCCCGCCGCATCGGCGAGCCCGTCGCCGTCGCGCTGGGCAACGGCGCCGCCGACACCGCGGCCGTCCTCGCCGAGCACGGCGCGGTCAAGGTCCTCACCCACGACGCGTCCGAGTACGCCGAGTACCTGGTCGTCCCGAAGGTGGACGCCCTCCAGGCCGCCGTCGAGGCCGTCTCCCCGGCCGCCGTGCTGGTCCCGTCCTCCGCCGAGGGCAAGGAGGTCGCCGCGCGTCTGGCGCTGCGCATCGGCTCCGGCATCATCACCGACGCCGTCGACCTCGAGGCCGGCGACGAGGGCCCGGTGGCCACCCAGTCGGTGTTCGCCGCGTCCTTCACCACCAAGTCCCGCGTGATCAAGGGCACCCCGGTCATCACGGTCAAGCCGAACTCGGCCGCCGTCGAGGCCGCCCCGGCCGCCGGCGCGGTCGAGGCCCTGTCGGTGACCTTCTCCGAGAAGGCGACCGGCACGAAGATCACCGGCCGTACGCCGCGTGAGTCGACGGGCCGTCCGGAGCTGACCGAGGCCGCGATCGTGGTCTCCGGTGGCCGTGGCGTCAACGGCGCGGAGAACTTCGCGATCATCGAGGCGCTCGCCGACTCCCTCGGCGCGGCCGTCGGCGCCTCGCGTGCCGCGGTGGACGCGGGCTGGTACCCGCACACCAACCAGGTCGGCCAGACCGGCAAGTCCGTCTCGCCGCAGCTCTACATCGCCTCCGGCATCTCCGGCGCCATCCAGCACCGCGCCGGTATGCAGACCTCGAAGACGATCGTGGCCATCAACAAGGATCCCGAGGCCCCGATCTTCGACCTGGTCGACTACGGCGTGGTCGGCGACCTCTTCGACGTCGTCCCGCAGCTGACCGAGGAGATCAAGACCCGCAAGGGCTGATCGCCGCCAGGCTGTACGAGGCCCCCGTGACCGCGCCGGTCACGGGGGCCTCGGTTCATCCCAGGGTCAGGGACGCCTGCACAGGCAGGTGGTCGCTCGGGAACCGGCCGTCGCGGGCGTAGGGGTTGATGGTCGCCCGGTGTGCCGTGACGCCCGGCGTGGCCAGGATTCAGTCGATGCGGTCGCCGCCCGGAGTCAGCGGCTGGTAGCCGTGGAAGGTCGCGTACAGCTCGCTCCGCTCGGCGGCCGTGTCCCAGGTGTCGACGAGGCCTGCGCCCAGCAGGGTGTCGTAGGCCTGGTTCCTGTGGGCCGCCGCGTTGAAGTCACCGGTCACCAGGAACGGCAGGGAGAGGCCGGGTTCCGCGATCCACTGGCCGATGAGCGCGGCAGCACGCTCGCGGGCGTACCGGCTGCGGTGGTCGAGGTGGGTGTTGAGGAGATGGAACTCCCGCCCGTCGTCGCGCAGATCGCGGAACCGGACCCAGGTGGCGATGCGGGGGAGTGCGGCGTTCCAGGTGTTCGAGGCGATCACCCGGGGCGTGTCGGAGAGCCAGAGGGTGTCGTGCTCGACACGGAGCCAGGCGCCGGGTGTGGTAGAAGACCGCCACGGCCTCGTCGTGGCTGCCGCCCTCGCGGCCGGTGCCGATCCAGTCGTAATGCGGTCCGAGGTCGGTGTGGATGTCGCGCAGTTGCTGGTAGAGGCCCTCCTGGGTGCCGATGACGTCGGGCGCCTCCTGGCGTAACAGGGTGCGCATCACCGGGCGGCGTACGGCCCAGCTGTGGGGCTCGGCGGTACTCGCGAAGCGCAGGTTGAACGTCATGACGTCCAGGCGGCGGCCCGTCCTCCTGGCGGCGGAGGCCGCCGCCGTTTCGAGCAACGGCACGGTGACCGCGGTCGCCAGTGCCGTTCTCAGGCCCGTGCGACGGGTCATTCTGGTGGTGTCCGGCACGTGATTCCCTCCCGGCGAATCAGGATGACGGGGCGAACCGTTGTACGGAAGAGGCCTCTGGGGTCCTCGGCGTCCGGAGCGAACGCGGCGGCTCCGGCTGCGGACGGGGTGTTGACCGGCGGGAAGCCGCACGGATAACTTCGTTCTACGGATTGTTGATTCCGTAAAGCGGAAAATCTGCGGAAGGTGCGGAATGAGCCAGGGCCAGCAGGAGAAGGTGTCGACGAGCCTCGCGGGCGCCGTCAGCGAGGAGATCAGCGCCTCCCTCGCGCCGGTCGACGCCGAGCTGGAGCGCCGCTACCCCGGAGACCCCGGCACCCGCCAGCCCGTCCACACCGTGTACGTCCCCGGTGACGTCTTCGCCGCCGACACCATCCGCAGCTGGGGCGACCAGGCCCTGGCGGCCCTCGACGAACACGCCCCGGACGCCGCGTCCTTCGCCGCCGTCCTCGGCCTGGGCGACGAACTCGCCGCCCCCGTCTACGACCGCGTCCGCGCCAAGCTGGAGCGGGAGCCGATCGAGGACCTGCGCGTCGACTTCGAGGACGGCTACGGCCCCCGCCCGGACGCCGAGGAGGACGAGGCGGCGGCCCGCGCGGCCCGGCTGACCGCCGAGGCCTGGGAGAAGGGGACCGGGGCCCCGTACATGGGCATCCGCATGAAGTGCATGGAGGCGCCGGTACGCGACCGGGGCATCCGCACCCTCGACATCTTCCTCACCGGCCTGATGGAGGCCGGCGGCCTGCCCGACGGACTCGTGCTCACCCTTCCCAAGGTCACGTACCCCGAGCAGGTCACCGCCATGGTCCGCCTCCTCGAGGCCTTCGAGAAGGCACGCGGCCTGGAACCCGGCCGGATCGGCTTCGAGATCCAGATCGAGACCAGCCAGTCCATCCTCGCCACCGACGGCACCGCCACCGTCGCTCGCATGATCCAGGCCGCCGGGGGCCGCGCCACCGCACTGCACTACGGCACCTTCGACTACAGCGCCTGCCTCGGCATCTCCGCCGCCTACCAGGCCGGCGACCACCCGGCCGCCGACCACGCCAAGGCGATCATGCAGGTCGCCGCGGCCGGCACCGGCGTACGCGTCTCGGACGGCTCGACGAACGTCCTCCCCGTCGGCCCCACCGCGAAGGTCCACGACGCCTGGCGCCTGCACTACGGCCTCATCCGCCGCGCCCTGGCCCGCGCCTACTACCAGGGCTGGGACATGCACCCCGGCCACATCCCCACCCGCTACGCGGCCGTCTTCGCCTTCTACCGCGAGGGCTTCGAACAAGCCGCCGCCCGCCTGGCCCGGTACGCCAACCGCACGGGCGGCGACGTCGTGGACGAGCCCGCCACCGCCAAGGCCCTCAGCGGCTACCTGCTGCGCGGCCTGGACTGCGGCGCCCTCGACATCGCCGAGGTGGCCCGCCTGACCGGCCTGACCCGCGCCGGCCTGGAGGGCTTCGCGGCGCCGCGGCGCGGTGATCCGACGGTGTCGGCCACATAGACCCGCGGGCCGCCCGCTTCAGGAGACACACCGTTCCAGCCCGGACGCCGTCACCCACCTGTGCTCGGCGAACAGCCGCGTGCCCCGCGCGCACAAGCGGGCGTCGGCGCGTGTCCGGGCGCAGAACTGCTCGGGTGTGACGCCGGACAGCTCCCGCAACTCGGGCGACACCGCGAGCAGTTCGGTGAGCAGCGCACGCACGCTGTCGGGGTGTCCGCGCGGCGTGCCGGTGCCCTCGTGCAGGACGCCGTGCCGGTTGACGCACGCGTACGCACCGGGTAGCGCCGGGCAGCCAGGCACGGTCGAAGTTGCTCTCACCGGCGACGATCACGGCCGGTCGCCGCGCGTCCAGCCGGATGATGAAGAACTCGCGTAACGGCTGAGGCGCGTCGACCGGGGAGGTGGAGACGTAGCCCAGGCGGCTGACGCGCGCGGAGACGCCCACGTCGAGTCCGGTCACCCGCGCCTTCACCAGGGGGACGACCGAGGTGATGCCGGACTCGGTCAGCTTGTGGTGCAGTGGGCCGGGGCGGGCGTTGGAGCCGACCGCCACGACCGGCGTCCGGTCCTCGAACCAGGCGGTCCAGCGGAAGCATCCGGTCCCCGTGCAGAAGCCCGGAGCCGGCGGGCCGGGCGCCCGGAGAGGTCAGCGGGTGGTCGCGCGGTGCCTCGGCGAGGCCGAATTCCTCCAGTGTGCGGCCCGTCGTCCGCGGCTCAGTCCGCCGGCGGCAGCTCGCCCGAGCCGCGGGTGATCAGCCGGGTCGGCAGCTCGATGCGCTCTGGGGTGACGAGGGTGCCGTCCAGCTGGCGGAAGAGGCGTTCGGCGGCGGTGCGGCCGAGGGCGGCCGCGTCCTGGGCGACGACGGTGACGCCCGGCTGGAGCAGGTCGGCGAGCTCGATGTCGTCGAAGCCGACCAGGGCGACGCGGCGGCCGTGCTCGGCGAGGACGCGGATCACGGTCACCGTGACCCGGTTGTTGCCGGTGAAGACGGCGGTGACGGGGGAGGGCCCGGAGAGCATTTCCTCGGCCGCCCGGCGCACCCGCTGCGGATCGGTGGCGCCCAGGGACATCCAGGAGTCCTCCACGGGTATCCCCGCGTCCTCCATGGCCGCCCGGTAGCCGCGCAGCCGCTCGGCCGCGGTGTGGATGCGGGGCATGTCGCCGATGAACCCTATCCGGCGGTGGCCGTGGGCGATGAGGTGGGCGACGCCGCCCCGGGCGCCGCCGAAGTTGTCGGACAGCACGACGTCGGCGTCGATCCTGCCGGCCGGGCGGTCCACGAACACGGTCGCGACACCCGCCTTGATCTCCGGCTCCAGATAGCGGTGGTCGTCCCCGGCCGGGATGACCACCAGCCCGTCCACGCGCCGCGCGCACAGCGCCAGCGCCAGTTCCTGCTCGCGCTCCGGGTCCTCCGCGCTGGAGCCGTTGATCAGCAGGGCGCCGTGGGCCCGGGCCACCTCCTCCACCGCGCGGCTGAGGGGACCGTAGAACGGGTCGGCGAGGTCCTCAAGGATCAGCCCGATGCTCGCGGTGCGGCCCTTGCGCAGCACCCGGGCGCTGTCGTTGCGGCGGAAGCCCAGCGCGTCGATGGCCTCCTGGACGCGGCGTTCCGTGTCCGGGGTGACCCCCGGCTCGCCGTTGACCACGCGGGAGACCGTCTTCAGACCGACGCCGGCCCGTGCCGCCACGTCCTTCATGGTCGGACGGTTGCCGTAACGGCTCTCCGGCCGCCGGATGGTCTCGGGCACGATGCGCTGTCCTGTCCTGTCGTCCACGGGGATCCCCCACGGGGATGCGTCGGTCCATGGGTTTGTATGAGGATGTGGCGTCGAGCATAGAGCCTGGACAACGTTGTCATATGCACGAGAGACTGTCCACCGCAATCTCCGGCCTGCGCCCCCACCGCGACCGGCCAGCCCTTTTTCACCTGGTTGACGGGGAGATATCACACTGATGCACACCGACCTCGTGGCGGCCCTCGACATCGGCGGGTCCAAGATCGCCGGAGCGCTGGTGGACGCCCACGGCGGAATCCTGGTGCGAGCGCAGCGCGCGACGCCCGCGCGGGAGGACGGGGAGACCGTGATGCGGGCCGTGGAGGAGGTGCTCGGTGATCTGACCGGGTCGCCCCTGTGGGCGCGTGCGGGCGCCCTCGGGATCGGCAGCGCCGGTCCCGTGAACGCCTCCACCGGCACGGTGAGCCCGGTGAACGTGCCGGGCTGGCGCGACTTCCCGCTGGTCGACCGGGTACGGGCGGCCACCGGCGGCCTGCCGGTGGAGCTGATCGGCGACGGTGTGGCGATCACCGCGGCCGAGCACTGGCAGGGCGCCGCCCGGGGCCACGAC
This sequence comes from Streptomyces sp. NPDC051636, assembly GCF_044453765.1. Classification (NCBI taxonomy): domain Bacteria; kingdom Bacillati; phylum Actinomycetota; class Actinomycetes; order Kitasatosporales; family Streptomycetaceae; genus Streptomyces; species Streptomyces sp. NPDC051636. The sequence continues at coordinate 329,154 of NZ_JBITDA010000007.1, read as the reverse complement.
AACGCGCTGTGCATGGTGGTCTCCACGGGCGTCGGCGGCGGCCTGGTCCTGAACGGGCGGCTGCACCCCGGACCGACGGGCAACGCGGGCCACATCGGCCACATCAGCGTCGACCTCGACGGCGACCCGTGCCCCTGCGGCTCGCGCGGCTGCGTGGAGCGCATCGCGAGCGGCCCGAACATCGCCCGGCGCGCGCTCGGGAACGGCTGGCGGCCGGGCTCGGACGGCGACACCTCGGCCGCCGCGGTGGCCGCCGCCGCCCGCGTCGGCGACCCGGTCGCCGTGGCCTCCTTCGAACGCGCCGCGCAGGCCCTGGCCGCCGGCATCGCGGCCACCGCGACCCTCGTCGAGATCGACGTCGCGGTGATCGGCGGGGGTGTGGGCAAGGCGGGCGACATCCTCTTCGCGCCGCTGCGCAAGGCCCTCACCGACTACGCGACCCTGTCCTTCGTCCAGCGGCTGACCGTGGTGCCCGCGCAGATGGGCACGGACGCGGGCCTGGTGGGAGCCGCCGCGGCCGCGCTGGCCCGCAGACCGGACGCGACGGCGGCGGGGGTCTGACCCGGGTCCCGGCGTCAGCAGGAACGTTCACTCGGGCTCGCTCAGCAGCTCACCCGCGCGTCCGCCCAGTCCCCGTGGTCGGAGTCGATGCCGTCCCCGCCGTCGGTGACGACGAGCCGCACGACCGGGGCGCCGGTGACGTCCGCCGTGAGCGGCTGGGCGGGCATCGCGCCCGTGCGGACACCGGTCGAGGCGACCTTCGCGCCGTCCGCCCAGACCTCGAAGGCGACGGTGCCCTTCGCTTCCTTCTCGTCGTCGACCCCGACGTCCGCGGTGACCGTCCGGCACGCCCCGCCGGTGTAGTACTCCACGGAACTCTCCGCGTGCACGCCGAGCCCCTTGGCGTACACCACCCCGCCGAGGGTGATCGGGTGCCCGTCACCCGCCGCGCTCTCGCCGTTGCTGGTGTCGCGCTCCGCCGGCCCCCAACCGTTGGCGGCCGTGAGCCACGGCAGGTCCCCGAGGTACGAGGTCCCCGAGGGCGGCGGCACCACCACGGACGCCGTGAGCGGCAGCGCACTGCCGCCGCGCGCACCGGCCAGGGAGCGGTAACTCGCCCTGAGCGTCAGGTCGTACGACCCTGTGGGCGTCCCCGGTGGCGCGGTGACCGCCCACCGGGTGGACAGCGTCCTGCCCGGCGGTACGACGGGTGTGCGCGCCGGCGAATCGGGGCGTACCGTCCATCCGTCCGGGCCGGTCAGCGACACAGAGACCCGGGTGGCCGGCGTCCGCCCCAGGTCGGTGACCGCGGTCGTCAGCGTGGCGGTCTTGTCCGCCTGGACCAATGGGCTGCCCTGCACGCCGAGTTCGACGGCAGGCGGGTGCGCGGCCCAGCCGGGACCGACGCTGACCCGTACCAGGACCGTGCCGTGGGCCGGGACGGTCGCCGCGATGGTGCCCGCGGCGTTGTAGCTCCGGTGCTGCCACAGGTCCCGCAGCGTGTAGGCGGGAGCGTCCGGCAGGCCGACGGCCCGGGCTGTGGTGGCGATCCGCTGGGTGGTGGACGACTCGTTGAACAGCGCCACCGCACGGCTGCCGTCCCGCATCGCCTTGGCGACGACCCAGCGCCCGCCCTCGGAGGAGACGACCGTGCCCTGCTTGCCCAGCGGGTCCTGGTCGACGGCTATGACCTCCTTGTTGTCCAGGATGCCGAAGGTGGCCCGGGACGCCCTGCGCAGGTCGGTGCCGATGAGCAGCGGCGCGGCCATGACCGACCACATCGAGAAGTGCGAGCGGTACTCGGTGTCCGTCATGCCGCCGTTGCCCACCTCCAGCATGTCCGGGTCGTTCCAGTGGCCGGGGCCGGCGTACGGCGCGAGGGGCAGGTTCTTCTTCAGGATCGACAGCGTCGAGGCCCAGTTGTCGCTGACGTCCCCGGTGGTGCGCCACAGATGGCCGACGTCCGCGGCCCATTCCCAGGGCTTGTTCTGCCCCCATTCGCAGATGCTGTAGACGATCGGCCGGCCGGTCGCCTTCAGGGCGTCGCGCATGGTCGTGTACCGCTGCCTGGCGTCCACGCCCTGGTTGTTGCAGTTGTCGTACTTGAGGTAGTCCACGCCCCAGTCGGCGAACTGCTGGGCGTCGCTGTACTCGTGTCCCAGGGCGCCCGGAAATCCCGCGCTGTCGCAGGTCTTCGTCCCCGCGCTGGTGTAAATGCCGAGCTTGAGCCCCTTGGAGTGCACGTAGTCGGCGACCGCTTTGATGCCGCCCGGGAAACGGACGGGATCGGGGACGAGTCTGCCGTCCGCGTCCCGGTTCGGCAGGGCCCAGCAGTCGTCCAGATTGACGTACCGGTATCCGGCGTCCTTGAGCCCCTTGTCGACGAAGATGTCCGCGATCCCCTTGACCATGGACTCGTTGAACTCGGCCCGGCAGTGCGTGGAGTTCCAGTTGTTGAAGCCCATCGGCGGGGTGAGGGCGAGGCCGTCGTCGAGGGCGGGAGAGACCGGTGCGGCCGGGGCCGCCGCGGCGGCCGGCGCGGTGAGCCCGAACGTGAACAACAGGCCTGCGGTGAGGGCTCCGACGGCTCTTCGGTGGGGGCGGCGGGTGGGAAGGTGACGCATCGTTACGTCCTCCGTCCTCGCGCAGAGACGGGATGTCGGCATGGACGCGTCAACTGTGCGCGCTTACGCTAGACCGTGTCGACCCGTGGTGGAGGACCAAAGCCCAGCAGGTCATCGGATGTCCGGTCACCGGAACTCGTGGACCACCCGGATCGTGCCGACGATGTGGGCGTTGAACTCGTCCGGTTCCTCGGCGGGCACCCAGAGCTCAGGAATCGTCTCGGGCAGGGTCCCGGTCAGGGACCCGCCGGGAACGGCCTCGCACCGCTTGGGCGCATCCCGCGTGACCCCGGCCCGCTTCCGTAGTTGATCCGGGCATGAAGAAGCGCAGCATGCTCGCCATCGCCTCCCTTGCCACCGGTTTCGTCGTGGCCGCCCTCACTCCGTCCCACGCGGCGGACCACGACGTCCCCGGGGACCTGCACGTATCGGACACGCTCGGCCCGGCCGACAGCATCATCAGCAAGGACAGCTTCGCCACGGACGACGAGGCCCCGGCGCAGAAGTAACACCGCCGACCCTTCCAGTCCGGTGCCGGTGTCCCCGCCGAGGGGCCACCGGCACCGCTGTGAGGGCGCCCTCTACTGGGAGTGGTTTCCGTGGCAGTGTGGAGCGGGCAAGCCACAGGGGGCCAACAGAAGAGGGGGAACCGTGATCGTCTGGATCAACGGTGCGTTCGGTGCGGGGAAGACCACAACCGCACGGGAACTGATCGAACTGATCCCGAACAGCACGCTCTTCGACCCCGAGGTCATCGGCGGAGGGCTCACGCGCCTGCTGCCGCCCAAACGCCTCGCCGAGGTCGGCGACTTCCAGGACCTGCCGATCTGGCGACGGCTCGTGATCGACACGGCGGCCGCGATGCTCGCCGAGCTCGGCGGGACGCTCGTGGTCCCCATGACCCTGCTGCGCCAGGAGTACCGCGACGAGATCTTCGGCGGCCTCGCCGCCCGCCGCATCCCGGTCCGGCACATTCTCCTCGCTCCGGCTGAAACGATACTGCGTGAGCGGATAGCCGGGCGGGAGGTTCCGCAGGACCTGCCCGACGGCGAGATGCGGGTGCGGCAGTGGTCGTACGACCACATCGAGCCCTACCGCGCCGCCCTGGCCGCGTGGCTCACCGCCGACGCCTACGTGGTCGACACCAGCGACCTCACCCCGTACGAGACAGCCGTCCGGCTCGCCGAGGCCGTCGGTGGCGGGGAGGTGCCGGTCTGCGACATCGTGCAGACTCCGGAGCCCACCGCCGAGACCCTCGCCGCCGGGGTGCTGCTGTTCGACGAGCGGGACCGGGTGCTGCTCGTCGACCCCACCTACAAGGCCGGCTGGGAGTTCCCCGGCGGGGTCGTCGAGCCCGGGGAGGCACCCGCCCGGGCCGGTATGCGCGAGGTCGCCGAGGAGACCGGGATACGGCTGGACGACGTGCCGCGGCTGCTCGTCGTGGACTGGGAGCGGCCCGCGCCGCCCGGCTACGGAGGACTGCGGTTCCTGTTCGACGGCGGGCGGCTGGACTCCGCCGAGACCGGCCGGCTGCTGCTGCCGGGGCCCGAGCTGCGCGACTGGCGTTTCGTCACCGAGCAGGAGGCCGCCGTCATGCTCCCGCCCGTCCGCTACGAGCGGCTGCGCTGGGCCCTGCGGGCCCGTGAGCGCGGGGCGGCGCTGTATCTGGAGGCAGGTGTTCCGGTCGGCTGAGGCGCCGCCGGCCCGGCTTGCGGGGACGTTTCGGGCAGGACCCGCCAGTGGTGCGGCGGCGGGAAGCCCGGGAAGTGCCCGGCCAGGACGGCGGGGTCAGCGCGGGATGCCGTACGTGTCCGCCGCTTTGCGCAGGACGGCCGCGGCCTGCCCGGTCACCGGATCGCCGTGGCCGAAGCAGGCCAGGTCCGCGTCGAGGTCCGCCAACCGGTGGAAGGACGCGACGGCTTGGGCCCGGTCGAGGTTGAGCACGCCCAGCATCACGGTCCCGGTGACCGGCGACGCGGCCACCGCGTCGCCGGTGAACAGCACGCCGTGCTCGGGAAGATGGACGGCGATGCTGCCGTGGGTGTGACCGGGGGCGTGGACGATCCGCGCGCCGCCGCCGAAGTCGAGGACGTCGCCGTCGGACACCTCGGTGACGTGCTCCGGGCGGACGGGCTCGGCCCGGGGCAGGTGCCGTAGGGCCTCCGCGTGGATGGGTCGCTCCCAGTCCTCGAACACCGGTGGCGGGCCGGAGACTTCACCCCGGACGACCGGTGCGTCCAGGCGGTGCGCCAGCACCTGGGCGCCGCTCAGCGCGGCGAACTCGCCCGCCCCGCCCGCGTGGTCCTCGTGGAAGTGGGTCAGCACGATCCGCCGTACGGCCGACGGGTCCCGCCCGAGGGCCGTGACCGCGCCGGCGATCGCCCCGCCGGAACCGGCCACCCCGGCGTCGATCAGTGTCAACTCGTCGGCGTCGGACCAGAGGTAGGCCTGGCCGACCGGGAAGCGCAGCAGATGGAGCCGGGGGAGAAGTTCGATGACGTCCATGCGCCGACCGTAGGCAGGGCCCCCGCCGGCGAGCGAGGGCCTTCTGCCGTGGGCAGACCGGTTCAGCCCGCCGCGTACAGGCGCAGAAAGTGCGCCTCCGCCACCGACAGGCGCTCCAACTCCTCGGGAGAGACACTCTCGTTGACGGCGTGGATCTGGGCCTCCGGCTCGCTCAGGCCGATGAGCAGGATCTCCGCCTGCGGGTAGAGGGCCGCGAGGGTGTTGCACAGCGGGATCGAGCCGCCCTGTCCGGCGTACTGCATCTCCTGGCCCGGGTAGGCGACCGCCATCGCGTCGGCCATCGCCCGGTAGGCGGGGCTGGTGGTGTCGGCGCGGAAGGCCTGGCCCTGGCCGACCTGCTCGACCTGCACCCGCGCGCCCCACGGCGTGTGCGCCTCCAGGTGGGCCTGGAGCAGCTTGCCGCCCTCGGCCGCGTCCACGCCCGGCGGCACCCGCAGGCTGATCAGGGCGCGGGCGCTCGCCTGCACGGACGGGGTGGCGCCGACGACCGGGGGGCAGTCGATGCCGAGCACGGTCACGGCCGGGCGGGCCCAGATGCGGTCGGCGACCGGGCCCTCGCCGATCAGCCCGACCCCGTCCAGCACCTTGGCGTCGGCGCGGAACTGCTCCTCGTCGTAGCTCAGGCCCTCCCAGCGGGTGTCGGGCTCGAGCCCGTCGACGGTGGTCGAGCCGTCCTCCGCGCGCAGTGAGTCCAGGACGCGGATCAGCGCGGCCAGCGCGTCGGGGGCGGCGCCGCCGAACTGGCCCGAGTGCAGGTTGCCCCGCAGGGTGTCGATCTGCACGCGGACCAGGGTCATGCCGCGCAGGGTCGTGGTGACGGTCGGCAGGCCGGCGCGGAAGTTGCCCGCGTCGCCGATCACGATCGCGTCGGCCGCCAGCAGGTCGGAGTGCTGCTCGGCGTACCGCTCCAGGCCGCCGGTGCCCTGCTCCTCCGAGCCCTCGGCGATCACCTTGACGTTCACCGGGACGCCACCGTTCGCCCTCAGCGCGCGCAGGGCGAGCAGGTGCATGATCACGCCGCCCTTGCAGTCGGCGGCGCCACGGCCGTACCAGCGGCCGTCGCGCTCGGTCAGTTCGAAGGGCGGGGTGGTCCAGGCGGACTCGTCCAGGGGCGGCTGCACGTCGTAGTGGGCGTAGAGCAGAACCGTTTTGGCGCCCTCCGGGCCCGGCAGGTACCCGTACACCGACTGCGTGCCGTCCGGGGTGTCGAGCAGTGCCACGTCCTGCAAGCCCTCGGCGCGCAGCGCGTCGGCGACCCAGTTCGCGGCGCCCTCGCTCTCGCTCCTGGGGAACTGGTCGAAGTCCGCGACCGACTTGAAGGCCACCAGCTCGGTGAGCTCCGCCTTCGCCCTGGGCATCAGGGCGGCGACGGTCTCGGCGAGCGGATTCGACGACATGGGCACGCTCCTTGTGGGTGCGACGTTGTACCTGCGAGTGCACCGATCCTCCCACAGTGGCCTGCGGCGACGTCCGCCGTAGGATGCGGAGGGACAGGTGCGGCAGACGGCTTGATCGGAGCAGCGGACCATCGTGAGCGGCGAGAACTCTTCGGCGGACGACGTGCAGCGGGTGTGGGACGTCGTCGTGGTGGGCGCGGGACCCGCGGGGGCGTCGGCCGCCTACGCGGCGGCGGTCGCGGGACGGCGCGTGCTGCTGCTGGAGAAGGCGGAGCTGCCCCGCTACAAGACGTGCGGCGGCGGCATCATCGGCCCCTCGCGCGACGCCCTGCCGCCCGGCTTCGAGCTGCCCTTCCGGGACCGGGTGCACGCGGTCACCTTCTCGCACAACGGGCGCTTCACCCGTACCCGCCGCTCCAAGCAGATGCTGTTCGGGCTGATCAACCGGCCGGAGTTCGACCAGCAGCTGGTCGAGCACGCGCGGAAGGCCGGCGCCGAGCTGCGCACCGGCGTCACCGTGACGCGGGTCGAGCAGCACGGCTCGGCGGTGCCGGACCGCCGTACGGTCGCCGTCGTCCTGCAGGGCGGCGAGACGCTGCTCACGCGCGCGGTGGTCGGCGCCGACGGCAGCGCCAGCCGCATAGGAGCGCACGTCGGAGTGAAGCTCGAACAGGTCGACCTCGGTCTGGAGGCGGAGATCCCGGTGCCGGAGACGGTCGCCGAGGACTGGAAGGGCCGGGTCCTCATCGACTGGGGTCCGATGCCCGGCAGTTACGGCTGGGTCTTCCCCAAGGGCGACACGCTGACGGTCGGCGTGATCTCGGCGCGCGGGGAAGGCGCCGCAACCAGGCGGTACCTGGAGGACTTCGTCGCCCGGCTCGGCCTCGCCGGCTTCGAGCCCAGTATCTCCTCCGGGCACCTGACGCGTTGCCGCGCCGACGACTCCCCGCTCTCGCGCGGCCGGGTCCTGGTGTGCGGGGACGCGGCCGGGCTGCTGGAGCCGTGGACCCGCGAGGGCATCTCCTTCGCCCTGCGGTCGGGGCGGCTCGCGGGGGAGTGGGCGGTCCGGATCGCCGAGGCGCACGACGCGGTGGAGACCCGTCGGCAGGCCCTGAACTACGCGTTCGCGATCAAGGCGGGGCTCGGTATCGAGATGAGCGTCGGCAAGCGGATGCTGACCGTGTTCGAGCGCAGGCCCGGCCTGTTCCACGCGGCCCTCACCGGCTTCCGTCCCGTCTGGAAGGCCTTCAAGGACATCACGCAGGGCTCCACGTCCCTGGGCGAGATCGTCCGCACCCATCCCATGGCCCAGCGCGCCCTGACCGCGCTGGACCGGCGGACCACCGCGCCGGGGTCCGCCGCGCGGGAGGAGACCGTCACTTCCTGACGGTGATCCGGAAGACCGGGTGGTCGGCGGCGGCCGCGATGATCTCCTCGTCGGAGGACTTGGCCGTGACCCCCTTGAAGTACTGGTTGACCTCCCAGCCCCACTTCTCCAGGTAGGTCCGCAGGATCGGGAGCTTCTCCGCGTCGGGCAGCTCCACCGTGGTGAACTCGCGCACCTTGTGGCCGACGCGCAGCTCCCCGCCGCCGGCGACGCGCATGTTGCGCACCCACTGGGAGTGGCCCCGGGCGGAGACCAGGTACTGCTCGCCCCCGTACGTGTGAGGGTTGACCGGGATCTGCTGCATCTTGCCGCTCTTGCGGCCCCGCACGGACATCTCCGCGGTGCCGGCGATGCTGAGGCCGTGCCGGGCCAGCCAGCCGACGACGTTGTTGAGGCGGACCGCCACCGGGCTGCCCTTGAGGTAGTACGGCGAGGACGAGGACATGGTGACCCCCACGGGTTGGGAGAGCGGTGCTCTCGCTTGACTCCAGTGTGGAGGAGGCGGGTGCTCCAAGCAAGAGCAGTGCTCTCTTTTGTGGGCGGTGCTCTTCTTTCGTGGCACACTGCTGTCCATGAGCACCGCACAGGGCGCCCGCGCGCGAGCCAGGATCGAAGTCACCGCGGCCATCAAGGACGAGGCGCGCAGACAGCTCGCGGCGGAGGGTGCCGCCAAGTTGTCACTGCGCGCGGTGGCCCGCGAACTAGGCATGGTCTCCTCCGCGCTCTACCGCTACTTCCCCAGCCGCGACGACCTGCTGACCGCGCTCATCATCGACGCCTACGACTCCCTCGGCGAAGCCGCCGAGGCAGCCGACGCCGGGGTGGGTGACGTCGCCCCGGCTCAGCGCTGGGTCGCCGTGTGCGAGGCGGTGCGCGGCTGGGCGCTCGCGCATCCGCACGAGTACGCGCTGATCTACGGTTCGCCGGTTCCCGGCTACTCGGCGCCCGAGGCGACCGTTCCGGCCGCGTCCCGGGTGGGCGTCCTCTTCATCGGCATCGTGCGCGACGCGCACCGGCGGAACGGGGTGGCCCGTACTTCCGTGTCGGCCGAACTGGAGCCGGAGGCCCGCCGCATGGCCGCCGACCTGGCGCCCGACCTGCCGCCGGAGGTGGTCGCGGCCCTGGTCGCGGCCTGGGCGCAGCTGTACGGACTGGTCGGGTTCGAACTGTTCGGGCAGTTCAACCGGGTGGTCGAGGACCGCGAGGCCTTCTTCCGTCACGCGGTCACCCGGCTCGCCGAAGGCGTGGGCCTGGTCGTCCCCCAGTAGGTCCTGTCGCCGAACCCCCGTAGTCCGCCGGCTCCTTGTGTTGAGTCGTTTTCGAGTCGGAGGGAGCGACACGCGGTGAGTCAGGCGATTGCCGGGATGGCGGCGCTCGTGCGGTGTAATCCTGGAGGCTTTTCCCCGCACATACCGAGGGTGGATATGGGCCGGACCGTAGTGATCTTTGCCGCGGGTTCCCGCGGGGACGTCCAACCGTGTTTGGCACTGGGTCGAGGGCTCAAGCGGCAGGGCGATGTCGTGCGGGTGATCGCCAGCCACCGCTATCACGGCCTGATCACAGAGGCGGGCCTGGAATTCCATTCGCTCTCGCTGGATCCCGCCGAGATCATCGCGTCGCCCGAGGGGAAGGAACTGCTCGCGGGTGGACGCAGCGCGATGAAATTCATTCGTGGGGTGCACCGGATTCTGGGGCCGCTGATTGCCCGCATGCTCTCGGAGGTGCAGACCGGCGTTGCCGGAGCCGATCTCGTCCTGACCCCCGGCCTGAGTTTTCTGGGCCTTCATCTGAGTCAGTACCTGGAGGTCCCGTACGCGGTCATCCACTTCCAGCCGAGCCACCCCTGCGCGGCGTTCCCGCATCCCTTCCTTCCCGCTGCGCGGTTCCTGGGAGGCTTTGGCAACCGTCTCAGCTTCTACGCGGTCGATCTGGCCTCCTGGCTGGCATGCCGCCAAGCCGTCAACACCTGGCGACGCGAAAGCCTCCGTCTCTCCCCCATGTCCCCGCTCGGCCCTTTTCGCCACGCCCGTTCCGCCCCCGTGCTGTGTGCGTTCAGCCCCGTTGTCGTACCCCGGCCGAGCGACTGGGGATCGAACGTCCATGTGACCGGCTACTGGTTCCATGAGCAGCCATCCTGGACTCCGTCGCCGGATCTCCTCGCCTTCCTGGACAGTGGGCCGCCGCCGGTCTATGTGGGCTTCGGCAGCATGAGCACCGGTGATTCCGAGGCCACCGGCCGCGTCGTACGGGCGGCACTCCGGCGTGCCGGACTGCGAGGCGTGCTGACGGGAGAGCCTGCGACGAGCGATGACGACGTCCTCGTGGTCGGAGACGTTCCCCACAGCTGGCTGTTCCCGCGCATGGCGGCGGTGGTGCATCACGGCGGAGCGGGCACCACTGCCGCTGCGCTGCGGGCCGGAGTGCCGTCCCTGGTCTGCCCCTTCTTCGGAGACCAGCCCTACTGGGCCGAGCGGGTGCACCGTCTGGGCGCGGGCCCAAAGCCGCTGCCGGCCCGGCACCTCACGGTTCCGGTGCTTACCGAACGGCTGCGCGCCGTCACCGGGAACAGCGAGTACACCGACAGTGCCCTACGGCTGGGCCGGGTACTCAGCGCCGAGGACGGGGTGGCTCATGCCTGCCGCGCTCTTGACCAACTGACCCGGTGACGGCCCACGTCCGCGCGACCGGAACCCCGATGGCCAGGCCATTTCCCAACGCCGGCCTGGTGACTGAGTTCGTTCATCACCGTGGGCCAGATGAGGTGCAGTTCGCGTTTCCAGTAGGGCCATGAGTGCGTCCCGGGCTTGTAGACGTGCGTCGTGACGTCTACACCTGCCGCACGCAGTGACCGGGCGAACCGCTCCTGGCTGGACGTGAGAATTCCCTCCGACGCCGACGCGAGTACCGAGGCGAAGTCCCGGCCCGCGTCCAGAGGTCCCACCTCGCCAGTTCCCGCGCACAGGTGGATCTTCGTGCCGCGGTAGGCGGTCACCATGGCGGACGGGTTGTGCGACTCCCAGATGTCCGCATGCCGTGCCGGGTCACCCCAGATGCGGATGAGCTCGTTGTCATGGAGAGCGTTGTAGACCCAAAGGAAGGTGTGAGTCGAAGGATCGTCGAGGTCGACGATTCCGCTGAGGCTGGCCGCGTAGCGAAACATGCCCGGGTGCCGGCCCGCATAGTTGAGCGCGCCGAGTCCCCCCATTGACAGACCGATGACTGCCCGGGTGGAATTCGCCCGGAACTCGCGTTCCATGAGACGGGGCAGCTCGCGGGTGTGAAAGGTCTCCCAACGGGGCCAGCCGACGTACCAGTCGGAGTACTGACCGTTTCTGCCGCCGTCAGGCATCACGATCAGCGCTTCGGAATCCTTCGCGAGATCCTCGATGTCCGTCTCGCGGGTCCAGGAGGTGTAGTCGTCCTCCCCGCCGTGGAGCACGTAGAGCGTGGGGTAGCCAGGCCTTCTCCAGGCGCTCCAGCTCCTGGGCAGGATGACCCGGACAGGCACCGTGCCACGCATGGCCGGTGACCGCACGGCCAGATCCAGCATCCGGTCATCGAGTCTTGTCACGGCCGTGATCCGGGCGCCGGTGACCGGCGGGGGCCAGTGGCCGGAGGCGGACGCGGTCGGCCCGGCGACGAACGGCAACGTGACAAGGATCAGGACAAGAGTGCAATAGCTGATCAGCTTTGCTCGGCCAACGCTTCTTTTGACGTATGGCATGGGCTGAGGACCGCCTTGGAATGTCAGCAAACCAAAAAAGGGGTACAGGTTTGCTCCTCACCCCTGTGCGGACGGAACGAGAGCCCCCATTGCCTGATCATGCTGGCCGGGTTTCCGTCACGGAGGCCTCAGAGGGCATCGTCGCACCACCTGACCCCACAGCTCTGTCGATTTTGCCGACAATCACAGAATTGACTCGTTCGGCGGCGGTTCGCCCGGTCGGTGCAAGCGAGGATCCCACGCCGACTGCCACCAAGCCGGCGGTTGTCCGGCGCCGAGGCGCACGAGCTGTCGGGCGGCCGCTGAAGGCGCCGGCGGGCGTACTCCCGGGCGTACTCCCAGGGGAGTACGCGTGATCACCGCGCCCGGCTGACGCCCTCGCGGTTCGCCGGCGTCTAGCGTGGCCGTCATGGAAGAGCAGTGCGGGCGCGTCCGGTCGCGGCGGCGGAGCGGGCGCGGGCGGTGGGAACCCCTGGACGGCACCGAGGCGCGGGGAGAGCGCCTGCCGTGGCGTTCGACCGTTGTGCTCACCGCCTTCGCACTGATCGCCTCCAACTTCGCCGGACACCAGCAGCCGGGCCGCGAGCCGCTGGACGTCCCCGCGCGCGTGCTGCTGCTCGTGGCCCTGGCGCTGCTGCTGTGGCGGCAGCGGCACCCGGTGTTCGTGGCGTTCGGCACCGCGACGGCCACCCTGGTCTACCTGGCCGCCGGCTACCCGTACGGACCGGTGCTCCTGGCCGTCGTCGTGAGCTGCTTCAGCGCGGTCGTCACCGGGCACCGCCGGGCCGCCTGGGCGTCCCTGGGGCTGCTGTGGGCCGGGCACGTCCTGGTCGCGCTCTGGCTGTACCGCTGGCTGCCGCCGCCGCACGACAAGGGGGCGGGCGTCGGCCAGGAGATCGTCGTCGCCACCTGGGTGCTGGCCATCGTCGCGCTGTCGGAGCTGGGCCGGGTACGGCGCGAGCAGTGGGCCCGGGAGCGGGCCGACCGGGCCCAGGCGGCCCGCAGGCGCGCGGACGAGGAGCGGCTGCGCATCGCGCGGGAGCTGCACGACGTCCTCGCGCACAGCATCTCCGTCATCAACGTGCAGGCAGGCGTGGGCCTCGCGCTCCTGGACAGCGACCCCGAGCAGGCGCGCGCGGCGCTCACCACCATCAAGGCCGCCAGCAAGGAGGCGCTCGGCGAGGTGCGCCAGGTCCTCGACACCCTGCGCGCCCCCGGGGAGGCACCGCGCGCCCCGGCGCCCGGCCTGGACCGGCTGCCGGAACTGGTGGAACAGGCGGCGAGCGCCGGCCTCACCATCGAGGTCGAGGGCGAGCCCCCGCGCCTGCCGCCGGGCGCCGACCTCGCCGCCTTCCGCATCGTGCAGGAGGCCCTCACCAACGTCATACGGCACTCGGGTTCGCGGCACGCGCGCGTGCGCCTCGAACACGAGGGCGGCGTACTGCGGCTGCGGATCGACGACGACGGTCCCGCGACCGGCGCGGACGCGGGCGGCAGCGGTAACGGGCTGGCGGGAATGCGGGAGCGGGCCGCCGCGCTGGGTGGCACGATCGAGGCGGGCCCGCGCCCCGACGGCGGCTTCGGGGTGCTCGCCGTACTGCCGTCACGGTCCGGGACGCGGGTCGAGTCGCAGGGCACGTCACAGGCCAAGGAGGACCGGTGATCCGTGTACTGCTCGCCGACGATCAGTCGCTCGTACGGGCCGGCTTCAAGGCGCTGCTCGACGCGCAGCCGGACATCGAGGTGGCCGGGGAAGCGGCGGACGGCGAGGAGGCCCTGCGCAGGGTGCGCGAACTGCGCCCCGACGTCGTCCTGATGGACATCCGGATGCCCCTGCTGGACGGCCTGGCCGCGACCCGGGGCATCACCGCCGACGCGGAGCTGAAGGACGTCAAGGTGGTCATGCTCACCACCTTCGAACTGGACGAGTACGTCTTCGAGGCGATCCGCTCCGGCGCCTCGGGCTTCCTGGTGAAGGACACCGAGCCGGAGGAACTCCTGCGCGCGGTACGGGCGGTGGTCGAGGGCGACGCGCTGCTCTCGCCGGGTGTGACCCGCCGCCTCATCGCCGAGTTCGCGGCCCGCTCCAAGGAGCCGGCGGCCGCCGACGCCCTCGCCGCGCTCACCGAACGGGAGCGGGAGGTGATGGCCCTGGTCGGTATCGGCCTGTCCAACGGGGAGATCGCCCGCCGCCTGGTGGTCAGCCCGCTCACCGCGAAGACCCACGTGAGCCGCACCATGGTGAAGCTCGGCGCCCGGGACCGGGCCCAACTGGTGGTCCTGGCCTACGAGTCGGGGCTGGTCCGGCCGGGCTGGCTGGGCTGATCCGCCTGGCGGAAGCGCAGCAGCACGCTCACCACCCGGGCAACGAAGACGACGGCCGCGAGCGAGCCGCCCACGCGCAGCAGCGCCGCCGACAGCAGACGCGGCAGATCGAACAGCAACGCCGGTCCGCCGACCGCCCCGAACACGACCGCCGCCGCGAACACCGCGCTGACCAGCGCGTACCCGATCTCGACGGTCATGGCGTCCTGCTCGGCCTTGGTCCGCCGTCCCCCGTACCCATCCATGCGCCCAGTGTCACAGGCGTGCGCCCGGCGGAGCAACCGACTCCGGCCGGGCGCACGCGGGGAGGCGCTCCCCTAGTCGTGGACCGCGACGCGCTCCACGTCCGCCTCCGTCTCTGTCGCTGCCTGGGTCTGCGTCTCCACGGTGGACCGGGCGACCACGACGGTGCGCCGGTCGGTACGACGGCCGCGCAGTCCCGTGAGGGTGATGAGAAGCCCGGCGAGGGCGATACCCGTCACCACGAGCAGCCCGGGACGGTAGCTGTCGAGGACGGCCTGCGGGGCCGCGTGGGCCGGGGCGTGGGCGGTGACCACCGCCGTGACGACGGCCAGGAAGATCGCGCCGCCCACCTGGACCGAGGTGTTGAGCAGTCCGGAGACCATGCCCTGCTCGTGGTCCTCGACCCCGTTGGTGGCCTGGATGTTGAGCGAGGGGAAGATCAGCGCGCAGGCCGCGCCGATCAGCAGCATCGACGGCAGGATGACCGCCGCGTACCCCGGGTCGAGGTCGACGCGCAGGAACAGCGCGTACCCGGCGACCATCAGCGCGAAGCCCACCGCGATCAGCCGCGGGGTGCCGAACCGGTCGACGACCGAGCCGACCTTCGTGGAGGACACCGCCACCAGGGCGCCGGCGGGCAGGAAGGCGAGCGCGGTGTGCAGGGCCGACCAGCCGAGCAGCGACTGCATGTACAAGGTGACCAGGAACTGGAAGCCGACGTACGAGCCGAAGAACGCCATCGCGCCGAGCTGGGCCCGCACCTGGTGGCCGGAGCGCAGCACGCCGAGCCGGATCAGCGGTCCGGGCGAGTGCCGCTCGACGACGACGAAGACGGTCAGCAGCACAGCGACGGCCAGGAAGGACAGCAGCGTACGGGCCGACGCCCAGCCGGCCTCCGGCGCCTGTACGACGGTGAAGACCAGCAGCAGCATCGAGGCGGTGCCGAGGACGGCGCCCGGGATGTCGTACCCGTGGTGGTCCTTCTCGCGTGGGCTGCGCGGCAGCAGCTTCAGTCCGGCGAGCAGCGCGATCAGCGCGATGGGCGCCGGCAGCAGCATGGTCAGGCGCCAGCTGGCCTCCGTGAGCAGACCGGAGAGCACCAGACCCATCGAGAAGCCGGTGGCCGCGCAGGTGGTGTAGATGGACAGGCGCGGTTGCGCAGCGGTCCCTCGGCGAAGGTGGTGGTGATGATGGACAGGCCGGCCGGGGCGGTGAAGGCCGCACTCAGCCCCTTGATGAACCGGCTGGCGACCAGCAGCGGCCCTGAGTCGACGAGCCCGCCGAGCAGCGAGGCGAGCGCGAACACGCCCAGGGCGACCAGGAACACCTGGCGCCGGCCGAGCAGGTCGGCGGTCCGGCCGCCGAGGAGGAGCAGCCCGCCGTATCCCAGGATGTAGCCGCTGACGATCCATTGCAGCGTCGAGGTGGACAGGTCGAGGTCGGAGCCGATGGACGGCAGGGCGACACCGACCATCGACACATCCAGCGCGTCCAGGAACATCGCGGCGCAGAGCACCAGCAGGGTGCCCCACAGCCGGGGAGTCCAACGCCCTTCGGAGGCAGGGGTGGTGAGCGGAGAGGTCATGCCGCAAACACTACATGCGTCTGCATGAGATGCAAGTGCATTTAATTACGATGCAACAAAGCCGTTCCTCTGCTACGGTGCCGACATGGCGGCGAAGAAGGCCGAGCAGGAGCTCGTGAACCAGTGGCGGGACATCCTGGCGTTGCACGCCCGTACCCAGTGCGAACTCGACCGCGCCCTGCACGGACACGGCCTGTGCGCCAGCGACTTCGAGGTCCTCGACCTTCTCGCCGAGGACTCCGCGGCGGACGGCGGCTGCGCCTACCGCGTCCAGGAGATCGCCGACCGCGTCCACCTCAGCCAGAGCGCCCTGTCCCGCCTGATCGCCCGCCTGGAGAAGGACGGCCTCGTCGAGCGCGCCATGTGCGCGGAGGACCGGCGGGGCGTACGCGTGGCCCTCACCGGAAAGGGGCGCGCGCTGCACGGGGAGGTGCTGCCGGTGCAGCGCGCGGTGCTGACCCGGATGCTGGCCGGCTGAGCCCGGGGGCTCAGATCGCCGACTTCTCGCGCCACAGCGCGCCGAGCGCGGTGTCGCCGGTGACGGTGGGCACGGGAAGCCGGTTCCACAGGGCGAGGTACAAGCGGTCGGCCGGACCTGCCAGTTCGGTCTCCGCCTCGCCGGACTCGTCCCGGCTGGTCGCGGGCGGCCGCTCGGACAGCCGGACGGTCCACACCGCGTTCGCGTCCAGGGCGCGCGCCCGCAGGACGCGCGGCGCCTCGGTACGGACCCTGCTCCTGGGGCGGGCGTGGAAGCCGCGCAGCAACTCGTCGATGCCGTCGACGGCGAACTCGGTGGCGATGGGGGACGCCGTACCGTCGCGCGCCGACTCCGCGTCGTACCGGTGGACGGTCGTCTCGTGCGCCTGCCGCCGGGTCCAGAAGACCAGGGGCGAGGGACAGGGTGCCGGGTGGAAGGTCCAGCACGCCGTGTCGGGCGACGCGTCGGCCAGGGCGTCGACGAGGCGGCGGTGACCGTCCCGGTACCAGGTCACGAGCTGGTCCCCGTCGAGGTCGGGGGCGTCCCCGATCGGGCGTGGCTCGGTGAGCCCGTCGGCGATGAAGCCTGCCGCCCAGCGGTGCACCGCGCCGGTGTGCCGCAGCAGGTCGCGTACCTGCCACTCCGGGCAGGTGGGCACCTTGGCGGCGGTGCCGGCCTCGGCGGCGGCCGCGGCGAGCAGGCGGCCTTCCCTGTCCAGCGTTCGAAGGTACTCGGCAGTGTCCATGGGCTGAGTGTGCCGGATGGGGCGGGCTCCTGGTCACCGGCGGCAACGCCGGCATCGGGTACTTCGTAGTAGAGCGGTTGGCCTGCCCCGGGCCGGGGAGTCGGAGCCCGCTTGCCCTGGGTTGAGCCGTGCCCATGCCCGAGACGGGTGCCTGCGCATCCTTGAGCAGGAAGGTCTCGTTCTCCGGCCGGGCACGGCGGTCCTACAGTTTGCTCATCTTGCCGTACGGGCTCATGATCCGCGCTTGCTTCGAACCGAAATCCACGAGGACCGCGATCCCGTCCTCGATGCCGATGACCCGGCCGAGGCCGTACATGTCGTGTGTGACCCGGTCGCCCAGGGCGAAGTGCTTGGGAGGCGGCGTGACCGGGGCCCTGAAGGGGCTGGTGGGCAAATGGCGCTTAGGTGCGGCTGGCTTTGTCATTGCCACCAGTATGCGCCAGCGCGTGGCCGTTGGCGGCGGGCCGTCCGCTTCCGCTGTTCGGCTCAGGCCCGGAGGCGGTGCCAGGGGCCGGGAATCAGCGCTCTGTCGCACGTCGTGTGACGAATCCGATGACGGCTGCCGTGGCGGCCAGTGCCGCCACGCTGGTGAGGGCGGCGGGAAGGGAGAACCAGTCCGCCATGAAGCCGATGGCGGGTGGTCCCAGGAGCATGCCGCCGTAGCCGAGGGTGGACGCGATCGCGACTCCGTCGGGGCCGGCCAGCGCGCCGGCGCGCTCGACGGCGACGGGGAAGAGGTTGGCGAGACCGAGCCCGGTGATCACGAAGCCGAGGAGCGCCGCCCACAGAGAGGGAGCGAGTGCGCCGAGCAGCATGCCGGCCGCGGCGGTCGTGCCGCCGGATGTCAAGGTGCGGGTTTGGCCCAGGCGCTCGAGCAGCCTGGTGCCGGTGACCCGGCCGATGGTCATGGCGAGCGCGAAGCAGGAGTAGCCGATGGCCGCCGCGCCCGGTGCGGCGTCGAGGTCCTGCTCCAGGTGCAGGGCGCTCCAGTCGGCCAGGGCTCCCTCGCCGTATGCCGTGCAGAGGGCGATGAGACCGAACGTGACGACGAGACCGCGGGTGCGGGTGTCCGGGCGGCGGGGCGCGGTCTCCTCGTCCGGTGAGCTCTCGGGTGATCCCGGGGGCTGGAGGCGCAGCAGGGTACGGCCGGCCACGGCGGTGACGAGCAGGCCGATCACGGTGAGGCCGAGCAGGTGCCGCGTCGGGGACAGTACCCCGGCGACGAGTCCGCCGAGGCCGGCGCCGATCATGCCGCCGAGGCTGAACGCGGCGTGGAAGCCGGGCATGATGGGCCGACGCAGGGCTCTCACCAGGTCGACCGCCGCGCTGTTGAACGCGACGTTCATCCCTCCGTAGGCGGCGCCGAAGATCAGGAGGGCGGTGCCGAGGGCCAGTGCCGAGTGGGTGAGCGGGGGCAGGGCGACGCTGAGGGAGAGCAGGACGGCGCAGACCACGGTGACGGGGTGGCTTCCGTAGCGGCGGCACAGGCGTCCGACGAGCGTCATGGTGACGACCGCTCCCGCGGAGACGCCGAGGAGGGCGAGGCCAAGGGCGCCGGCGGAGGCGTGGGTCTGGTGCTTGATCGCCGGGATGCGGACGACCCAGCCGGCGAAGACGAAGCCGTCGAGGGCGAAGAAGGTGGTGAGGGCGACGCGGAGTCGGGTGAGGGGGTTGCCGTAGCCCGGCACGGCGTTGTGCGTTCGGGTTTTGTTTATTAGCGGCACAAATGCAGCGTAGGGGGGTGTGAGAGGCCGGGCAAGGGGGTTCGGCGAGGGGCGGAGGTCACCCGCTCCTCCGTCGGCCCGGCGGCGCCCCGATGACCACGGGCCTCGACCACGACAAGCCGGCTCCCGACAACAACCCCATACATCCGGGTCGACACCGACACCTTCCGCAAGCTCGGGAGGGGTTCGTGTACTGGCCCGGCCTGCGCACCGACGACACCTACTCGCTCCAGCCCCTGACCGGCGACGCCGCACGGCCCTGGCCGGCCACCACCAGCCAGTCCGGCGCCTGCCGGCTCGCCTGGGGCTGGGGGCGCGGCAAGCCCGTCAGGCCCTGAGCCGTCCTTCGAGACCGGCCGGCCGCGGTGCCCGCACCCCGCGACCGGCCGTGCCCCGCGCGGCCGGGTCAGGGCGGCGGAGCCGCTGCCGGCCGCTCACCGGATCCCCCGGCGCCGCGTCGCACGAATGAGCACCGCCACCAGCACCGCCAGGTCCAGCGCACCCTCGGGGTCGTCCGCGTACCGCGTCGTCTGCAGCGGCCCGACCTCGTCCAGCCGTACGCCCTCCAGGTCCAGCACGTGCGCGAGGGCGAGCAGGGCCAGCCGGGCGTTGCCGTCCGCGAAGGGATGGAAGAAGGCGACGTCCAGGTACGCACGGGCCGCGCGGGCGGCGAGGGGGACGGCCGGGTCGGCGCTCTGGCGGAGACAGGCCGCGAAGTCCTGCCAGGTGTGCGGGGTCAGACCGTAGCGCTCCCGGCCGCCCTTGGCGAAGGCGTCGCCGTCACGCAGGGGCGGCGCCTCGGGCACGCCGAGGACGAGCCGCTGCCAGGCGGCCAGGAGGTCCGGGCCGAGGGGCTCTCCCCGGGCGGCGTCGCATCGGGCGCGGTCCAGCGCCGCGAGCAGACGGCCGGCGCGCTCGGGGCCGCGGCGGCGGACCGGGCCGTCGTACCAGGCGGTGAGACCGTCGACGTACGGCTGTACGGGGGCCGCCGGTTCGCCGCGGACCGCCGAGGACCAGTCCACCTGCCGCCGGATGCGGCACCAGGTCAGCAGCGCGTCGGAGGGCTCGTACGGCTCAGACGTCACGGTAGGGCCGCCGACCCGTGAGGCCGGCCGCCAGGTCCTCGGCCACCGAGTCCACCAGGGTCTGCCTCGGCATCGTCCAGCTGGCGAACCGCCCGCCGATCGCCGCGTCAACCGCCTGCTCGGCCTCCTGGGGTGACAGTCCGGCCGAGGTGAGGAACCAGGTGAGCACCTTGCTGCACATGCCGTACCAGCCGCACTCGGTGCCCGTCCGGTCCACGACCAGGGTCACCAGCCGGGTAGCCGCCCGCTCCAGGTGCCAGCTGCGGTCTTCCGTCGAGGCGCCGGGCGGCGGGGCGAGCCGGGCGAACCGCTCGGCCAGCTCCTCCAGCCAGTCGCGCCATTCCAGCAGCGAGGCCACGATCCGAGCGGCAGTCGCCCCGGGCTCGTTCACCGAGTGGGACACGCAGCACCAGCTGCTGACCACGCCGCCCCCACCACCCTCGCCGATCGCCCAGTGCCAGCCACAGGTCCAGCGGCCGTACCGGGCCGCCAGCAGTTCGGTGACCTCGTGGTAGAAGCGCCACTTCGGGTTTCCCTCGGCGTTGGTGTCCGCCTCGGCCTGTGCGGCGGTCGCCATCGAGGCGATCAGCGCCGTCAGTTCCGCCTCCTCCTCCGCGTCCCAGGCAAGGGGATGGCGGTCCGGATCCACGGCGGACCAGGTGAGCCGGTAGGGGTACAGCTCGGGATTGCGGGACGTGACATACCTCCGGGGGGAAGCGGCGGGCGGGTGCGGCCGGCCGATGATCGCCGACTCGGGCGGCGTTGTCATCCGCATTTCCCTCGGCGGAAAAGACCCCGAGCGCGGACAAATCACCGATACAAACCGGTTAATGCTTGCTCACGAGCTGGTTGCGGCAGAGTGAGCGCGCCATGATGGGTCCATGACGTTGGCCTCGCGCGCGTTCGCGCAACTGGCGACCTGGCCGGACCTGCGACAGGCCGCGCCGAGCTGCGGCCTGGGGCAGGCGGTGAGTTCGGCCCGGGGCGAGATCGCCCACTTCCACTCGGACCGGGATGTCGACCTGCGTCTGACGGACCGTGCCATCCGGCGTTTCGACAAGGACCTCAGGGGCTCGGGGGCGATCCGTGTCGTGCCGGGCTCGCAGTGGGTGACGATACGGCTCGACGCCGCGAGCGACGTCGACCTCCTGCTGACCCTGGTGAGCGTCGCCCTCCAGGCCCAGCAGACCTGGCAGGATCCCGCCGACCGGCCGACGGTCGGCTGCAACGACCAGCGGGGCGCCGGGTTCGTACGGGCGAGCACGGGCGGGAGCTGACGGCGTACCGGGTGGTCACACGGAGCGGGCCCGGGGTCACACGGCGACGACCCGTACCCCCGCCTCCTCGAACCGGCGCACGGCGTCCTGCCCCACCCCCGTGTCCGTGACCAGCGTGTCCACCGACTCGGCCGCGCAGATGCGGGCGAAGGCCCGCTGACCGAGCTTGCTGGAGTCGGCGGCGGCGACCACCCGCTCGGCGCGCTCGCACAGCAGCCGGTTGATCGCGGCCTCCGCCTCGTCGTGCGCCGCCGCGCCGTGCGTGACGTCGAAGGCCACCACCCCGAGCACCGCCACGTCGAGGGTGATCTGGCCGAGCACACCGTCGGCGAGCGGGCCGACGAGCTCGTACGACTGCGCGCGGGCGACCCCGCCGGTCACCACGATCTTGAACTGGGGCCGTACGGCGAGCTCGTTGGCGATGTTGAGCGCGTTGGTCACGACGGTCAACGCCGGCGAGCCGGAGGCGAGGTCGCCGCGTACGGCCAGGGCGCGTGCCACCTCCGTGGTGGTCGTGCCGCCGGTCAGGCCCACCACCTCGCCCGGCGCGACGAGGTCCGCGACGGCCTTGGCGATGCGCTGCTTCTCGGAGGCGCGCCGGGCCGTCTTGTAGCGCAACGGCAGTTCGTACGACACCCCGTGCACCACCGCGCCACCACGCGTGCGCACCAGCATCTGCTGCTCGGCGAGCTGGTCGAAGTCCCGGCGGATCGTCGCGGCCGACACCTCCAGCTCGGCCGCCGCATCCTCGACCTCCAGGCGACCGCGTTCGACGAGCAGTTCCAGCAGCGCCTGCCAGCGGGCGTCGCGCGACATCAGCGGCCTCCGTTCCTCAGTCCCTCCGCGACCTTAACGCAGCACGCTTGGCCCCTTAATGCTTGATTATGCTCGAAACAAGCCTCTATCTTGCAAGAACAATCAAGCGGTCCGGAGGGGTGCGGCATGACCCATGTCGAGGACGAGCTGAACAGCCAGCCCGAGTGCTGGATACGGGCGGCCGAGGAGGCGGCGCGGCACGGCGGGGCGCTGCCGGTGCCGGGGGAGCGGGTGGCGATCGTCGGCTGCGGCACCTCCTACTTCATGGCGCAGGCGGCCGCCGCCCTGCGCGAGGGTGCGGGAGCGGGCGAGACGGACGCCTTCGCCGCGTCCGAGTTCCCGCACGCACGCCGGTACGACCGCGTCGTGGCCCTCACCCGGTCCGGCACCACCACCGAGGTACTCGATCTGCTGGGACAGTTGAGGGGCCGCGTCCGCGCGACCGCGATCACCGCCGACCCGGACGCACCCGTGACGTCGGTGGCCGGCGACGTCGTCGTGCTGGACTTCGCGGACGAACGGTCCGTCGTCCAGACCCGGTTCGCCACCAGCGCGCTCACCCTGTTCCGCGCCCACCTCGGCCTGCACACCGGTACGGTCGTCGCCGACGGCCGTACCGCCCTGTCGACTCCCCTGCCGCCGGGGCTCGCCGAGTGCACGCAGTTCACCTTCCTGGGCCGTGGCTGGACCGTCGGACTGGCCAGCGAGGCCGCGCTGAAGATGCGCGAGGCCTCCCTGTCCTGGACCGAGGCCTACCCGGCGATGGAGTACCGGCACGGCCCCATCAGCATCACCACCGGGGGTACGGCCGCCTGGATGCTCGGCACGGCACCCGACGGGCTCGCCGAACAGGTGCGCGCCGCCGGCGGACTGTGGATCGAGGGCCGTCTCGACCCGCTCGCCGAACTGGTCCGCGCCCAGCGCCTCGCCGTCGCCGTCGCCGCGGCCCGCGGCCTCGACCCGGACCGGCCCCGCCACCTCACCCGCTCGGTGATCCTCGCCCCCTGAACGGAAAGGGCAGCCCGTGCCCCTCGCAGCCACCGGTGAGCTGGTCACCCGTGCCGCCGCCACGCACTCCGCCGTCGCCGCCTTCAACATCATCACCCTGGAACACGTCGAGGCCGTCATCGCCGGCGCCGAGTCGGCCGACGCGCCCGTGGTCCTGCAAGTCAGCGAGAACGCCGTCAAGTTCCGCTACGGACGGCTGCTCCCGCTGGCCCGCGCCGCCGCCGTCGCCGCCGACCGCGCCCGCGTACCGGTCGCCCTGCACCTCGACCACGTGCAGAGCGACGACCTGCTGCGGCAGGCACAGGGCGCCGGGTTCAGCTCCGTGATGTACGACGCGGCGCGGCTGCCGTACGCCGAGAACCTCGCCGCGACCCGCGCGGCCGTCGACTGGGCACACACCCAAGGACTCTGGATCGAGGCCGAGTTGGGATCCATCGGCGGCAAGCCCGGGCAGGGCGGGCGGGAGAGGGCCGCCGGGCCGCCGCTGGACGCCCACGCGCCCGGCGCCCGCACCGACCCCGTCGAGGCCCGTTCCTTCGTCGCCGGCACCGGCGTGGACGCGCTGGCCGTCGCCATCGGCAGCGTCCACGCCATGACCACCCGCACCGCCGCTCTCGACCACGACCTCCTCAAGCGGCTGTCGGCCGCCGTGCCCGTCCCGCTCGTGCTGCACGGCTCCTCCGGAGTACCGGACGAGGGCCTGGTCGCGGCGGTCGGGGGCGGCATCGCCAAGGTGAACGTCGGCACCGCCCTGAACATGGCGATGACGGGGGCGATCCGGGACTTTCTCGCCGCCCACCCGGAGGCCGTCGACTCCCGCGAGTACCTCAGCGTGGGCCGGGAGGCGATGGCCCGGGAGGTCGCGCGGCTCATCGGCGTCCTCACCCGGCCGGGCGAGCCGCGATCTGCTAACCCCGCTTGACCGCCCTGAGCACCACGAACTTCGGGTCATTGGCGACCAGTTCGCTGTTGCCGAACAGCCGCCGCAGCGTCACGTGGTATCCCAGGTGCCGGTTGCCGATCACCCACAGCTCGCCGCCCGTCCGCAGCGCGCGGCGCGCACCGGTGAACATCCGCCGGGCCGTCGCGTCGGTCGTCGCCTGGTGGGAGTGGAACGGCGGGTTGTTGAGGACGAGGTCCACGCTGCCCGGCGCCACCCCGGTCAGCACGTCCCCGACCCGGAACTCGGCGTGCCCGGACACCCCGTTGGCCTTGTAGGTCGCCTCCGCCGAGGCCACGGCCTGGAACGACTCGTCCACGAACAGCACCTCGGCGGCCGGTTCGGCCAGCGCCACCGCCGTACCGACGACGCCGTTGCCGCAGCCGAGATCCACCACCCGGCGCGGCCCGTCGGCGGCCGGCAGGTGCTGGAGGAGGAACCGGGTGCCGATGTCGAGCCGGTCGGCGCAGAACACGCCCGCGTGGTTGACGACCGTGCGACCGGAGGCCGCGCCGATGCCGTCGGGGAGGGCGTAGGTGTACGGCCACGGGTTGGCGGGCCGCTCCAGCGACGGGTCCGGAGTGCAGAAGATCAGCCGGGCCTTCTGCTGGGCCAGAGAGGTGCGGGTCGGGCCGAGGATCCGCTCGAACAGCTGGAGGGTCGAGGTGTGGATCTCCTTCACCATGCCGGTGCCGACGACGACCGTGCCCTCGTGCACCGCGGGGGCCAGCCGGAGCAGCTGGTCCTCCAGGAGCGCCAGGCTCTTCGGCACCCGGACCAGGAGGACGTCGACGCGCCCCGGCGGCGGGTCCTGGGTGGTCAGGAGAGGCACCGCGCCGGGCTCCACGCCGGCCCGCGCCAGGTTCGCCCGGGTCGCCTCCTGGCCGAGGTACGAGTCGGTGATCTGCGTCGGCCGGTGCGCCGCGAGCGCCGTGACCAGGGCACCCCAGCGGTCCCCGACGACCACGACCGTGCCGGACAGGGGGATCCGCTCCTCGGCCAGGTGCCGGAGCAGGTACACGTCGGAGGCGTCCCAGGCCCGCAGCCGGTCGCGCGGATCCTCGGGGAAGCGGGACAGCTCGAGCTCGCCCCAGGGAGTCGTCATACGGTCGTTCATCGTGCGTCCAGGCTATAGGGCCCGCCCGGGCCGCAGCTCACGCCCGGTCCGGCACGGTCGGGCAGGATGAGGGCATGGAGGCGGAGCTGTTCCCCAGGGGGCGCACCCAGGTAGTGCCGGGCGCCGTGCACGTCCCGGACTGGCTGGACCCCGACGCGCAGCGCGAGCTGCTGGCGGCCTGCCGCCGGTGGGCGCGCCCACCGGCCGGCCTGCGCACCGTCCGCACGCCCGGCGGCGGCACGATGACCGCCCGGCAGGTCTGCCTGGGCCGGCACTGGTACCCGTACGCCTATGCCCGCACGGCCGTCGACGGCGACGGCGCCCCCGTGAAGCCCTTCCCGGCGTGGCTGGGCGAGCTGGGCCGGCGCGCGGTGGCCGACGCGCTCGGCCCGGAGGCGGCCACGGGCGCCTCGTACGACATCGCGCTGATCAACTTCTACGACGGCGACGCCCGGATGGGCATGCACCGGGACAGCGACGAGAAGTCCGACGCGCCGGTGGTCTCGCTCAGCCTCGGCGACACGTGCGTGTTCCGCTTCGGCAACACCGAGACCCGGAGCAGGCCCTACGCGGACGTCGAGCTGCGCAGCGGCGACCTGTTCGTCTTCGGCGGGCCGGCCCGGCTCGCGTACCACGGCGTACCGCGGGTGTACGCGGGCACGGCGCCGTCCGCGCTGGGACTGACCGGGCGGCTGAACATCACCCTGCGCGTGGGCGGCTTCCCGCTCGCGGCGCCGGTCACCCGGTGAACGGATCATGGGAGACTCGCCCTCATGAGCGGCAAGGCGGACCCCCGGACGGCGGGGGAAGGGACCACCTCGAGGACGCGGTTGGACCGGGGGCGCGGTGCGCTCGGGCCCGCGTTGGAGCTCGTGCACACCGGACGGGCCCCGACCCGGGCGGTGCTCACCGCCGAACTGGGCGTCACCCGGGCGACCGCCGGTGCGGTGGCCGCGGAACTGGAGGCGCTGGGCCTGATCCGGGTCGACGCCCGGCCCGGCGCGGCGGCCGGTTCCCAGGGGCGCCCATCGCACCGGCTGGAGGTCGCCGATGACGGGCCCGTCGCGCTGGCCGCGCAGGTGCACGCCGACGGCTTCCGGGCGGCGCTGGTCGGCCTCGGCGGCCGGATGGTGGCGACCGCGCCCGGTTGCGAGACCGTCGACGCCGACCCCGCGAAGGTGCTCGGCTCCGTCGTCGAGGCAGGCGCCGGGCTGCTGCGCGACACCGGCCGGCGCTGTGTCGGCGCCGGCCTCGCCGTGCCGTCCGCGGTGGCCGAACCGGACGGCCTGGCCCTCAACCCCCTCCACCTGGCCTGGCCCGTTGGCGCGCCGGTCCGCCGGATCTTCGCCGAGTGCGTGCGCGCGGCCGGCATCACCGGGCCCGCCTTCGCGGGCAACGACGTCAACCTCGCCGCGCTCGCCGAGCACCGGCACGGCGCGGGCCGGGGCGCCCGGGACCTGCTGTGCGTGGCCACCGGGCACCGGGGCGTGGGCGGCGCCCTGGTGCTGGACGGGCGCCTGCACACGGGCAGTTCGGGTCTCGCCCTCGAAGTCGGCCACCTCACCGTCAACCCCGAGGGCCGCCCCTGCCACTGCGGCAGCCGCGGCTGCCTCGACGTCGAGGCGGACCCACTGGCGCTGCTCAGCGAGGCGGGCCGCGACCCCGGGCCCGAGGTGTCCCTGCTCCAGCAGGCCAACGACCTGATCCGCAACCACTACGCCGACCCGACCGTCCGCGCCGCCGCCGAGGCCCTGATCGACCGCCTCGGCCTGGGCCTGGCGGGCCTGGTGAACATCCTCAACCCCGACCGCATCATCCTCGGCGGCCTGCACCGCACCCTGCTCGACGCCGACCCGGCCCGGCTCCGAGCGGTCGTCGCCGACCGCAGCCTGTGGGGCCAGAGCGGGGGCGTCCCCATCCTGCCGTGCACCCTCGACCACAACAGCCTCGTCGGCGCGGCCGAGTTGGCCTGGCAGCCGGTGCTGGACGATCCGCTGGGGGCGCTGCGGTGACGGTGCCGCCGGCCGTCGAACTCCTGCGGGCGCACCGCGTCCGCCTGGTCGAGACGCCCCCGCCCGAGCTCACCCTGGATGAGCGGTCGGCGATGAACCGCGCCTGGGACGAGGCGGTCCGGGCCAACCCGGCCCTGTTCGACGGCCCCATGGCCGCGCTCACGGGAGTGCGACGGGAAGAGCCGTACGGCCTGGTCCTGTCCTGGACCCGCACCACCTACCGGCTGCGCGCCCTGCGCCGGGTCCCGGGCGCCACCTCCTGGCTGCCGTCCCTGTTCGTCTCCGTCGCGCAGCCGACCGACGACGGGCGCCTGCTGGTGGGCCGCATGGCACCGTGGACGGCCGCCCCGGGCCGCTGGCAGCTGCCCGGCGGCACCGTCGAACCGCCGGACGTCCACGTCGGCTTGGACCTGTCCGCTCTGCGCCTCCACGCGGCGCGCGAACTGGCCGAGGAGACCGGCGCGGACACCGCGCCGGACGCGCTGACCCTGCGGCTCGCCACCCGCGGCAACCACGGATCCGTGGGCGTCCTGTTCCTGGCCCCACCCCGCCCGGCGTCCGTGCTGCACGAGCGGTACGCGGCACTGGTGGCCATGGAGACGGCTCAGGGAGGTGACCCCGAGTTCGACCGGATCGCCCTGGTCGGCTCACCGGGCGACCTGGCGGCCCTCGACGGCCCGCACGTGGACTACCTGGAGCCGGTCGTCCGGCACTTCGCGGAGGCGAGAGCCTGACCCGTCGGGGGCGAGGCACTCACCGCCAGTCGACGGCGAAGGCACACCCCGGGTTGTCGGTGAGGATC
This sequence comes from Streptomyces sp. NPDC051636, assembly GCF_044453765.1. Classification (NCBI taxonomy): domain Bacteria; kingdom Bacillati; phylum Actinomycetota; class Actinomycetes; order Kitasatosporales; family Streptomycetaceae; genus Streptomyces; species Streptomyces sp. NPDC051636. The sequence goes on along the minus strand of NZ_JBITDA010000007.1, from coordinate 301,339 downwards.
CGCGTCACCGACTCCGCGCCGAGCACCGCCTCCAGCCGCGGCCTCACCCGGCGCAGCAGATACGGTATCCCGGGACCGCCGTCGACCGAGCGCGCCCCGGCCACCACGGTGTCCCCGCCGAGCAGCAGCCGGTGCCCGAACCCCGCCTCGGCCAGGGCGCGTACGGCGTCCGGCATGCGCCAGTCGGTGGCGTGGTGGGCCCGGGACGGCCCGTCGAACGCCAGCCAGCACCCGGACTCCGCCGCCTGCCGCTGGGCCAGGGAGTCGGGGGAGCGGTTGAGGTGCCCGAGGATCACCCGGTGCGGGGGGACGCCCAACTCGCCGCACAACAGGTCCAGTACGTCCAGCGCGCCCGTGCCCAGCTCCAGGTGTACGGCGATCGGCGCGCCCGTCGCGTGGTGGGCCTCGGCCGCGGCGGCCATCGTCCAGCGGGCGTGCGCGTCGAGGGCATGGAAGCCGCCCGCCACCTTGATCAGCCCGGCGCGGACCCCGGACGTGCCGATGCCCTCGGTCAGTTCGGTGACGAAGACCTCGGCGAGCCTGCCGCGCAGTCGGTCCAGCAACTGCGGGGCGTAGTGCGCCGCTTGGTGCAGTCCCTCGCGCAGACCACGTGCACCCCGGCGGTCCGGGACAGCGGCGGCAGATCCGCGGCCCGGCGCCCCAGCCCGTACGGCGTCCACTGCACCACGCCCGCACCGCCCGCCGCGCGGAACGCCTCCAACTCGGCGCGCGCGGCGGCACCGTCGTTCAGCTCCTGCCCGGCGAGTCGGGGGCTGCGGAAGAAGAGGTGGTCGTGCGCGTCGCACACGCCGAGCTCCTCGGGGCGTAAGTCTCCGAGCACCGTCCGGACGGCGGCGCTCACCACTGCCGCCCGCGCGGCAGCCGGTGCCGTCCGGGGGCCGAGAGGTGCAGCACCTGGAACACGTCCCCCTCCGCCTTGGGCGTGTCGTGCTCCCAGAGCGAGAAGTGGACCAGCTCCCAGTGGTGCGTGTCCACGGCGGCCGCCGCCAGCACGGCACCGTCCTCGGCGGCCAGCCGCCCGGCCTCGCGCACCGCTTCCTCCGCCACGCCGGACAACTCCGCCCCGTCCGGCACCGGCTCACGCCGGCGCACGGCGACGGCCGGCCGGGCACCCGCGGCGCCGCCCTCCTCGTACGCCAGCCCCGACCACTGCCGTGCCGCCGGCCGCCCGAAGTCGTTGACGAGCCCCTGGAAGGCACCGCCCCACAGGAAGCGGTTCATGCCCTCCACGGTGTTCCAGAGGTAGAAGGGCGCGTACTGGTTCACCGGCGAGCCGTGCGCACCGCGTTCGCGCATCAGGTACGCCTTGAAGCCGAGGCCCTCCCAGTCGTCGAGCAGGTGCCCGATGCGGGCCACCCGGGCGCGGATGATGTCCATGTCGTAGTCTGCGGGGAACGTCACTTCGTACTGCAGCGCGTGCATGCCGGGATCCTTCCTCAGGCCGGGTAGTCGCCGGGGGCCACGTGCGCGTCCCACTCGGTCGTGGTGCCGTCCTGCGCTGCCTCCACGACCGCCAGGTGCGTCATGAAGGCGCGGGGCGCCGCACCGTGCCAGTGCCACTCGCCGGGTTCGATCCACACGGTGTCGCCCGCGCGGATCGACTCCACCGCCCCGCCCCTGCGCTGGACCAGTCCCTCGCCCTCCAGGACGTGCAGGACCTGGCCGTGCGGGTGGCGGTGCCAGGCGGTGTGCGCGCCGGGCGCGAAGTGCACGTTGAACATCCGCAGCTGGGACGGGGGCCCGGGGGCGGCCACCTCGTCGAGCCACACCGTGCCGGTGAAGTTCTCCGCCGGGCCCGGCAGGGTGTCGGGGCGCCTTCTCGTAATGTGCACGTACTCGAACTCCTCTACGTGGAAAGGTGGTTGAGGCTCACGGGGACTGCGGGGCCAGCAGGGCCAGCAGCCCGCGCACCGCCGTGTCGAAGGCGGCGGGGGAGCCGGAGGCGCGGGCCAGGACGTATCCGCCCTGCACGGTCGCGATGACGGCCGCGGCGATCTCCGCGCCGTCCAGCGAGGACGCGAACTGGCCCTGCTCCTTGCCCTCTTCGACGATTCCGGCGATCCGCCCGCGGATCCGGTCCAGCGTCTCGTCGACCGGGGCGCGCAGTTCGTCGCTGGCGATCACGTCCGGGTCCATCGTCAGCCGGCCGAGCGGGCAGCCGCGCAGCACGTCGCGCTCGCGGAGCAGATACGCCTCGATGCGCTCGTACGGCGTGCCGGGGCCGCCGAGTACTCCCTCGACGGTGGCCCGCAACTCCTCGGCCGTCCGCCTGATGGCGGCGAGGGCCAGGTCCGGCTTGCCCTTGAAGTGGTGGTACATGCTGCCCTGGCCGGCGCCCGCGCGCTCGAGGATCGCCTTGGGGCTCGTGCCCACGTACCCGCGCTCCCACAGCAGCTCGCGGGTGGACTCGATCAGTCGCTCCGAGGTGCTCATGCACCCACTGTACATACTAGTAGTTACACACGCGAGTACTACGGGGGAGGTACGCCCACTGCCGCTGCCCGTACGACGACCCGGACCCCTCCCCGGCGCCAGTCTCGAAGCATCACCGCACGACACGTTTTCCGACTGGGAGATGAACCGAGATGCAGACCCTGGCGAACTGGGACGGCGGCCCCGGCCCGTGGATCCTGTTCTTCCCGCTGATCTGGGCGGTCGTCGTCATCGGCGCCGTGACCCTCCTGCGCCGCGCCGCCTGGCGCGGGCGCGGCGGACCCTGGCGGGCGATGAACGGCCCACGCCCGGCGGGCGACTCGCCGATCGCCGTCCTCGGCCGCCGCTTCGCCTCCGGCGAGATCGACGAGGACGAGTACTGGCGCCGGCTGTCCGTCCTGGAGGAGCAGTTCGGCCGGATCGGCAAGGGCGGTGCCGCGTGAGCACCGCGACCGCGGTACGGGCCGCCGCGCGGGTCGTCGACGCCGTGAGGGTGTACGGCGCCGGCGACATCGCCGTACGAGCCCTGGACGGGGTGGGCGCGGACTTCGCCTTTGCCTTCTGGTCATTGAGGACGCGAGCTGGCCTACATGGCCCCTACGCTGCGTGCATGACCACTTCTCAGGAAAGCTCCTTATCTCTTCCGGGCGAGCGCGGTGAACTGCTGCGCGCACTCGCCGAGCAGCGGGAACTGCTGCTCATCACCGTCCGCGGTATCACCAGCGCACAGGCTGGGCAGCGCACGACCGTGAGCGAGCTCACCCTGGGCGGGATCGTCAAGCACATGGCCCGGGGTGAGCAGGTGTGGACGCGGATCCTTGCCGAGGGAGACGGTGAGCTGCCGGAAGGCATGCTCGACACGGGGCAGTACCGCATGGCCGAGGGGGAAACGCTCCCGGGGTTGCTGGAGCAGTACGCGATCGCGGCGCGGGCGACCGAAGAGGCCGTGAGCGCCCTGCCGGACCTGGACACGAGCGTGCCTCTTCCCAGGACTCCCTGGTCCCCGCCGGAGACGGTCTACTGGCCGGCACGACGGATCCTGCTGCACCTGATCAGAGAGACGGCCCAGCACGCCGGGCACGCGGACATCATCCGTGAGGCACTGGACGGGGCCAGCACCACGGCTCAACGCTGACCGCCCTCGGCGCCTGCGTCCCGCTGCCCACCGCTGCCCCGAGCAGAGCCCCGCCCGAGCCGCCCGCCGGCGCCCCGCCCCGCCCGGTCACCCGGCAACGGCCGACCGGGCGGGGCTGCGGGCCGGAGCGGGTGCGGGCGCACAGGCCGCGGGCTCCACTTCGATCTCCTCGAAGCGGCGCGCGGTCACCTCGGTGGTCGCGCGTCGGGGCGGACGGGCCGGCTGCTTGTCGGCCGGTGACGGCGCCGGCAGCGTGAACCACACGACCTTGCCCTTGTCGCCGTCCGGCCGCACCCCCCAGCTCTCGCTCACCGCGGCCACCATCGCGAGCCCACGCCCGCAGGTGGCGAGCGGCCCGATGTCCTTCATGTCCCCCACAACGGGCAGGCGCGGATCGTGGTCGCGCACCGACACCATGAGCCGGTCGAGGAGCAACTCCATCTCCACCGTGCACGTCTTGTCGGGCTGGGCATGCCGGTGAACGTTGCTCAGCAGCTCCGTCACACCGAGCGCGGCTCGGTCTATCAACGGGTCCAGATGCCAGTAGCGCAACTGCGCAGATACGATTCTGCGGACCTGGCCGATCCGCGACGGCAGGGCTTGGAGCTCCACCGTGCAGTGCCTTGGCTGACTGATCACGGCTGCGACTCCCCGATGTGAGGTCCGGAGGAACCCGGAGAACACGGAGAACGGATCCAGCAGGGTGCTTGCGTCCAAACGTCCGCCTGCTGTCGTGGCCGGCGGGCTGGTTCGCAGCGTTATCGCCGGTAAACCCAGAGTGACGTGGAACCAGAGTGACCCAGGGGGCGTGGTCCCGCAACTCGCCGCGGCTCAGCCGCCGTGCCCGGCGGCCCGGCGTACGGCCTCGATGAACCGGCGTGCCGCGGGCGGCCCCGTCTCGCCCGGAGCGGGGTCGTGCTCGCCGAGGGTCAGCAGGTACCGCTTGCCGTTGAGGTCGGCCAGGGCCCGGTCGTCCGGGGCGAACCAGGGCTTGGAGGCGCGCACCGCCTGTACCGGCGCGCTGTCGATCTCGCTGCCGTAACTGGTGAGCAACTCGAGCCTGCCGTCGCTGATCCGGACCTGTCCGGCCCGGGTGAGCGAACGCAGCCGCTTCCCGATCCGCACGCCCGTGGCCGTGAACTCCGGCTCCGCCATCCTTCGCCGCCCCCTTGTGCGCGTCGCTCGGGCCGGACCCCCGTCCCACCGGGTCGTGAATCCAGCCCTGCCCTTCGTGCATCCGTGTGAGCCAGTGTGCCCCCGTCCGGGACCTCGGCCTGTCGTCGGGTTCCCGCCTTCCGGCGGCGCCCGGCTCGCCGCATGCCCGACAGGCCCGTTCCGTCCGGTGCAGTCTGCCCGCGTGCGGCGCTGAGCACCAGTACGCACGGGGCGCGTGCGACCGGCGCCCGGAGCACTCGCGTGAATGCGCCCCCATCGGCTCGCAAACGTTCGACGGGCCTGCCCCAGGGCTCCCTTTGGGCGGCTCAAAGATGCGTTTATGCAGGTGGGAAGCGGTGCGGAAGGTGCCTATGATCGGTGTACCGGCCGCGCGAGGCGCCGTCGGCGCGAAGCGTAAGGAGCCCCGCCGTGAGCACCACCCCACGTACCCGGACCGGCGCCACCCTCGACGTCGACCGGAGCGATGTCGCTTACCGCGACTGGCTGAAAGAGGCCGTCCGCAAGGTCCAGGCCGACGCCAACCGCTCGGCCGACACGCACCTGCTGCGCTTCCCGCTGCCCGAGCAGTGGGGCATCGACCTGTACCTGAAGGACGAGTCGACCCACCCGACCGGCAGCCTCAAGCACCGCCTCGCCCGCTCCCTGTTCCTCTACGGCCTGTGCAATGGCTGGATCCGTCCGGGCCGCCCGGTGATCGAGGCGTCCAGCGGCTCGACGGCCGTCTCCGAGGCGTACTTCGCCAAGCTGATCGGCGTGCCCTTCATCGCGGTGATGCCACGCACGACGAGCGCCGAGAAGATCCGCCTGATCGAGTTCCATGGTGGGCGGTGCCACTTCGTCGACGACCCGCGCACGATGTACGAGGAGTCCGCCCGCCTGGCGGCGGACACCGGCGGCCACTACATGGACCAGTTCACCTACGCCGAGCGGGCCACGGACTGGCGCGGCAACAACAACATCGCCGAATCCACTTTCCGCCAGCTGGAGTTGGAGCGGTTCCCGGAGCCGGCGTGGATCGTCGCCACCGCGGGTACCGGCGGCACCTCGGCGACGCTCGCGCGCTACGTCCACTACATGCAATATGACACCCGCATTTGTGTCGCCGATCCGGAGAACTCGTGTTTCTTCGAGGGCTGGACCACCGGCGATCCGGACGTCACCTGCGACTGCGGCTCGCGCATCGAGGGCATCGGCCGGCCCCGCATGGAACCGAGCTTCGTGCCCGGCGCCATCGACCGCATGATGAAGGTCCCGGACGCCGCCAGCGTCGCCGCCGTACGGGCCCTGGAGCGGGCCATCGGCCGTAAGGCGGGCGGCTCCACCGGCACCGGCCTGTGGAGCGCCCTGAAGATCGTCTCCGAGATGGTGGCCGAGGGCCGCACGGGCAGCGTGGTCACCCTGCTGTGCGACCCCGGGGACCGCTACCTCGACAAGTACTACTCGGACGCCTGGCTGGCGGAGCAGGGCCTGGACATCACGCCGTACGCCGCGGTGATCGAATCGCTGCTGCTGACGGGCGTGTGGCCGGACTGACCCGTCCGCCGCCCCGGGGCAGGAAGGACGACGCCGTAGGATCACCACGTGTTCGAATACCACGGCTGGATCACCGTCCGGGAGAGCACCGGCGACGACGACGAGGTCCGGCTGCGGCGGATCGTCGACGGGCTCCGGGCCCACGTGGCCGAGCTCGCCAGCCCCTACCTCCTCGACCTGCGGTGGATGAACGGAGAGGTGTTCATCCACCTGGGAGGCCACGCCAACCACCGCTCCGGCGACGTCGGTGACCTCCTGGCGCACGTGGGAGCGGTGGCATCCGGGTCCTACGGGCTCGTCCACATCCGCGACGACGAGGATCCGGGTCACGGCAACGAGGTCCGCGTCCTCCGACTCGCCGGGGCAGGGTCACCGAGCACACGGAAACGCTGCTGTCACCGTGCGTCCCCACGCTCGAGGACCCCCTCGTATGCGAACCGGGTCCTAGCCGGCCAGCCGACGGTCCAGTGCCGTGACCGCGTCGCGGAAGGCGCGGCCGACGCCCGGGCGGGCGAGGACGCACACGAGGCGGAACGCGGCCGTTCCGTCCAGAGCGAAGGCCATCCGCACCCGGGTCCCGCCCCCGGCAGGGGCCAGCCGCCACTCCTCGGCCCAGGCCCGGGCTCCCGGGACGTTCGTCACGTCGACGCGGTAGGCGTACACCTCGGGCGCCCTGGCGGCCAGCACCGACTCCTCGAAGCGCGTGCCGCCCCTGAGCCGGATCTCCCGCCCGCCCTCGGTGGGCCGGGCGGACGTCACCGCCGAGAACCACTGCGCCCAGCCCGGGACGTCCTCGGCGAGCGCGTGGAAAACAGCCTCCGGCGCGGCGGCCATCTCCCGCGCGAACACCAGCCGTACGGGGGCGGTCCCGACGAAGTCGGTCCCCACCGGGCGCAGACGGTGAGCCATGGACGACAAACCCCCTGTGACAGCACGAGAGGCAACGGGCTGTAGGCCCGTCACCCTAGCTGACGACCTGTCAGATGTCTGCACCCTCGTCGGGCTCGCCCGCCACCACCAGCCGCCGCAGGTGCTCGGCGATCTCCGCCCGCGCCTCGGCGGGCAGGCCCGCGTCGGTCACCAGCGTGTCGACCTGCTCCAGCGCGGCGAACGAACTGAGGCCCACCGTCCCCCACTTGGTGTGGTCGGCGACCACCACGACCCGCCGCGCGGACTGCACCAGCCGCCGGTTGGTCTCGGCCTCCGCGAGGTTCGGCGTCGACAGCCCGGCCTCCACCGATATCCCGTGCACGCCCAGGAACAGCAGGTCGAAGTGGAGCGCCGCGATCGCCTGGTCGGCGACCGGCCCCACCAGCGAGTCGGACGGGGTGCGCACCCCGCCGGTCAGCACGACCGTGGCCGCCCCCTGCCTCTGTCCCGAGGAGCGCTGCGCCGCGTGGAAGACGTCCGCGACCCGCACCGAGTTCGTCACCACGGTCAGATCGGGCACCTCGACCAGGTGGTGGGCCAGCGCGTAGGTCGTCGTACCGCCCGACAGCGCGATCGCCGTACCCGGTGTGACCAGCTCGGCGGCGGCCCGTGCGATGTCCTCCTTGGCGGTCAGCTCCAGACCCGACTTCGCCTCGAAGCCGGGCTCGTGCGTGCTCGCCTCGACCACCGGCACCGCACCGCCGTGCACCTTCTCCAGCACCCCCTGGCGGGCCAGGGCGTCCAGGTCGCGGCGGACGGTCATGTCCGACACGCCGAGCTTGCGGGTCAGCTCGTTGACCCGCACACCGCCGCGGCGCCGGACCTCGTCGAGGATCAGGGCGCGCCGCTGCTCCGCGAGGAGGTTCTGATTCTCGCTCACGTACGCTCCGGTCCTTTCGCGTCAGCCGTCCGCCCTTCGCACCGGCTCCGACCAGGATGTTCCGTCCGTCCCCGATGCGGGGGCGTCCCATCTTGTCACGGGAGGGCCCAGGTCGCGCCAGTGCCCGCACGGACGCGCACATGCCGTCCGGGCACCGCGGGTGCCGCCGTATTCACACGGATCGGGGAGATTCCGTGAGGAGTGGTGTACGTCACAGCGCAAACGGTGATCCTGGTGCTCGCACGGACACATGCCGTCGGCGCGTCACGGGGGAAGTGCGAACAGTGGAACGTGCACAGGAACCTGCCACCGCGGGCGGGGGCAACGGCCTCACCGCGCGGCCCGAGGACACCGGTGCCGCCCTGGAACTCCTCGTCCACGGAGTCGGGGGCACCACACCCGGGAAGATGCTCGACGATCCGCGCACGGTGCGGATCACCGGCGACGACACGGCGGCCGTCTTCCGGCGCGCCCAGGACCTCGACGCGGAGGCGAGACCCGACGACCGCCGGGGCGGACCCGTCCCGGAGGCGTACGTCTGGTGCAACCTCACCTCCGGCAACGGCGCCCGCGCCCTGTGGCTGTTGTTACTCCCCTTCATGGTGGCCAACCTCGCCCACTGGATGCGCCCCGCCGCACCCGGCCGCACCCGGACGGTGCGCCTGTACGGGCTGCTGGTGCGGCTGGCCGGCCTCACCCTGACGGTGCTGATGGTCGCGGCGGCCTGCGAGGTCGCCCTCGACCTGGCGGCCTGGCAGTGCGCGGGCGTCGGCCCCTGCGCCCGGCGCCACTCCTGGCTGGGCTTCCTCTCGCCCGCCGTCTCCGGCGGAGGCTGGTGGAGCGAACCGGGGCGGCGGCTCGCCGTGGCGGCCCTGGTGCCGATCGCGCTGACCACCCTGCTCTGGTACCTCTCGCACCGCACCTGGAGCGCGTACGAGTCCCAGAAGCCGCTCGACCGCGCGCCCGAGCCCGACGCGGAGACCGGCCCCACCTCGCTGGGCCGCCCCGGCTTCTGGTACGGGCGCCGCCTGGTGGCCCGGCTGCGCGCCGCCCACACCGCCGCGGGTCTGCTCACGGTCGCCACGGCGGTGCTGGTCCCGGCGGCCCGCTTCGACCACCGGCCCGGCGGGCCCGCCGCCCTGGACACGCTGGGCCGGCTGCTGGCGGTGGCGCTGCTCGCCTGGGCCGCCGCCACGGTGGCCGTGGTCTGTCGCCGTGGCCGCAGCGAGGACCGCCTCGACCAGGAGCTCGACAAGCACCTCGTCCGACGCCTGCCCCTCGGCGCCCTCCTCCTGCTCGGCTTCGCCCTGCTGTACGCCGGCTGGTCCCGGCCCGACTGGCACTCCTCCGGCCGGCTGCCCGGCGACACGGCCTTCGCGGGTCTCGCCCTGGCCCAGGGCCTGCTGGTCGTCGCCCTCGGCGTGGTGGCGTACCTGCTGCACCGCACGGCACCCGACCCCCGCGCGGCCATGCACGGCCTCGGCGGACCGGCGGTCGCGCTGCTCGCCTGTGCGCTGGGCGGCGTGATCTCGGGCGGCGTCGCCCAGCGCGTGGCCGACTGGCTGGACGGCACCGGCGTCGCCCTCGACGGTCCACCCGTGCTGCTGACCTGGCAGGCGTCCGTGATCCCGCCCCTCCTGCTGGTGCTGCTGGCCCTGGCCGCCCGGCTGGCCCGGCGCACCAGCCGGTTCGCCCGCGCCGAGCGGGGCCGGGTCGAGCGCGAGCACCGGGGAGAGCCGGAGGACACGGCACGCACCCGCCGCATCGCCCGCGCCCGGGCGATGGCCGCCCTCACCGACCGGGCACCCCTGATCGTCGGCGTCCTCTGCGCCGCCACCCTGTTACTGGGCGCCGGGGCCCTGGTCGGCGCCCAGGTCACCGACCGGCCCCCCGGCGAGGCCGCGCGGCGGGCGTACGACGTGGTCCGGGGCGCGGCCGAGACCTCGCAGGCACTGGGCTCCTGGCTGGTCGGCCTCGGCTTCATCCTGTTCGTCACCTGGGGACGGCGCGCGTACAAGGACGCCTCGGCCAGGCGCACCATCGGCATCCTGTGGGACGTCGGCACCTTCTGGCCGCGCGCCGCCCACCCCTTCGCACCGCCCTGCTACGCCGAGCGCGCCGTACCGGACCTGACCTGGCGGATGGACACCTGGACGCGGCGCACCGGCGGACGTCTGGTGCTGTCCGGGCACTCCCAGGGCAGCGTGCTCGCGGCCGCCGCGGCCTGGCAGCTCCCGCCCGCCGCCCGGGGGCGGGTCGCCCTGCTCACGTACGGCTCCCCGCTCGAGCGCCTGTACGGCCGCTGGTTCCCGGCCCAGTTCGGCCCGGCCGCGCTCGCCTCACTGCACCGCGAGGTCGCCTGCTGGCGCAACCTCTACCGGCTCACCGACCCCATCGGTGGCCCGATCCGCCTGCCCGGCGACTGCGGCCCCGCGGTGGATCACACCCCGCTCGACGACCCCCTGGCATACGGCCGCACCCCCGAGCACCCACTGCCCGCGCCCCTGCTCGGCCACTCCGACTACCAGGCCGACCCGGTGTTCGCCGAGGAACGGGCGCGGCTGCTCGCCCGGCTGCGCCCCGACCTGCCGGGCCCGCGGCACGTGGACGGCGAAGCTCAGGGCAGCTCGGGCAGGTCCTCCGCGTAGAGCAGGGTCAGGTCGTCGGTGGTCGGCTCCTCCAGCTGGGCGACCCGGCTCGCGTGCCGCTCCACCATCGCCTCGAAGGTCTGGCGCGCGGTACGGCCGTTGCCGAACGCGGGGCCCTTCGGGAGGGCGGTGAAGTACTTCAGCAGGGCCTCCGGCGCGCCCGGGGCCAGCCGGTACTCGTGCTCGTCCGCCTGCTGTTCCACGATCCGCAGCAGCTCGTCGGCGCCGTAGTCGCTGAAGGTGATGGTCCGAGAGAAACGCGAGGCCACACCCGGGTTGACGGAGAGGAACCGCTCCATCTCCGCCGTGTAGCCCGCGACGATCACCACCACCGCGTCCCGGTGGTCCTCCATCAGCTTCACCAGCGTGTCGATGGCCTCCTTGCCGAAGTCACGGCCGGCGTCCTCCGGCGACAGCGCGTACGCCTCGTCGATGAACAGCACCCCGCCCCGGGCCCGTTCGAAGGCCTCCTGGGTGCGGATCGCCGTGGAGCCGATGTGTTCGCCGACCAGGTCGACCCGGGACACCTCGACGAGGTGGCCCTTTTCCAGCACCCCGAGGGAGGCGAGGATCTCGCCGTAGAGCCGGGCGACCGTGGTCTTGCCGGTGCCGGGGGAGCCGGTGAAGACCAGGTGGCGCTTGACCGAGGCCGCCTTCAGGCCCGCCTGCTGCCGGCGCCGGCCCACCTCGATCATGTCGGTGAGGGCGCGGACCTCCCGCTTGACGCTCTCCAGGCCGACCAGGGCGTCGAGTTCACCGAGCACGGCCTTGGACGTCCGGGCCGGCTGCTCCGATGCCGCGGCCGACGGCGGTTCCGGGTCGCCGGTGCGCTGCCCGGGGATCAGGCCCAGCAGGCCGGGGGACTGGCCCGCCGCCTGTACGGCCGCCTCGCGCGTCGCGGGCGGCCTCGGACCGCCGCTCTCGTCGCTGGTGCAGTCCTCCACGACCGGACCGCTGCCGGGCACGGCGTCCGGCCCGCCGTCCGCGAACTCGTACCCGCCGCGCGCGCACCTCTCCGTGCGGCACTTCTTCAGCGTCGTACGGCAGCCGTCGATGACGTGGAAGCCGTACCCGCCGCTGCCGGTGACCCGGCAGCCGAGGAAGCTGCCCCGGCCCCCGGCCGACACGTAGAACCCGGCCTCCGCGGGCGAGTCGACCGTGCAGCGCTCGATGACGGGGTCGGCGCCCTTGGTGACGATCACACCCGTCTGGGTGCCGTCCACGGTGCAGTTGTTGAGCGTGCCGCCGCTGCCGTGGTCACGGAACCAGGCGCCGGTCGCCGCCTCCCGGATCCGGCAGTCGTCGAGCTGCGCGGTCGCCCCGTCGCTCACCGACACGGCCGTGTTGCGCACCTGGGTGAGGTCGCTGTCGACCACGTCCGCGCGCGAGCCGCGGTCAAGGACGAACAGCGCGTCCGGCACGTCGTGCACCCGGCACGAGTCGAGCACCGCGGTGGCGCCGTCGCTCACCCACACCGCCGGGTAGTCGCCCGTGCTGTCGAAGATCTCGCACTGGTTGGCGTCCACACGGGTGCCCGGGTCCCATACCGACAGGCCGTTGCGCCCGAACTGACGCACCGTCGTCCGGGTGAGCGTCAGCACCGAACGCGAGCGCAGGTCGACCGCGTTCTCCGGGATGTCGTGGATCCGGCAGTCGGCGAGCGTGAGCACGGCGTCCGTGTCGAGCGTGACGCCGTCCGCGGTGGTGCGGTGCACGTCGCAGTCGGTCAGATGCGCGGTGGCCCGTGCCGTCACCTGCACCCCGGAGCCGCGCACCTCGTACACCTCGCACCCCACCGCCTCCAGCGCGGAGTTGTCCCCCGTCACGGTCAGGCCCGGGCCCGAGGAGTGGTGCACCCGGCAGCGCTCCAGCCGGGGGTGGCCGCCGCCGCGCACCGACACGCCCGACTGGCCGGCCGCGACCACCTCGCACTCCTCGAACACCCCGCCTCCGCCGTCCAGTACGGCGATGCCGACGCCGGCGGGGTTGTCGACGGTGCAGCGGCGCACGGTCGGGCGGGCACCGCCGCGCACCTCGATCCCCGCGGCGGACCGGGTGACGACCCGGACGTCCATCAGCTCCGGCGTGCCCTCCTCGACGAGCAGCGCGGGCGAGGCCGCGTCCTGGCCCTCCACGTGCAGGTCCCGCACCACCGCCGAGGCGCGCACGGTCAGCGGCACCCCGTCCGGTGGCGCGATGCGCACGGAACCGGGCGAGCCCTCGGGGCCGCGCAGCGTCACCGCCCGCTGGACGACGAGGTTCTCCCGGTAGGTGCCGGGGGCGACGGTGAGGACGTCACCGTCGGCCGCGGCCTCCAGGGCGGCGGCGAGCGACGCGTACTCACCCGTGCGGCGCCGCCACCGCGATGTGCCGGTGTGCGTCACCTGGACCGTGCCCTGTGCCATGGCGTTGCTGTGCCCCCACCTCGTCGTATTGATGGCTCGTTCGCCGTCGGGGCGCCAAAGCCCCTGCAGGTCGCTCGCACGCGGGTTGTTGCCGAAGGGTTCGGCCGGTCCACCGTAGCGTGCGGGCGAGCGGTGGGTTGACCAGAGCCGGAAGGGCGTCAGCTGCCGGTGCCGGCCTTGCCCCAGTCCGGGCCCGCCCGGTCCCAGGCCTGGTCCCAACGCGCGTACCGGCGGCGGACCATGCGCCAGACGATCAGCCGTCTGCCGCCCTCGACCGCGCCCGCGGTCAGCATCGCCGCCCCGAACCCGGCGAGCACGGCGTGCGTCGTCGCCGTCGCCGAGTCCAGCGGGCGGGTGACCATGTGCCCGTGCTGGTCCGTCCAGAGTCCGAAGTGGTCGCCGGGGTGCGGGGACTTCAGGGGTATCAGTACGGTGCCGTGCTGACGGGTGCCGTCCGGGGCGGTCCAGGCGGCCAGGACACGGGTGCGGGTGTCGTGCGCGGTGGTGTCGGGGTCGGGCTCCAGCGCGGCGCGGTCCAGCTTCCGTGTCACCGTTGCCGTCACGAGGTGACGGGAGTGGCGCTGCTCGCGGACGGACCGCTGGAGGGAGTCCTGGGCCACGGCGCCCACGAGCGAACCGATCACGGGTGCGGCCACCGCGATCAGCAGCAGGGCCACGAGGGCCACCCAGGCCTCGATCAGATCGGTCGTACGGCGCAGCGGATTGTTCCGCCAGCGCCAGAGTCCGCCGATTGCCCGCACCGTCCCGCACCCCCTTCCCGCTCCGTGATAACCCCCGGCGGAGCCGTTCACCCGCGGGCCCGGTCGAAGAGAGAGCGAAATCACCTCTGCCCCCGACCGGGACCTCTCACGAACTTCTCACGGCCCTTCAACGACCCGGATCGGCCCGGCGGTTCCCGCCCGCCGGCCCGATCTCGGAGTCCCGGTCGAGTCCTGGTCGAGGATCCGCACCGGGTCGCCAACACGGATGGTGCCGGGGGCCTGGGGCACCAGGTTCTGACCGAAGACCAGCTGGTTGCCGAACCGGCGGTACCGGCCCAGGGTGCGCAGGGGTTCCCGGCCCCGCTCGGCGGTTCCCTGGTCGGTCGTGGTCACGACGCACCGCCCGCACGGCTTGGTGACCCGGAACACCACCTCGCCGATGGAGATACGCGACCAGTCGTCCTCGGCCCAGGCCTCGGTGCCCGCCACGACCACGTTCGGCCGGAAGCGGTTCATGGGCAGCGGGCCCTCGTGGGCGTGGTCGCCCCGCGCTACGAGGGAGTTCAGGGCGTCGAGGGAAGCGGTGGTGGTGACCAGCAGCGGAAAGCCGTCGGCGAAGCTCACCGTCTCGCCGGGCAGCGCGTAGTCCGGATCCACCGGGCGGCGGGTGGCCGGATCGTCCATGTGCACCAGGCGGACGGAGGTCCCCAGATAGCCGGCGCACCAGGCGTGCGCGGCGTCGTCGGCCGGCACGGCCTCCACCTTGGTGCCGAAGATGTCCGTCGTCACCGTGGCCGCCGGCGGTGGCACGGACACCGTGAGAGGCGCCCGACCGGGCGCGGACAGACGAATGCCGCCGCCGGGCACGAGCTCGGCGGCGGCCAGCGCGAGGCGCGGCTGTTCGCGCTGTGTGACGACCTTTCCCCCGTCGTCGATCAGCGTCCAGCGCCGGTCTCCGGCCAGCCCCCAGGGCTCCACCGCGGCCTCCCGGGGCGAGAAGCCCCGGAACGCCTTGACCGGATGAACGTGGATCGACTGCAGTTCGGCATTCCCCATGAAGTCATCGTGCCAGGCGGCACCGACAACCGGGGAGGCCGGTCAGTAGCCGCGGTACTGCTGGTTGTTGTACGGCTCCTGGTAGGGAGCGGCGGGCCGCGGGGCCGCGGGGCGCATCGCCTCGTAGCCGGTGCCCTGCGCCATCGGGCGCGGCTGCTGCGGGTGCGGGCCGGGGTAGCCCCGTGGCGCGCCGGCCTGCTGCGGGATGTAGGCCGTGGGCGCCTGCTGCAGCGGGGCGTGCTGCTGCGCCTGCGGATAGCCGTAGGCGGGGGCCTGCGGGGACGGGCCCGACGGAAGCGCGGGCAGGGCCGACGGAAGCGCGGGCAGGTGGCTGCCCGAGTCGTACGCGGCGGGGACCCGGATCGGGGCGATCTGCGGGGTGCCCCGCTCGGCCACGAGCGAGTCGTAGATCGGAGTGTCCGGGAAGGAGGCGGAGTAGTAGCCGCCACCATAAGTGGAGCGGGGGGAGGTCATGGCACATAAGTTAAGCCCACGATGTGCTGGTTGGGGAGACCGATAAGAGGGTTGTTTTCCGTGTCGGCGGTGACTGGGCACCCCCAATCCGAGCGAACTCGGCGAAATGGGGCGTCCCTCAGGGCTTTGATCTTGTAAAAGCCGAGTTCCGGGCGGGTTACCGGTGGTTGGACACGGCCTTCCTGTGTTCCTCGTGGGCGTTCACCGTCCCTGGGAAATAGGTTGGCCGGGTAGGGATGGCCCAGGGATGCAAGGACGGGCCGGGACGCGGCCCGGTGGCGACCCATGATGGGGGCGGACATGTCAATGCCGAAAGGATCTAATGCGCCGGTGCCCACGACGGCCCTGCGCGTCGAATTGGGCTGGCGCTCCGGACCGGGCGTCCCGGACGCGGACGCCTCGGCGCTGCTTCTCGCGGCGGGAAAGGTCCGTTCGGACGGGGACTTCGTGTTCTACAACCAGCCCGCGCACTCCTCCGGCGCGGTGCGGCACGAGGGCAAGCGGAATGCCGGCGGGCGGGTGACCGACACTCTCTTGGTGGACCTCGCGCGCGTGGAGGGCGCGGTCGAACGGGTGGTCCTCGCCGCCTCCGCGGACGGCGGGACCTTCGGGCAGGTGCCCGGCCTCTGCATCGAGGTCCGGGACGCCGCCCAGGACACGGTGGTCGCTCGCTTCGACAGCCCGGGCGCGACCGTGGAGACGGCCTTCGTCCTCGGGGAGTTCTACCGGCGCCAGGGCGGCTGGAAGTTCCGTGCCGTGGGGCAGGGCTACAGCAGCGGACTGGAAGGCCTGGCCACGGACTTCGGCATCACGGTGGACGAGCCGCAGCGTCCGGCGTCACCCGCGGCCGCCCGGCCCGCGGCGCCGGCTGCGGCCGCAACTCCGGCTCTGCCGACCGCTCCTGCGCCTCCCGCCGCCCCGCCGATGCCCTCCGCCCCGCCCGTGACGTCACGGGTGACCGCGCCACCACCTCCGGCTCCGCCGTCCCAGCCCGTCCGCCTCGGCAAGGTGACGCTCACCAAGGCCGCCCCGTCCGTGTCCCTGGCCAAGCAGGGCGGCACGTCCGGTGCCATGCGGGTCAACCTCAACTGGCAGACGCGCAAGCAGTTCTCCGGCTGGGCCGGGCGGCGCGGCGCCGACCTCGACCTCGACCTGTGTGCCCTGTACGAACTGGCCGACGGCCGCAAGGGAGTCGTACAGGCCCTCGGCAACGCCTTCGGGTCCCTGCACCGGCCGCCGTACATCCACCTCGACGGCGACGACCGCACCGGCGCCGTCGCGAGCGGTGAGAACCTCACCGTCAACCTCGACCACCAGCGCGACTTCCGGCGCATCCTCGTCTTCGTGACCATCTACGAGGGCGCCAGTTCCTTCGCCGACCTGCACGCCACGGTCACCCTCCAGCCGCAGCACGGCGCCCCGATCGACTTCTCGCTCGACGAGTGCACGGTCCCGTCGCCGGTGTGCGCGCTCGCCCTGATCACCAACACGGGCGGCGACCTGGTCGTCCGGCGCGAGGCCCGCTACCTCGTGCCGGAGCGCGGGGTGAGCCCCCAGCGGACCGTCGACCGCGCCTACGGGTGGGGCATGAACTGGACGCCGGGCCGGAAGTAAGGGGCAGAGGGGAGGTCAGCCCTCGTCCGGCACGGCGTCCGGGCGGGTGTACGTACGGCCCTTCCAGGCCGCCCCGCGCCCCCTGTAGTGCTGCACCGCGGAGTCGACCGTCATGAGGAGGTACAGCAACGCGGTGAAGGGGAGCAGGGGAGCGAGCCACAGCGGCTGCCGGTAGTAGCGGAGCATCGGGACGTACGTGGCCGTCATCACCAGCCACGCCGCCGCGCCGGTCACCCCGACCGCCGTACTCCCCGCCGCCACGCCGGCGACCACAGCCGCGGGGGGCACCAGGTACACAAGGACGAGCCCGGTGACCGTACCGAGCAGCAGCAGCGGGTTGTGCCGCAACTGCGCATAGGCGCTGCGCGAGACCATCCGCCACAGGTCGTGCAGCCGCGGATAGGGCCGCACGCTGTCCACCCGGTCGGCCAGGCCCAGCCAGATGTGGCCGCCGCCCGCCTTCACGGCCCGCGCGAGCGCCACGTCGTCGATGACCGCGTGCCGGATGGCGTCCGGGATCCGCGCCCGCTCGGCCGTCTCGGCGCGCAGCAGGACGCAGCCGCCCGCCGCGGCCGCGGTACGCGACCCCCGTACGCCGATCCGGCGGAAGGGGTACAGCTGTGCGAAGAAGTAGACGAACGCGGGCACCACCAGCCGCTCCCACAGGCTCTCCACCCGCAGCCGGGCCATCTGGGAGACGACGTCGAAGCCGCCGGTGCGGGCCGCCGCGACCAGCCGGCGCAGGCTGTCCGGGGCGTGCGCGATGTCCGCGTCCGTCAGGAGCAGGTATGCGGGGTCACGCGCGCGTGCCAGGGCGATGCCGTGGCGTACGGCCCAGAGCTTGCCCGTCCAGCCCGCGGGCGGCTCACCGGGGGAGTCCACGGTCAGCGGCAGCCCGCCCCGGTGCCGGGACAGCTCGCGGGCCAGGTCCCCGGTACCGTCGGAACTGCCGTCGTCGACGAGGAAGACCTCCGCCCGTCCCGGATAGTCCTGCGCCAGCAGCGACGGCAGGCTCGCGGGCAGGACCGCGGCCTCGTCGCGGGCCGGTACGACGACACACACCGAGGGCCACTCCCCGGGGTCCCGGCGCGGCGGCAGCCGGACGTCCGTGCGCCAGAAGAAGCCCTGGCAGAGCAGCAACCACAGCCAGGCGGCGAGGGATACGGCGGCGGTCCACACGATGGCGCTCACGCGCGCAGTCTGCCCCACCGGAGGGGCCGGCAAGGGCGCATCGTCTATCGTAGCCGGGTGAAGATCGCGCTCATGGACTCCGGAATCGGGCTGCTGGCGGCCACCGCCGCGGTACGGCGCCTGCGACCCGACGCGGACCTCGTGCTCTCCCTGGACCCGGACGGCATGCCCTGGGGGCCGCGCACCCCCGAGGACCTCACCCGGCGCGCGCTCGCCGTCGCCGAGGCCGCCGCGGCGCACCGGCCAGAGGCGCTCATCATCGGCTGCAACACGGCGACCGTGCACGCCCTGCCCGCCCTGCGCGCCCGCCTGGAACCCGGCATCCCGGTCATCGGCACGGTCCCGGCGATCAAGCCGGCCGCCGCCGGCGGCGGTCCCGTCGCGATCTGGGCGACGCCCGCCACCACGGGCAGCCCCTACCAGCGGGGACTCATCGACGACTTCGCCGACGGCGTACCCGTCACCGAGGTGCCCTGCTGGGGGCTCGCCGAGGCCGTCGAACGCGCGGACGAGGCCGCCATCGACGCCGCCGTCGCCGCGGCCGCCGAGCTCACCCCCCACGAGGTGACGACCGTCGTCCTGGGCTGCACCCACTACGAACTGGTGGCGGAACGCATCCGCGCCGCCGTGCAGCGCCCCGGCGCCGCACCGCTCGTCCTGCACGGCTCCGCCGGCGCGGTGGCTGCCCAGGCCCTGCGCCGGATCGGTGCCCAGCCCGCTTTCGAGGCCCCGGCCGAGGGCACGCTGACGGTGCTGCTGAGCGGCCGGGAGGGCGAACTTCCCGCAGCCGCGCTGAACTACGCCGAGGGGCGGCTCCTGCAGGCCGTCAGCCCGGCTCGCTGACCGGCCGTGACGGGTCGGACGCGTCCGGTCCGCCGCCCGGGTGCGTGATCCGGTCACGCTGCGCGACGCGGTACCCGCGCAGCGAAACCTGAGTAGTCTCTATAGACATGAGGCACCACCCCCACGACGACAGCGCCCCCCACGCCGACGTTTGGACCGGCCGGGCCACCAACCGCGTCCAGTGGCTGCTGGCGCTGGCCGGCGCGGCCTGCTTGGCACTCGGCATCGAGCTGGCCGTCGACTCCGCCTGGACGTCCGGCATCGCCCCGCTGGTCATGTCCGTCGTCGGGTGCATCGCCGCGGGGCTGCTGGTCCTCTTCGGCACCCTGGCGTTCGTGCACGTCGCCCTGAGGGTCGACAAGGAGTGCCTCGAGGTGCGCTGCGGCCACATCGGCGTGCCGCGCCGCCGCATCCCGCTCTCCCAGGTGGCCGGCGCCGAGTTCGACCCGCACGTCACCCCGCGCCACTGGGGCGGCTGGGGGTACCGCTGGCGGCCCGAGAAGGGCACCGCCGTCGTCGTGCGCCGGGGTGAGGGCATCGTGCTGCGCCTGTGGGACGGTCACACGTTCACGATCACCGTGGACGACGCGGAGTCGGCGGTACGCGTCATCCGCGACCGGCTGGGCAGGGCCACCCCTGGTACGGCGCACTGAGGCCGGCCCTCTCCGGTACGGCGCACCGCGGCCGACCGCCTCGCGGCCGGCGGCTGCTCGCCTGATCACCGTACGAGGGCGTCCTCGTCGCTTTCCGGACCGTCGGTCCCGAGCGGCCGGGCCGTGGCCAGCCCGGCCAGCAGCCCCGCGCCCGCCGAGACCGTGGTGAAGCTCAGCGCGTCACCCGCCGCTGCGATCGCGGCCAGCCCGGTCAGGGCCGCGCCCGCGGTGAGCGCGACCGGTGTGGAGCGGGGTGAGCGCCACAGGGCGTGCAGGACCCAGCAGAACGCCGCCGCGAGCAGCAGCACGCCGACCAGCCCCTGTTCCGCCGCCTGCTGCAACGGCGCCGAGTGCGGCTTGCCGTCGGGCCAGAGCGTCTGCGGCGCGGTGGGGCTCAGCTCGCCGAACCGGCCGGGTCCGACGCCGAGAGCCGGGTCCCGGTAGGTCAGGTGCAGGGCGTCGTGCCACAGCTGGATGCGGCGCGGAGTGAGCCGGCCTTCGAGGGACGCGGTGAGCCCGGCCGGCAGGACGTTCCCGGCGACCGTCCAGACCGTCCCGGTCACCAGGGCCGTCGCCAGAGCCAGGCCCGCGATGCCGAGGCCCCGGTGACGCATCCGGCCGACGGCGAGCGAGCACAGCAGGACGGCGCAGCCGATGGCACATCCGGTGGCCGACCCCACGGCGGCCCCGGTCACCGCGATCCCGACGGCCAGCAGCCGCAGGGCGAGGCGCAGCGCCGGAGCGGGCGTGGCCCAGGCCGCACAGCAGGCGGCCCCGACGGCGAGGGTCAGCAGTGCCGCGGTGGCGCCGGCGTGACCGAGCGGGGTGGCGGCCTCGGGGCCTGCGGCGAGGTGCGGCACGGCAACCGCCAGGCCGAGCCCGGCCAGGGCTCCGGCACAGGGCGCCGCGACCGGCAGGAGCGCGCCGGTGATCCGGCCCGAGGCGTAGCCGGCGGCCACCGCGAGCACCGCGAGGAGGGCGCCCTCTGGGCGGCCTCCGTGCGCGGCCGCGCTGATCAGGGACCAGGCGGCGCAGGCCCCCAGCACGATCACGCCGGTCACGTCAGAAACGTTTCGTCTGTCGCTGTCCGTCTCCGCTCGCGCCGCGGACGCCGTCTGCGTGGATCCCACCCGTCGCTCCCCGTTACCCGGTCCCCCGACCTGTGGCAGACCCCGGCCGCCCGGGCACTGACCGGCCGCACGACAGAGGCTGGGGCACACCGTAACGGTTCATGACCCTTTTGTGGACGAGTTGCGCAGGAAAGATGCGGTTCCTGACCGTAGGTGTGCCGTGCGCCGCCCTCCGGACCGTGCTGTCGGCGTCAAGGTCGCCCGCCGTAGACTCCCGGGGTGACCGTCACCGCAACCTCCGTGGACCAGTCCGACCAGCTGCAGCCGCGGACCCTGCCCACCAGACTCGGCAACCGGCTGGCCCGTCTGATCCCGGCCGCCACCGCCGCGCTCTGCGGCGTACTGCTCTACGTCAGCTTCCCACCCCGCACCCTGTGGTGGCTGGCGCTTCCCGCCTTCGCGGGCTTCGCCTGGGTCCTGCGCGGCCGGAGCTGGAAGGCGGCCCTGGGCCTCGGCTACCTCTTCGGGCTGGGCTTCCTGCTGCCGCTGCTGGTGTGGACCGGCGTGGAGGTCGGCCCGGGACCCTGGCTCGCCCTGGTCGCCATCGAGGCGGTCTTCGTAGCGCTGGTCGGTGCCGGCATCGCCGCGGTCGCCAAGCTGCCCGCCCGGCCGGTGTGGGCGGCCGCCGTATGGATAGCGGGCGAGGCGGTACGCGCGCGTGTGCCCTTCCGTGGCTTCCCCTGGGGCAAGATCGCGTTCGGTCAGGCGGACGGGGTTTTCCTGCCGCTCGCAGCGGTGGGCGGGACCCCGGTGCTCGGCTTCGCGGTGGTGCTGTGCGGCTTCGGCCTGTACGAGGCGGGGCGCCTGGTCGTGGAGGGGCGCCGGACCCGGGCCGTGCGGCGTTCGGCAACGGCGGCGGCCCTGCTGAGCATGGCCGTTCCGGTCGTGGGAGCGGTCGCCGCCCGGCCGCTGGTGAGCGACAGGGCCGAGAACGGCACCGCGACCGTCGCGGTCATCCAGGGCAACGTGCCGCGCTCCGGTCTGGAGTTCAACGCCCAGCGGCGCGCCGTCCTCGACTACCACGCGCGCGAGACCAGGAAGCTGGCCGCCGACGTCAAGGCGGGCAAGGCCGCCAAGCCGGACTTCGTCCTGTGGCCGGAGAACTCCTCCGACATCGACCCCTTCGCCAACGCCGACGCGGCCCTCGTCATCGACGAGGCGGCCCGGGACATCGGCGTCCCCGTCTCGGTCGGAGGCGTCGTCGAGAGGGACGGCAAGCTGCTCAACGAGCAGATCCTGTGGGACCCGGCCAAGGGACCGACGCAGACGTACGACAAGCGGCAGATCCAGCCGTTCGGCGAGTACCTCCCGCTGCGGTCCCTGCTCGGGGCCATCAACAAGAACTGGACCACCATGGTCCGCCAGGACTTCAGCCGGGGCACCAAGCCCGGCGTGTTCGGCATCGACGGCGCCGAGGTGGGTCTCGTCACCTGCTACGAGGCCGCCTTCGACTGGGCCGTACGGTCCGAGGTCACCGACGGCGCGCAGATGATCTCCGTGCCCAGCAACAACGCGACCTTCGACCGCAGCGAGATGACCTACCAGCAGCTCGCGATGTCCCGCGTCCGTGCCGTCGAGCACAGCCGGACCGTGACCGTGCCGGTGACCAGCGGCGTCAGCGCGGTCATCATGCCGGACGGGAAGATCACCAAGAGGACCGGCATGTTCGTGCCCGCCTACCTGGTCCAGAAGGTGCCGCTGCGCACCTCCGAGACGCCCGCCACCCGGCTCGGCATCCTGCCCGAGCTCGCCCTGGTACTCGTCGCCGCGGGCGGGATCGGCTGGGCGGTCGTGGCCGGTGTACGGGGCCGGCGCGCCGCCGACGCGTAGCGGTACGCCGGTCGTGCGCCCCGCCGAAGGCGCCGGAGGAACCGGAACCGGCCCGTTAGGGTCGGGCCATGGCCACTCCCGAGTTCATCCATACGCTCCGCGCTTGTGCGGGTCACCAGTTGCTGTGGCTCCCCGGGGTCTCCGCCATCGTCTTCGACGACGAGGGCAGGGTGCTGCTGGGCCGCCGGTCGGACACCCGTAGATGGTCGGTGATCGGCGGCATCCCGGATCCCGGTGAGCAGCCGGCGGCCTGCGCCGTACGGGAGGTGTACGAGGAGACGGCGGTGCGCTGCGTCGTCGAGCGGGTGGTGCTCGTCCAGGCGCTGGATCCCGTCACCTACGACAACGGCGATGTCTGCCAGTTCATGGACATCACCTTCCGCTGCCGGGCCGTGGGCGGCGAGGCGCGGGTGAACGACGACGAGTCGCTCGAGGTGGGCTGGTTCGAGGTCGACGCCCTTCCGGAGCTCAACGAGTTCGGGCTGTTCCGGATCAAGCAGGCCCTGTCCGACGCACCCACGTGGTTCGACTCCGGGGACCCCGGCTCCATGGACCCTGCCTCTACGACCTCCGGCTGAAGTGTGTGGCGGGACCACATGTGGCGGGCGCCCAATGCTGCCTAGGCTGAGGCCATGACCTCGCCCAGCGCCCCGCCCGGCCCCGCCCATGCCCTCTCGCTCGACCTCGGCGGCCGCACCGCCCTCGTCACCGGCGCCGCCGGCGGCATCGGCCGCGCCTGCGCGCTGCGGCTGGCGGCCGCCGGGGCCAAGGTGAGAGCCGTCGACCGGGACGCGGCGGCCCTGGACGCGCTGGCCGAGCGGGCCCGGGATCTGGCGGGCACCGTTGAACCACAGGTGCTGGACCTCACCGACCTGGACGCCGCGGAACTCGCCGCCGCCGGCACGGACGTGCTGGTCAACAACGCCGGGCTGCAACTGGTGCGCCCGATCGAGGAGTTCCCGCCCGACGTCTTCCACACCGTACTGACCGTGATGCTGGAGGCGCCGTTCCGTCTCGTCCGCGGCGCCCTGCCGCACATGTACGGACAGGGGTGGGGCCGGATCGTCAACGTGTCCTCCGTCCATGGACTGCGCGCCTCGGCCTACAAGTCGGCGTACGTGGCCGCCAAACACGGCCTGGAGGGACTGTCCAAGACAGCCGCCCTGGAAGGCGCGCCCCATGGTGTCACCTCCAACTGTGTGAACCCCGCCTATGTGCGCACCCCCCTGGTCGAGAAGCAGCTCGCCGGCCAGGCACGGGCGCACGGCATTCCCGAGGAGCGCGTGCTGTCCGAGGTGCTCCTGCAGGACAGCGCCGTGAAGCGGCTCATCGAGCCGGAAGAGGTCGCCGAGGCCGTGGCGTACCTGTGCAGCCCACAGGCGTCCTTCGTCACCGGCACCTCGCTCGTGCTCGACGGCGGCTGGACGGCCCATTGAACAGCCCGGCGCCCGCGGCCGGGGAAGTTTTCCACAGGCCTGACGGGACAGCCGGACGATACGGAATCCTGTGAGCATGTCCCGCGATCACGTGCAGTCCGCCGAGCGTCCCGCCGGCGCCGCCGCCCTCCCCGGTGGCGGCCCCGAGGCGCCGTTCCTCGAGCTGCTGGCCCGCGGTGCCTCGGCGGACGCGTACGAACAGCCCGTGCTGCTCGCCCGCGCCGAAGGGCAGCCGGCCGACCGGATCGCCGCGCTGGAGGAGACCAAGGTCCTCGCGCTGCGGGTCCGTGCGGAACTGGAGGGACGGCGACGGCGCGAGGCGGAGCTGTCCGCGCTCTTCGAGACCGCGCACGACCTGGCGGGCCTGAGGGACCTGGACGCCGTCCTGCAGGCGATCGTGCAGCGCGCCCGCTCCCTGCTCGGCACGGACGTCGCCTACCTCAGCCTCAACGACCCGGCCAGGGGCGGCACCTACATGCGGGTGACGGAGGGCTCGGTCGCGGCCCGCTTCCAGCAGCTGCGGCTGGGCATGGGGGAGGGGCTCGGCGGACTTGTCGCCCAGACGGCCCGGCCGTACGTCACCGAGGACTACTTCAAGGACGACCGCTTCCAGCACACGCACGCCATCGACGCGGGCGTGCGCGACGAGGGCCTCGTCGCCATCCTCGGGGTGCCGCTGACGCTCGGCCCGCACGTCATCGGCGTGCTGTTCGCCGCGGACCGGCGGGCACGGGTCTTCGAACGGGAGCAGATCGCGCTGCTCGGCTCCTTCGCCGCCCTCGCCGCGGCCGCGATCGACACCGCGAACCTGCTCACCGAGACCCGCGCGGCCCTCTCCGGACTGGAGCGCGCCAACGAGATCATCCGGGACCGCAGCGCGGTCATCGAACGCGCCTCGGACGTCCACGACCGGCTGGCCGAACTCGTTTTGCGCGGCGGCGGGGTCCACGACGTGGCCGCCGCGGTCTCCCAGGTCCTGGACGGAACGGTCGAGTTCGCCGAGGCCCGGACAGCACCACCGCAGGCACTGGAGGCGTCCCGGGCCGAAGGGCACGCCGTCCGGCACGGGGACGACTGGATCGCCGCGGTCGCCGCCGGCGGCGAACTCCTCGGCGCACTGGTCCTGTACGGCCACCCGGGCCTCGACCCCGTCGACCAGCGCACCCTGGAACGCGCCGCCATGGTCACCTCGCTGCTGCTGCTCGCCCGCCGCTCCGCCGCCGAGGCCGAGCAGCGCGTCCGCGGTGAACTCCTCGACGACCTCCTCGACGCCCGTGACCGCGACCCGCGTCTGCTGCGCGAGCGCGCCTCCCGGTTGCACGCCGATCTCGACGCCACCCAGGTCGTCCTCGCCGCCCGCCCGGACGGCCCGGCGGCCGGCGCCGACCAGGAGGCCGACGCACGGCGCCGTCTGTGGGCCGCCGCCTCCCACCTCGCCGCCACCCGGCAGGGCCTCGCCGCCGCCCGCGACGGCGGCACCGTGCTGCTGCTGCCCCTCGCCCCCGGCGAGACCGCCACGGACCTGGCCCGCCGCACCGCCCGCCAGCTCGGCACGGCCGTCCACGAACCGGTCACCGTCGGCGCCTCCGCCCCCGTCGCCGGCCTCGCCGCGCATCCGGACACGGTGGCCGCCGCCTATGCCGAGGGCCGCCGCTGCCTCGACGCGCTGCGCCTCCTCGGCCGCTCGGGGGACGGCGCCGCCGCCGAGGACTTCGGCTTCCTCGGCCTGCTCCTGGCGGGCGAGCGGGACGTCGCCGGCTTCGTCGAGCGCACCATCGGCCCGGTGGTGGCCTACGACGAACGGCGCGGTACGGAACTGCTGCGCACCCTCGACGCGTACTTCGCGTGCGCCATGAGCCCGGCCCGCACCAAGGACGAACTCCACGTCCATGTGAACACGGTCGCCCAGCGACTGGAGCGGGTGGGCCGCCTCCTCGGCGACGACTGGCAGGACCCGGTTCGCGCGCTGGAGATACAACTGGCCCTGCGCCTGCACCGTTTGGCGATACCGGCACGGCACTGACCCCCGCACGGCAGACCGTACGGGGGCCGGTTGCCGCAACCGGATCAGAGGGTGCGGGCGCCGGCAGCCGGGCTCGGGACGGCGGCCTCGATCCCGGCCGCGTCCCCCACCTCCGCGAGGTCCCGGTGCCGTGTCTCCTTCGCCGCTCCCACGGCGACCAGCGTCACCAGCGCCGCCGCGATCACGTACAGCGCGATCGGGGTCGAGCTGTCGTAGTCCGAGAGCAGGGCCGTGGCGATCAGCGGTGCGGGCGCGCCGGCCGCGACGGAGGCGAACTGGGCGCCGATGGAAGCGCCGGAGTACCGCATCCGGGTCGCGAACATCTCGGAGAAGAAGGCGGCCTGGGGCGCGTACATCGCGCCGTGCAGTACCAGGCCCACGGTCACGGCGAGGACCAGGTTTGCGAAGGTGCCGGTGTCGACGAGGGAGAAGAACGGAAACATCCACAGCCCGATCCCGGCAGCACCCAGCAGGTAGACGGGCCGGCGCCCCACGCGGTCGGACAGCGCGCCCCAGGCCGGGATGACGGCGAAGTGCACGGCGGAGCCGATGAGCACGGCGTTCAGTGCCGTCTGCCGGGAGACGCCGGCCGACGTGGTGGCGTAGACGAGGATGAACGCGGTGATGACGTAGTAGCTGATGTTCTCCGCCATGCGCGCGCCCATCGCCACGAGAATGTCGCGCCAGTGGTGCCGCAGAACGGACACGAGCGGCAGCTTCTCGACGCCCTCCGCGCGAGCCGCCTTACGGGCCTCGGCCCGTTCCAACGCCTCCCGGAAGACGGGCGATTCGTCCACCGACAGCCGGATCCACAGGCCGACGGCCACCAGCACGCCGGACAGCAGGAACGGAATCCGCCAGCCCCAGCTGCCGAAGGCGTCGTCCGACAGCACGGCGGTGAGCAGCGACAGCACACCGGTCGCCAGCAACTGCCCCGCCGGCGCCCCGGTCTGCGGCCACGACGCCCAGAACCCGCGCCGCCGCGCGTCCCCGTGCTCCGACACCAGCAGCACCGCACCACCCCACTCGCCGCCGAGCGCGAACCCCTGGACGAGCCGAAGCGCGGTCAGCAGCACGGGCGCGGCGGCCCCGACACTCGCGTGCGTCGGCAGCAGCCCGATCGCGAACGTGGCCCCGCCCATCAACACCAGACTCAGCACCAGCAGCTTCTTCCGCCCGAGCCGGTCCCCGTAGTGCCCGAACACCAGAGCACCCAGTGGGCGCGCCGCGAACCCGACCGCGTACGTCAGGAACGACAGCAGGGTGCCGACGAGCGGGTCGGAGTCCGGGAAGAACAACTTGTTGAACACCAGCGCGGCGGCTGAGCCGTAGAGGAAGAAGTCGTACCACTCGATGGTGGTACCGATGAGGCTGGCGGCGACGATGCGGGGGAGGCTGGCAGGGGGTGGGGGAGCGGGGGTTCCGGAGGCCATGTGCGCCACTTCCTCGTGTGCGGTGGGGACGGGTACGTGTCGGCACACAGTAGAAACATGCAGGTCAGGCGCACATGTGGCGGGGCAACACAGTTTGGGGGTTGGCTATGCGTTCCGCCACCATGCCTGCTCACGGAAGGGCGGTTCAGGGGCTCTAAGGTGGTCGAGACGAGTGCCATCCGGGACGCGTAGTCCGGGGTGATTTGACGGCGCGGTGCTGACTCCCGTACTGGTTTGGTGCTGACTAAAGGCCCACGTCATCACCTGTTCCCCCCTCCCGCGTTCCGGCTTCGTCCTTGAAGCAGAGCCAGGCGTCCAGGTCCGCCACCGTCTTTTTGCGACGGGCCACTGCTCGCCCCTCCAGGCGGCGATCTTCTCCTCATCCCGCTCGGTGGCCGGACAGAATCGGTCATCGCAGTGCACCGTGAACCCGGGAGTCACGGTCATGCGAACGGCGGAGCGCCGAGCGATGCGCGCCGGCGCGGCCGGCGTCGACTTTCGCCTCCGCGACCTCATGATGCACGACATCCATGGCGTGTGATCAGGAAGGGGCGCCACCGAGTGCGTTCGGAGCGGCGGGGGGAGTCGGGCCTGCACAGGAGGGTCAGCGGGTGGGGTCGAGAAGGATCTTGCGGACGCCGTCGGAGCGGCCTGCGAACAGTTTGTACGCCGCCGGGCCTTCGGAGAGGGGGAAGCGGTGCGAGACCACGACCTCGGGGTTGATCCGGCCGGCACGGGCGAGGGCGATCAGGGGAGGTAGTTCGTAGTGCACCGAGCACAGCCCGATGGCGAACTCCAATTCCTTGACCTGCGCCATTCCCATGTGGAAGGGGAATGCCTTGCTCTGGCTGACCCCGACGACGCTGACCCGGCCGGCCTGTCGTACGGCCTTGAGGGCGAGCTCGATGGTGGCGTCCGAGCCCACGGCCTCCACCACGGCGTCCGGCCCGCGTCCGCCGGTCATGTCCCGTATGGCCGTCCGCGCGTCCTCGCCCTCGACCGGCTCGACACCCAGGGTGGCGGCGAAGGCGCGGCGCTCCGCGACCAGGTCCGCGCCCAGAACCCGCGCGGCGCCCATCGCGAAGGCGGACTGGGCGGCCATGAGGCCGACCGGGCCGAGGCCGATGACCAGGACGGTCTCACCGGGCCGGATGCGGGCACGGCGGCAGCCGTACCAGGCCGTGGGGGCGTTGTCCGTCAGGACGACTGCGGCCTCGTCGGAGATGCCCTCGGGCAAGTGCACCAGATTGACGTCGGCGTAGGGCACCGCCAGGGACTGGGCCTGGCTGCCCGGGAGCTGCGGGCTCACTCCGTAGCAGAGCTCCGTGCTGGACGTGGCGCGCTCGCACCGCGCGGTGAACCCGGCCGCGCACGACCGGCAGTGGGCACATCCGACGGAGGCGGGCACGAGAACCCGGTCGCCGGGCCTGAAGCGGGTGACCTGGCCGCCCGTGTCGACGACCACTCCGACGCACTCGTGCCCCGGTGTGTAGCCCAGTTCCGGGCTGAACGGGTTGCCGCGGTAGATGTGCAGATCGCTGCCGCAGATGCCGGCCGCGGTCACCTGCACCACCGCGTCGGTGGGGCTGGTGACGGCCGGGTCGGGGACATCCCCATAGCGGATGTCGTGACGGCCGTGGTAGGTCAGTGCCTTCACCGGATATCTCTCTACTCAGCCCGGTCAGTCCGGGATCTTCAAAACCATCGGCAAGGGGGCCGCCGGGTCCACCTTGGTCACGCCGCGCCTGTCCGGTACCCCGCGCTCGTGCGCGCCGAACGAGCCCGGCACTTGGTTGTCGACCGCGAACCCGGACCGCCGGGAGGCGATCACCCTTCCCACCGCGCCGGCGCGCATCACTTCGCCGATCCTCACCGGCGGTAGGACCTGCCCGAGTTCATCCAGCCGCGCATCTCCGGGCCGATCGACAGACAGAGCACCTGCACCACGAATTCCCCGTCGTCGGGCTGCCCGGTCGGCTCCTCGAGGTGTCTCCGGTCGGTGGGCCGCGGCTCTCCCACGGGACGTGCGGCCAGGCGCACCTGGCGGTTGTCTCTGTTCATCCCCGGCGGCTCCTTCGACGGTCGCGTTGGATCGACGATCGGCACGCCCGGCAGACTGTCGTGTCGTGTAGCGACGCTCCTGCGGCGCATACCGTCCAGTTGGTACGGACGGTGAGCGTACGGGTGCCGTGCCGTCGGAGACAAGAGGGGCCCGGTGAGAGGTATGGCTCATGTGCGCGGTCGGTCCAGACGCGCCCGGTATCCCAAGTCGCGCCTGACGCGCCAGGGGAGCGGATCACAGGCCGGTGCTGCACTCGCGCACCGCCGAAGATCTCCGCGTATCCGAGGGCTACGTATATCGGATCTTGGAGCGCTTGCCGGCGACGATTGCCGATCGACTGGACAGCGGAAGCACCACGCATACGGACACGGGAAGTGGCGGCCTGACGGCTCGTCATTCCTCCCAAGGACGCCAGCCGTCCTCGTCGTCGCTCCGCCACAGGCCGATCCCGCGGTCGCGCAGGGCCGCACGCAGCTCGTGCGGTGCCAGCCAGGAGTGGAGCGGGACGAGGCCGGTGGTGAGGAGCCGGCCCGCCAGCAGGTGGCCGACGGCGATGCCGGCGAGCAGTGACGGAATGCGACCGCCGTCCTGCCGGGCCGTCATGCCCAGCCGGCGGGTGACCGGCCGCCCGCCGTGCTCCCCGCTCACGGCGACCGTGAAGCCGCCTGCCTCGTCGCCGACCCGGCCGACGAGCCACGACACCGCGCGCACCAGCGGGGTCCAGTGCCGGGTGGCACGGGGCCGCCCGGTACGGGCCCGCAGCGCGGCGAAGAGACCCAAAGCCCGGTTGACGGCGGTGAATTCGGTACCGGCCTTGAAAGCGATCGTGCCGGCGCCGCACAGTTCGGCCAGGACGTCAAGGTCGGCCATCTCGTACACCTGGTGGACCAGCCGTCTGCCGACCGGCGGCGGGAACACTGTCCACTCGGGCTCGGACCAGCCGTGCACCACGGTGGGTACGCCCCCGCGAGGAGCGGTGAACGGGAGCCCGGCGCCGTGCATCATCGCCTCGAACATCGCCGGACCGCGGTGCCGCCGGGTGTCGGGAGCGGCACAGCACAGGACGCCGTCGACACGGTCCATGCCGTGTGCGAGGTCGTGGACGATCAGTGCCTGGAGGCCCGGTACGACGGACGCCCCGGTGAGGACGGGAGCCGTCGCCGAGCGGGCCAGCATCGCCGCCGCGTGCAGAAAGGCGCGGTCCTCGCAGATGTCGATGTACGGGACTCCGGCGGTTACGGCTGCCCGCAGCGGCCCGAGCGGGTGGGTGCCGGCGCCGTCCATGGCCTGGAACGGGCCCGCGCAGTGCACGACCGCGACCGCGTCACCCAGGAGGTCGCCCAGCCGCTCCGGGTCGTCGCGGTCGCCGGCGACCCAGCGGACCCGGTCGGACCCGAGGGGAGGATGCGGCGGTCTCCGGGAGACGACGGTGACGCGGACGTCGGGCCGGCGCAGCAGATCGGCGACGACGTACCGGCCGTAGAAGCCGCTGCCCCCGACCACGACGATGTTCGATTCCCCCATGCGGTGGCATGCTACCGGCACGTGGACACGACAATAAGGCCGTGTTCACATCACGTGAGACTTCTCCCGTTCCCCGTGAGCGGCTGCACCGACGGGTCTTCGCGGCGGCCGGCGTCTACAACATCGTCTGGGGCTGCTACGCGGCCGTCGACCCGCAATGGCTGTTCCGCGTCGCCGACATGCCCCCGCAGAACCACCCCCAGATCTTCATGACGCTGGGCATGGTGCTCGGCCTGTACGGGCTGCTCTATCTGGACGTGGCCCTCCGCCCCGCCGAGGGCTTCGCCATCGCGGCGGTCGGCCTGGCCGGCAAGGTCCTCGGACCGCTCGGCTGGCTGTGGCCGGCTCTCACCGGCGAGTGGCCCCTGGCCTCCGGCGTCATCCTCGTCACCAACGATCTGATCTGGTGGATCCCCTTCGCGCTGTACCTCCACGACTGCCTGCCGCAGTGGCGGGCCCGGTACCTGGTCGCAGGGCGGCGGTAGTGCCTTCGCCGGCAGTACTTCCCCGTGGCGTCACAGGGTTGTTCCGGATGGTGCGATCCGGGCGGTACGTCGCCACGGCGGCCTGACAATCGAGGGTGTACCGGACCAGGGGGAAGGGGCGGGAGCCGTGGCGGCAGAGGTGTCGGGGAACTTCGAGTACAGGATCACGCACATCGTCAGCCAGGAGGCCGGTCACCATGACACGCGGACGATCGCCCTCACCAACGAAGACGCGGGCCGTCTGGAGCGTTTCGAGCAATGCAGGAACGAGACCCACGCGACGTGCGACCACTGCGGCGCTCGACTCCTGGTGGCCCTCCCGTCGTTCGCCGAAGTGCGCAGTGAGCGCCGCTGGCACGGGTTGTTGTGGAAGGTGTGCGCCCTGGCGACGGTCCTCAGCGGCTACGGTTTCCTCCACGTGACCCGCACCGCCACGGGCGCGGGATACGGGCCTGGCATCGCCTTCGCCGTGACCGTGGCCGCGACGCTGTTCTTCGGGTACCGCACGTTGATCAGCGGATTGCTCTCGCGCAGCAACGGAGGGCCTGACGTCACTCGCGTCGACTGCCGGGAACCCGGAAGCGTACGGCACAGCTGGACCTACGTGCAGGCAGCCGAGGATGCGTGACGCGGTCGGGCGGTCCGGTCGGCTCCCGTCCCCGCACCGGCTCAAGCCGTGGCATCCTCGTACTGGCCGAGAAAGCGGAAGCGGCCGCCCGACGCCTGGAAGAGGTACAGCGCCTTCATGGTGTACCTCCTGCTCGACGACGTGTAGCTCAGCCGCTTGGTGATCCCCCGGTAGTCCGTCTCGCGCAGCCGCCCCACGATCGCGCCCCGTTCCGCCCGGGAGCTGCCCAGCGTCGTCATCGCCCGGGCCACGAAGAGCGTCGCGTCGTAGGCCTCCGCGGAATACCAGGGCGGGGCGGCGCCGAAGCGTTCGCGGTAGGCGGTGACGAAGGACTTCGCGGCCGTCACACGGGTCGGATCGAGGAAGGCGGTGGCGAAGACCCACCCCTCGCCGGCGTCGCCCGCCGAGGTGAGAAAGCGTGGATCGAGGGCGCGTTGGGTGGCCAGCCGCGCCCCGGAGTAGCCGGCGGCGCGCAGCGCACGCGCCAGTTGCGCCGCGCGTGCGTGTCCTCCGGCGAACAGCACCGCGTCCGCGTCCGCAGCGGTCACCGACTGGGCGAGGGCACGGAAGGCGTCGGCCCCGTCGTCCCTGGCGGCGAGGGTGCGCCGGGTCGTGGTGGACTGTCCCGATCCGACCGCCTCGGCGACGCCCGCACAGATCTGCCAGCTGAAGTCGCCCTCGGCCGCGTCGTCGATCAGCACCGTACGGCGTGCCCGGACGGTGCGGACCAGGTAGGCGACCAGCGGTGCGGCCAGGTTGCGGTCGGGGGGCCGGGTGGCCGCGTACGTCGGGTACGTGAGGGCGGACACCTCGTCGAGCCCGACCGAGACGGAGACCATGGGGAGCAGCGCATGGTGATACTCCTTGAGGACGGCCTTGGCGCAGGCGTCGGTGGTCGGCCCGATCACGGCGCGGACCCGGTCGTCGGCCGCCAGCTGCCGCGCGACCTGTCGCGCCCGGGTCGTGCTGCCCTCGTCGTCGTGCACCTGGAGGGCGACGTCGAAGCCGCGTCCGGCACGGGAGTTGACGTGGTCGACGGCCAGCCGGACACCGTTCCTCTGCGCCAGTCCGGACGCCTTCTGATCTCCCGTCAGATCGGCGTGCAGGGCGACCACCAGCCGCGGCAGCCGTGTGCCGGCACCTCGCGTCGAGGAGCGGCCGGGTCGATCCGCCGTCCACCAGGCCGCCGTGGCACCCGCCGCCACGACTCCGGCGGCCGAGCCCAGCACCAGGAAACGGCGTCGTGTGGCGCCCTTCGGCGTTCCCTGCGCGGCCGGCACCGTGGCGACGTCTGCCGGAGCGCCGGACACCTGCGTCGACTCAACCGCTGGCAGCGCGAGCGCGGCGGCCGAACGTCGCGCGATCAGCCCGGTGAGCGACTCCGGCAACCAGCCCCCGGCCTCGCTCCCACCATCCAGAGCCTCCCGCACCTCGGTCACGGTGGGGCGGGCGACGGGCTCCTTCCCCAGGCAGTCCCGCAGCAGCGGCAGCAACGGCGCCGGTACGCCCTCCAGGTCCGGTTCGTCGTGGACGGTACGCACCAGCACCTCGGCCGCGGAGCCCCGGCCGAAGGGGCGTTCGCCCGTCACCGCGAACGCCAGCAGACAGCCGAGCGAGAAGACGTCGCTGGCCGGTCCGATCTCCCGGCCCCGCCCCTGGGCCTGTTCGGGGGAGAGGAACCCGGGGGAGCCGACCACCATCCCGCTGGCAGTGAGCGCGGTGTCCTCCGGCATGCGGGCGATGCCGAAGTCGATCATCCGCGGCCCGTCGACCGCGAGCAGCACATTGCCCGGCTTGACGTCCCGGTGCACCAGACCCGCCGCGTGCACGGCCGCCAGCGCCTCCGCGAGGCGGGCCCCCAGGAACCGCACCGAGCCGTACGGCAGCGGCCCGCGCTCCTCGATCGCCTCCGCCAGTGAGGGGCCCGGCACGAACGCCGTGGCGAGCCAAGGGGACTCCGCGTCCGGGTCCGCGTCGAGCAGCGGTACGACCCAGGGGCTCGCGACCCGGCCCGCCGTCTCCACCTCACGGCGGAAACGGGCCCGGAAGCCCGGGTCGTCCGCGTGTGCGGCGCGGATGACCTTCACCGCGGCCAGCGCGCCTCCGCCGGAACGCGCCAGGTACACCACGCCCATGCCGCCCGCGCCCAGCCGGCGCAGCAGCCGGTAGCCCGCGATCCTGGCCGGGGCGGCGCCGCGCAACGGCTCCATCAGCGCCCCATCAGGTCGACACCCGGAACGACGCCGCACCCTGGTACCGGAACCGGCCGGTGTCGGCCTTCCACAGGTAGACCCCGCGCCCGTCGACGACCAGGGCCCCGGTCTTCTTGTCGAAGGCGAAGTTCTTCGTGATCCCCTTGTACGAGGTCGCCCGCAGCGCCGTCGTGAGCCTCTCCCGGGTGACGCGCCCGGCGGCCGGCGAGCTCAGACTGCGCACCGTCAACCGGGCGACGTCGTACGCCTCGGCGGCATACCGTTCCGGCTCGGCGCCGAAACGCTTGCGGTACGCGGCCGCGAACGCCTTGGCCTCGGGTGCCACGGAGGCGTCCATGACGGGGGCGACGATCACCCAGCCGTCGGCCGCGTCCCCGGCGGCGGACAGGAACCGGGGGTCGAGCACCCCCTGGGCGGCGGCCCGTGCGCCCGGGAAGCCACGGTTCTTCAGTTCCCGGGCCAGCAGCGCGGCCCGGTCGTGGTAGCCGGCGAAGACCACGGAGTCCGCGCCGCCGTCGAGCAGGGCGTCGAGGGTCGGCCCGAAGTCCGTCCGCAACGCGCTGACCACCTTCGGGACGGCCGGCTGCCGGGCGTCCCGAAGCACCCGGCTGAGTGAACTGCTGATCTCCCAGGCGTACGCGTCCGCCGCCCGGTCGTCGACGATGCCGACCGTGCGCGACTTCGCGGTGCCGCGCAGATAGGCGCTGAGGTAGAACGGCAGGATCGTGTCCGGCACGCGGGCGTGGAGGAAGGACCGGCTGCCCGTCACCAACAGCACCGTGGCGCCGGGCGACACCGCGATCAGGGGAAGCGAGGCGGCGTCGTACGTGGCCAGCGCGGCCAGGGCGGTGTCGTCCGTGGTGGGGCCGATCACGGCCAGCACGTTACGGTCGGCGACGAGTTGCTTGGCCACGGCGGGCGCCCTGGCCGGATCGCCACCGTCGTCCACGGCCCGCGCGGCGAGCGTGAAGGGCCTGTCCTCACGGGAGTTGAACTCGTCGACGGCGAGCCGCAGGCCCCGCTCCTGAGCCCGGCCCACCGCTTGGTGGTCACCGCTCAGATCGGCGTGCAGGCCGATGGTGTGCACGGGCCCGCTCGCCGTCGGGGCGCCGGTGGAGCCGTTTCCCTTGCCGTCACCAAAGAGCGCGGCCCAGGCGGCCACACCGCCGCCGGCTGCGACGGCCACCGCGCCACCGGTCAGGGCGAGGAAACGGCGCCTGCCGACGGCACGGCTCGATGGCTGTCCGGCAGTGTCGTCCTCCGTGGTGGTGTCGGCGGACACGGAGTCGACCTCGGTCTCGTCGATGGCGGGCAGCCCTAGCCCGGCGGCCGACCGTTCGGCGATCAGCCGGATCAACGGCTCGGGCAACCAGGCCTGGGCGCCGGGTTCCTGCCCCTCGGGCGCCGGCCGGGGTCCCGCCCGCAGGGCCTCCCGTGGGTCGGGAGGGGCAGCAGGCGTGGTGGCCGTGAGGACCTCCGACAACCCCTCGGCGGTGGGCCGCAGTTGCGGGTCCTTCTCCAGGCAGCCGCGTACCACCTCGGCGAGCTCCTGCGGAACCCCTTCCAGGTCCGGGGCGTCATGCACCGTGCGGTACAGCAGCGCGTCGAGTGAGCCGGTACCGAAGGGAGGGCGGCCGGTGGCCGCGTGGGCCAGCACGCAGCCCAGCGAGAAGACGTCGCCGGCCGGACCCAGCTCGCGCCCGCCCCCGGCTTGTTCCGGTGCCAGGAAGCCGGGCGTGCCGACCACGACACCGGTCGACGTGAGCGCGGTGTCCTGCGGATCGCGGGCCACACCGAAGTCGATCAGCCGTGGTCCGTCGAGCGCCAGCAGCACATTGCCCGGCTTGACGTCCCGGTGCACGAGACCGACCCCGTGGAGGTCCCGCAGCGCCTGGGCGAGCCGCGCCCCCAGCACGCGCAGGCTCCGCACGGGCAACGGTCCGTGCGCCGCGACGGCCTCACCGAGCGAGGGTCCCGGCACGAAGTCCGTGGCCAGCCAGGGCTGCGGCGCCTCCGGGTCGGCGTCGACCAGGGACGCCACCCAAGGGCTCGTCATCCGGCGGGCCGTCTCCGCCTCCCGCCGGAACCGCTCCCGGAAGCCGGCGTCCTCGGCGTACTCGGCCTGGATCACCTTCAGCGCGACCAGTGAACCGCCGGCCGAGCGGGCCAGGTACACCACGCCCATCCCGCCCGCACCGAGCCGTCCGAGCAGCCGATGGCCCGCCAGCCTGGACGGATCCGAACTACGCAGCGGCTCCATTACTTCTCCTTCAAGCGCTGCTGAACGCGCCCCAGCATCCGGCCCAGGGCGGTGGCACCCAGTTGTTGGAGTTCGTGCTCGGTGTGCCCCTTCCCGCCCGTCACGGAGACGGCCACGACGACCTTGCCCAGCCGGGCGACCATCCACTCGTACGGTTGGGCGGCGCCGCCCTTCTCGACGTACTGACCGGCCTCCAGGACGGAGTCGTCGGCGTAGTCCTGCTCGCGGGTGCCGAAGGGGGTGCCGAGCGAGTTCAGACCCGTGATCCGCTCGTCGGCCCGCGGCTGTTGCTCCGGGCAGCGCAGGACTTCCTCCAGAGTGGTGCTCAGCTGCTCGTCGGCGCCGAGGACCGAAGAGTGCGCGGTGGCCGCGGCCGTCACCTTGACGGCACCCTTGCCGCCGCCTGCCGGCAGCAGGCTGTACCGGGACAAGCCGGCCAGTACCCCCCGAGGGGCTTTTTCGCGCGCCCAGCGGCAGCTGTCGTCCAGCACGGCCCAGGTGCCCGGGGTGCTCTCGGCCGGGTCCTGCGCGACGAAACCCCGGCCCCAGTCGCCCGGAGCGAACACCACCGAGTCCACCAGGCGTTGCCCGTCCCTCGAGGTCCTCGGGACGAGGCCGGCGTCCGGCGTGAAGACGGGAGTGGCGGTCGAGCCGCCCGACGGGGACACCGCAGCTCCGGGTGAGGCGGTGTGCGCGGACGACCCGGTCCGCCGGGGTCCGCCGTTCGCCCCCTGTGCCGAACACCCGGCCAGCAGACTGCCCGCCACCACGAGCGTCATCCAACTTCCCTGCACACCTCGGGTGTTGCCTTTCACGCAGTCCCCTCTGCACCCGCTCGAGTCGTCCGACTGCCGAACGTAGACGGCCGTGAGGGGAGCGGCCTCAGTGGAAACACGTAAACCCCTACGTGTTCTGCCACGTCCCCGGTGTCCGGCCCGAAGGCGGGGGTGGAGTGCGTGGTTTCACGGATGTGCCCGCGCACGCGGCCCCGGCACACTGACGTGGGGTGCGAGCCGGCGGCGGGCAGGGGCCCCCGCCGGACCGCACACGACGAAAGGTGAGCATCCGTGAAGCCGATGACCGGTGAAGAGGTGCGAGGAACCCTCTGGCCCGCGTCCTTCCCGGGCGCGTCCCGCGCCAGGGTCCCGGCGCACGCACTGGCCGTTCTGGTGGTCGTGACCGCCGTGTGCGGGGCGTTCATGCGGTTCTACTGGGCTGACGACCCGCAGGTCAGCGATCAGTACCGTGCTGCCGCACTGGGGCAGAGCATGCCATGGATGCTGGTGCCGGTCGCGGTCGCCGTCGTGGTGATCCTGGCGCCGCAGCTTCGGGCGGCCGAGACCTGCGCCCACAACTGATCACCGGGCCTGGCTCATGAGCCTGCTCCCAGCCCGACGCGGGTCATGAGTCCGGCCAGGGCCGCGCGGGACGGCACTGACGCCTTCCGGTAGATGGAGGACAGGTGGGTTTCGACGGTGCGTCGGCTGAGGTGGAGCCGAGCGGCGATGCCCTGGTTGCTCAGCCCCTGCGCCACCAGCTCCGCCACCTCCAGCTCACGGGCCGTCAGCTCCGCGAGCTGCGCCGGAACCGTCGGCGTCTTTGCCATCACCTGGGGGCGGATCAGTTCGGCGAGGTCCACCAGCAGGCGTGCGCCGCCGCCGACGGCGATCCGGTGGGCCCGGCGCCACATCGCGGCGGCGCGCGCTCCCTGCCCCGTGCGCTGCACCAAGGGCGCCGCCCGCAGCAGGGAGTACGCCTCCCACAGGGATTGGCCGCAGCGGACGTATTCCTGTGCCGCCGCGTCGAGGAGCCGTACGGCCCTGCCGGTTTCGCCGTGGTGCTCGGCCAGCGTGGCCTGGGCGCGCAGGGCGGCCGCGCGCTGACCGTCGAGGCCGAGCCGGTCGGCCTCGCGCGTCGCCTGGGCGACCCAGCGGCCGGCCGCGTCGACGTCGCCTGCGGCGAGAGCCGCGGCCGCGAGGGTGTCGAGCTGGCCCGGGCGGATCGAGGGTTGCAGCAGGGGCAGTTCAGGGCCGCCGCCTGCCGTCGTGATGGCCTCCTGTGCGCGGTGAGGGTCACCGCTCACGTACATCGCGTGCCCGAGCATGCACCAGGCCAGGGACGACCACCAGCCCCTGCTCCGGCCCGCCGCGGCGGTGGCCTCCTCACCGGTGGACAGGGCGCTGCCGTCCCCCAGCGGACGCACCAGCAACAGCACCAGCGCCTTGATGGCCAGGGTGAAGCCCAGAAGGTCCTCGCTGCCCGCGGCCCGGGCGATGAACTCCGCCTCCTCGGCGGCCTCCAGCGCGGACGGCAGACGGCATGTGGTGAGATGGACGAAGGCCCTGCTCGTCAGCAGGTGCGGCAGGACGTGGAGCTGTCCGGTGCGGCGGGCGATGCGGAGCCCTCGGGCGACGTGCCGCTCGGCGTCGCCGTAGCGTTCCAGCAGGGTTTCCGCCCAGGCCAGCCAGACCAGCGCCTCGCACAGATCCGCGAGACCGGGATCGGTCAGCGCGTCCGCGAGTGAACCTGCGGCGTCGGTGAAACGGGCCGCCGCCTCCGTCTCCCCCTCGTACGCCTCGCCCAGGGCTGCCAGGGCCAACGCCGCCGCCTCACCGGTGGGGTCGTCGTCGGCACGCGCGACGACGACGGCCTGCGCGACGTCCTCGCGTGCATCCGGATAGGACGCGGTCAGCAGGGCGGACATGCCGAGGGCCAGCCGCAGGGAGACCGCCTGGGCGGGGGACGGGCCCGGAGCGCGGGACAGCTCCCGGCGCAGCAGCGCGGTGGCCTCGGGGGAGTGGCCGAGGTGCCGCTCCATCACGGCGCACAGGGCGACGGCCTGCGTACGCAGTTCGGGATGGTCCTTGCCGGACGTCTCGATCAGGGTGTGCAGCAGGTCCCGGCTCTCCTGGAGGCTCCCGCTGACACCGAGCGCGCGGGCACGTGCCAGGACCAGTTCGCCGCGTTGCCTGAAGCGGTCGGGACTGTCCGGCATATGGGTGAGGACGACATCCAGCAGATGGGCGGCCGTGGCCGGCGCGGTCGAGGCGAACTGTGCGGCGGCCTCGATGAGCACCTCCGCGGCCTGGGGGTCCCAGCCGGTCAGCGACCGTTCGACGTGGCGGGCCCGCTCGGTGACGGGAGCTCCGCCACGGGCCAGTTCGCGCGCGGCACGGCGGTGGACCTCGGCGCGCCGCCCGAGCGCGGTTCCCTCGTAGACCAGGGCCCGGATCAGGGGATGGCGCAGCGCCCACCGGCCGCCCGGCCCGGCGCGCAGCAGATCCCGCACCACCAGGGCACCGGTCTCGTTCTCGACGTCCTGGGGGGACAGCCCGGTCGCCACGGTCAGCATGCCGGGCGTCGCGTGGTCGCCGAGCGCCGCCACCGCCTCGACAAGCCGGCGCTGCGGCCCGGTGAGCGTGGCCAACTCGTCGAGCAGCAGTGCCGCAAGTCCACCGGGCAGGCCCGCCGGGTCCATGGCGTCGCCGTGTGCGTCGGGCGTGAGGCCGTGCGGTGACACCCCTGTGCGGTACGCGTGTACCAGGGCGAACAGGTACAAGGGGTTGCCCTCGCTGGCGGCGTGCAGCTGTCTGGCCCGGTCTTCGGGCACGTCGGGAGCCAGCGCCAGGACGGATTCCTGCTCGGAGAGCGGCTCCAGGGCGAGCTGGAGCACGGTTCCGCCGGCTGCGCCCCGCGTCAGCGCCGCGGTCAGGGACGTCGGCGTCTGCCGGCCCCGCCGGGCAACCGCCAGGAGGACGCGTCCGCGCGCAGGGTGCCGGATCAGGTGGTCCACGAGCTCGCGTGAGGCGGGATCCGCCCAGTGCAGGTCGTCCAGTGCCAGCACCAGACCCTGCTCACCCAGGTGCGTCAGGAACGCGGCGATCGCACGATGCAGCTCGAACCGGGCGGCGGCACCTTCGGGGGAACCGTCGCCCGGCACCCTCCGGATGTCGTGCAGCACCGAGCGTATTTCGGTGAGGGCGGGGCCGGCGTCCCGAGTGCCGGGGTCGGTGTCGGCGAACGCGTCGGTGAACAGCTGGTAGGGGACGTATTGTTCGTACTCCGTGGCCCGGCCGCGCAGTACGGTGAACCCGGCCCTGCCGGCGCGCGCGCACAGTTCGTCGAGCAACCTGCTTTTGCCGATGCCGGGTTCACCGACGATGTCGACGACCTCCGGCAGGCCGGACCGGCCCAGGCCTGCCAACAGGCTGTCCAGCCGCGCGAGTTCCGACAATCTGCCCACCAGTCCTGCCACGCTCTCGTCCCCCCCGGCCGGTGACCTGCTCACCCGCGTCGATCTTCGTTCCCCACAGCTCATTTTAAGGGGCCGCACAGCCGGCACCCGGGTGCTTGGGGACAGGTGCGTCGCAGGGC
Organism: Streptomyces sp. NPDC051636; assembly: GCF_044453765.1. NCBI lineage: Bacteria > Bacillati > Actinomycetota > Actinomycetes > Kitasatosporales > Streptomycetaceae > Streptomyces > Streptomyces sp. NPDC051636. The sequence continues at coordinate 260,227 of NZ_JBITDA010000007.1, read as the reverse complement.
GGAGCGAGAAGGGTACGCCGAGAGCTGTCGACCCTGACGAAAACATGCTGCAGCCGCCGGACGCGGCCGGATGCAATGCCGAGAAGCGGTGCGAGGCTGAGCGCACACCAGCTTCTCGCCTGGAGTCGGTGTATGACGGAGGCATCGGCCCAGGACCGCGGCGCGCGGTCCCGTGACGCGATTCTCGACACCGCCGGCGAACTGATGTCGCGGTACGGCTACGCCGCCACGTCGATTTCCATGATCTCCGCCGAGTGCGGCCTGCCGGCCAGCTCCATCTACTGGCACTTCGGCAGCAAGGACGGGATCTACGTCGCGGTGCTGGAGCGCGCCAGGACCGCGCTGCTGGCAGCCCTGCCCCCGGCCGAGGTGGCGGGCGCCGACCTCGCGCAGCGCCTGGACGCCTTCCTCGCGGAGGTCGAGGACGCTTTCCGGCGCCACCCGCACGGTCTGAAACTGCTGCTGGGGCTGGGCATGGTCCAGGAGGACGCCAGCGCGGCGGCCGTGGCCGAGGTGCACCACTACCGCGACGCGCTGGTGGCCTGGGCTCAGGATGCGCTGAGCGCCGTCTTCGGGCTGAGTGACCGCCCCGAGGTGGCGGACGAACTGGCGCGCTTCACACTCAGGATGGCGAGTGGCACCGCAGTCGCCCGCTGGTTCGAACCGGGCGCCGTCCTGGAGACCGGGCCGTTGCACGTCGCCTTGCTGGCGCTCGCGGCTCACCACGACGTTCTGGTGCGCGCTACCTCGGGCGAGGGCGCCCTGCCGCATGACGTCACGGACCGGGAATGACGACTGGGTGTGCCGCCCCGGGATCGGGCGGTTCACAGGCGCGTTCGACCCTCAGCGGGCCGGAACCTCAGGTTCACAGTGTGGGCGACGCCTGGACGATCTGGAACAGGTCGATGTTCGTGCTCACCACAACGGTCTCGAAGCCCTCCGGCACCATACGGACCGTGCCGTCGTCCCCTTCACGGCAAGGACATCAGGTCGGCCGCACGGCCATGGATCTTGACCGCGGGGCCATTCGCGCAGGCAGCCGATTCCAGGGCGGGGGCTCGTTGCGGCCGCAGGTGCGTCGACGTCATCGCACGGCTCCCCGGGAAGTGGGGGAGGGGAGCCAGAACGCGCAGTGGTGGTCGGTCGCGAAGCCGGTGGTGGATGTGACCCGGTCCGGCGCCAGCACCTGGATGCGGTCCCCTTCGGCCGTGTAGCGAGGCCAGGCGGGGACACGGGAGCCGTTGGGGTCGCCGGTGGCCACGAACCGTGCCCAGTAGGCGGTCATCGTGGCGGACAGCCGCCGCCGGGCGGGCGTCAGGTGCAGGGAGTCCATGGGAAAGAGATAGGCCAGTTCGGAGGCGTGGAATGCGCCCTGCGGCGTGTGCGGTGCCGGGATGAACGGTGGTGCCTGGGGGTCGTTGAACTCGTAGGCGTAGACGGGCGCCCGGGTGCCGTACAGCCGGCTGTCGGCCCGTGCCGGGCAGGCGAACCGCTGGTCGGTGTTGACGGCGGAATAGGCCAGGTTCGGGGAGGGATACGCCGAGGCCGGATACGTGTGCAGGACTGCCGCTGCGCGGCCGCCGTTCTGGACCCCGACAAGGGCGGCGTAAGAGGCCGTGGACAGGGGGCCGCCGCCGAGCAGATCCAGGTACAGCGCCGTGAAGTACCGGTACTCGTCATGGGTGTTGCCGCTCAGTGCCGGGACGGCGTTCACTCGTCCCTCGGCCCATGCCCTGCGCGGAGCACGCGGGAGGACACGTGTCCCGGTGTTCGGGCCCCACAAGGAGGCTGTCCCGGTCCCGGCGGCGCGAAGGAGCTCGGTGGTGGTCACGGCGCGCAGGCAGGTCGCCGCGGTCGTCGGGTCCGCGCAGCCGACCGAGGCCGCGAAGTCGCTGCCTCCCCGCTCGGCGGCGCCGAGCGTGAGCGGTGTCAGACCGCCGTCCGAGGCGCAGCTCCCGCTCTGCTGAATCGCCCGCTGGAACAGGCCTTCGGCGGTCGGGGAGGCGATCTGGGCGCAGGTGTCCACCGATCCGGCGGACTGGCCGCCCAGGGTCACTCGGTTGTGGTCGCCCCCGAAGGCGCCGATGTTGTGCCGAACCCAGCGCAGCGCGGCCTGCTGATCCATCAAGCCGTAGTCGCCGGAGGCGTGGTCCTCGCTCTCCGCCGACAGGGCGGGGTGGGCGAGGAACCCCAGGGCTCCCAGGCGGTAGTTGACGGTCGCCACGATCACGCCGCGCGCGGTCAGCAGCGAACCGTCGTAGTCGCTGCCGGCGCCGTAGGCGTTGCTGCCGCCGTGCAGCCACACCAGCACCGGCAGGGGCCGGCCGCCGGTGCGGGCGGGTGTCCACACATTGAGGTACAGGCAGTCCTCCGTCGTGCTGCCGGTGTGGTTGGACTCGCCGGGCAGGACGGGGCCGCCGTCGGGGAGCAGCGTCAGCGGCAGTTGGGGGCAGGGCCGGGCGGGTACGGTGGCGTCCCGCACGCCGGGCCATCGCTCGGCCGGCTGTGGGGGGCGCCAGCGCAGTTCGCCCGTCGGCGGGGCGGCGAAGGGGATGCCCTGGAAGACCCGGCCGCCGTCGCGCTGGGCGGCGCCACGCACCCAGCCGTGGTCGGTGTGCACGACCAGGGAGTCGTGAGCGGCATTGGCCCGGGCCGTGGGCGGGGGAACGGCGAGGGAGGACAGCAGCAGGGCCAGAATCGCGATCATGGTGCGGGCCAGGGTGTTGCACAGTTCGGCGATCTCATCGCATCTCCTGATGCCGGTACGAGCGGTGTCGTCATGGCGTGTGCTCGTAGGCGCCGATGTCGCAGGCGGCGCCCTGGGGGCGGGCGACACCGCGCTGATCGGTGGCCGGGCAGTCGGCCGCCGCGTCCATGGCGGGGCTTCCCGGCAGCAGCGCGGCGGTGTCCGTGGGACCGCCGTTGTCGGCGAGCGGGCCGATCAGCGGCGCACGGCTGGGCAGGTCGCCCGCGGCGGTGAGTCGGCAACTGCCGTCACCGTCGATGTTGTGGCCCTCCGAGGCGATGGTGGCGAAGGCCTTCTTGCAGTTGGCGGCCTTGCCGTCGACCGTGTTGCCGGCGACGACGGAGTTGCGCAACGTCAGTCGCCCCAGCGGCAGATCGACGACGTCGGGGATCGGGGCGGGCAGGCTGTCGAGGTAGGCGGGGGCGATGTTGATTCCGCCTCCGCCGTCGCTCGAGCTATTTCCGAAGATAGTCGAGTTGAGGATCTCCACGGGTCCCAGGCCACGGATGTCGATCCCGCCGCCGTAGCCGGCGAGGCTGCCGGGGCGGTCGCCCGGGTCCGTCACGCGGTTGTCGGCGACCGTCGAGTTGGTCACGGTGCCGGTGTCGTCGAACCTGATGCCCCCGGCCTCTCCCGCGACGTTCCCGCTGACGGTGCTGTCGATCAGATCCAGGTGCGAACCGGGGATGTTGAAGATGCCACCGCCGTAGCCCGCGGAGTTCCCGGTCACGGCGACCCGGCGCAGCGTCATGCGGTGTCCGTTGGCGATGCCGCCACCACCGGTGTCGGTGATGGGCAGTTCGCGCTCCTTGGCCACACCTCCAGTGATGGTCAGATCGGAAAGCCGGGTGTCCGCCTGCATGCGGAAAGCGCGGTCCAGGTGACTGGCGTCGATGACGGTGGTCCGTGCGCCGGAGCCGCGGATCGTGGTGGGCGCGGTGACGTTCAGGTCACCCGTGGTCGGGTCGGGGTGGTCTCCGATGATCAGGCGGGGATCGGGTGGGATGGTCAGCTGGTAGCTGCCCGGAGGCAGTGTGATGGTGCTGCCCTGGCGGGCGTTGGCGGCCATCACCGCGGCGCGCAGGCCGCAGGCGCCCGACGCGGTGCGGCAGAGGCCGTCCGACGGGTCGGCATCGACCGCGTCGGACGTGGTGTCCACAGTGAACTCCGTCGGTCCGACGGCTGCGGGTGTCGCGGCAGCCCGGGCTGTGGGTGCGGCGAGTGCTACGGCCGTGGTGAGGACGACGACGAGTGCCGCCGGGCTGGTTCGGACGTTCATCAGTGCACTCCTCTCGGCGAGAAGGGGAGGACTCGGCTGATGCGGGGACTTCCTGCTGGTTGAGATGCGGCTCGTGTGAGAAACGCGGCCGGGCGCCTTCGGGTGTGGCGCTCGAGCGGCGAGGCGGGCCGGAGCAGGGACTGGTGGGCTGCGAACGGCGTGTGAACCGTCCATGCTCTGTAGGGAGCGTTCCATTCACTGACTTCCGTGTCTACTGAGCGGCAGGGGAATGACCGGATAGAGACGGCATCTTGTAGGGAGTGGAAGCGGCTGCGCAGGGTGAGGGCCCGTCGGTGGGTCTCTGGGGGAAGGCTGTCGCCGGCCTCGATCAGGTGGGCGAAGAACGCGGCGACCAGGTCGACCAGGACCGTGCGCAGCCGGGGCCGGTCGGCAGGCTGGAACGCGGCGGTGTCCGCGGTCAGCCGGGTGAGGAACCCCGCCGGGAGGACACCCATTGCCTCCCGGCCCGACGCCGGCGCTCCGACGATCCGGCCGGCCATGTCGCGCGGCAGCGGCAGCAGGGCCTTGGGAAGACGGCTGGGGTTCCATCAACTGGCTCGCCCCGAGACCGAGTTGAGGTCAGGAGCAGGTTCCGGGGCGGTGCCGTTCTCGTTCGGGTTCGTCATCGGGTTCCGGGCCTCGTCAAGCGGATGCGGTGCTGGATGGCGGCGGCCAGCTCTACGACGTCGGCTGGTCGTGCGAGGACGCGGACGGGCCCATTGGGCTCGTGCTGGACAGGCCACTGGCCGGTTGGCGTGAGGACTGCGGCGTACAGGAGCCGTCGGCGGACCAGGACTTCCGCCCAGGCGCCGGCCTCGGCGACTGTGGGCGTTGACGAGCGAGCGGTACGGGGGATCAAGGGGTTCTCCTAGACGGGCGGTGGCCCGGCCCACAGCCGGGCCACCCGAAGCCGATCTGGGCTTCGGGCTGCCGCTTTGCGATCAGCCGCACTCGGGGCAGCGCCCGACGTGGCCGCTGAGCGCCCTGGCCATCCGTGCCTTCGTCGACGCGGCGGTCGTGGCGCTGGACTTCGCTGCCGGCTTGCCGGCATGCCGCTCGGAGTGGGCACTCAGGTAGCCGATCTCCCGCTCGTACTCATTACGGAGGGCCGCGAACTGCTTGCAGGTCTTCATCGGGTGGTGCTCCTTACTGTCGTGATGCTTTCCTCGCTCCGCAGTCGCTGGAGGACGAGGCCGAGTCGCTCGTTGCGGCCGCCTGTCAGGCCCTCGCGCCGGATGATCTCCCTTAGCTGGACCCGGGTGATGGCCTCGTTGCCGTCCCGTGCGAGCAAGGCGCGGACGTGGGGGCGGACCTGCTGGACGAACTGGTCCACGGACTGCTCCAGCTCGTGCGATGGGCGCTGCGTCTGCGGGCTGCGCGACCGGCCACCCCGCCTGCCTTTGCTCTTGGGCTTCCTGGTCGGCTTTCGCCGAAGAGGGACTTTGTGTCCCCGGTCCCCGGTGGGGTCGGTTCCCGTGTCGGTGTCAATTGGTCCCCGGTCCCCGGTGGGGTCGGTCCCCGTGTCGGTGTCGGTCAGTCCCCGGTCCCCGGTCGGATCGGTCCCCGACTCAGCGCCGCTCGGTCCCCGGTCCCCGGCGGTTTGAGCAGGCACTTCGTGCACCTGTTGGCCGGTCCCCTCGTTGCTGTCGAGGGACCTGTCGGTCCCCGGCTCAGACGCTTCCGTCCCAGCTTGTGTGCTCGCGGTCCCCGCCTCACGGTCCCCGGATGTGGGGACCGTGCTGCTGCCGGGTGCCGGGTCGGTCTCGGGGACTGACCCCCTCTCCTGCGCGGTCCGGTCCCCGGCCGGGTTGGCGTGGGGGCGGGGACCGTCGCTGGGGACCGCGGCCTCCGGCGGGCTCGCTGAGCGCAGGCTTTCTCCGGGGCGAAGGCGGCCTCGAAGACATGCGGAGTTGTCGGCAATGTCGCAACAGTCAATCTTGGTGGGGCTGTGAGGGCAGTCATCCGGTTCTCCCGGGGCTTGGTGAGGAGAAAGCACCTCGTTCTGAGCCGTCGTCGTGCTCACAGATCGGGGGTCCGCTTGGCGCGGCGGCAGAACAGGCGGGGTGTCCACGTCAGCAGGTGGCATCGCGGGTTGTCGGAGGGCGGGCACTGAACGCGTCCCGAGCGAAACCCGGCGGCATGGGAACGCGGGGCTCCCCCAAGGCACGCAGGCAGAGGCGATGGCCTGTGAACCGGGTACGGGCGTGGAGCCAGCGGTGGTTGTCCAGCAGGTAACCCTGGCCCGGTTCGAGGCGGAAGCGAAGCTGGCAGCCTGCGATGGCCCGGCGCAGTGCGGGCAGGTGCGGAGGGACGAGCGGACTCCACCGCGCGAGGCCATCTTGACGCAGCCGGACCGGAATACGGCCGTCGACATGGACCGTGAACACCTGGCTGGGGTATCCGGCACCAGCACCGAAGTAGGCGGTTCTGGCCTTGGCGAGCAAGATGGCTGCTTCTCGGGCCTCCGTGACCAGGCTCGCCAGGACGTCACGTCCGTCGGCCAGCAGCACTTCGCCGCCTTCTGCCGCAGGCCGCAGGCAGAACAGGACGCGCACGTCACGAGCACATATGGCGGGACACCATAGTTCGGGAGTGGGGTGTGCGTGTGGCCCCCATGCCGCGCGATGTGGGAACTACGGCGGCGACCTGGTCGAGATCGCCCCTGCGGCGAATGCCTGCCTGGTCGGCTGCGGCTCGGCAGCCGAGGGCTTGGCAGCTGAGGGCTCGGCCCGCCAGGCACACCGAGCCCTCCGGCCGCCCGTACCCCGAACGGCGCTGGCCCGGGACCGTGGCCGTCCGGTGGGTACTCGGGCATGCGCCGGGACACACGGACCGCGCACCGCTGAACCAGGAGGCGATCATGACCGACCGGACCCATACGACGATGGAGTCGCACCCGGACATCCTGGAGATGCGGGAGCGCCACACCCGGGCCGAGCGAGCCGTGACGACCCAGCAGGGACAGGCCGTCGAGGCCCTGGCTCTCGTCGCCGGCCTGTACCTGGCCGCATCCCCCTGGATCGCGGGCTTCAACGGCTTCACGACCCTGGCCGTGAACAACCTGATCACCGGAGTCGCCTACGCGCTGCTCCTGAGTGGCTTCGGGCAAGCCTACGAGCGCACCCACGCCCGCGCGTGGGCTGCCGCCATGATCGGCGTCTGGACCATCATCGCGCCGTGGGTGGTGGCCGGGAACGTGGACACCACACGCACCATCGTCAGCAACATCGTCGTCGGCGTCGTCGCCCTGCTGCTCGCGCTCGCGGCCGGCTCGGCGGCGCGTGGCACCGACAGGGGCGGCCGGGGCCGCTCGGCCCGGATGGCTCGCTGACGCGGCGCTGCGAGCCGGCCAGGCTCTCGACGTGACGGCGACCGCGTGCCCTGCGGTGGCCGTCACGGCCTGCGGATGCAGCAGCACGACCACTCCGTGAGTGAGCCGATCATGACGTGGGTCGACGGCCCGCCCGGGAACCCCCGGTGAGCGGCGCGGCGGGTCGCGGCCAGGGCGGTGCCCGGGGTGAGTCCGGGAGCGCTGTGCGCGTAGATGGCGATCTCGAGGCTCTCCTCCTGCCGGAGGGGCAGGGAGCCCGTCCCCGTCGGCTCGGCGAACGCGAGCCACGAGCACAACCGGCCCAGCAGCGAACGCGCCGCTGACCGGCCGCTCGTCACGGCAGGACGGACAGCCAGGCACCGGTGCACAATCCGGCACGAGTCACCGAACGCCACGCCCGTGACGCGCTCGGTCTCGGCGGTTCAGCAGATGTCCGAGCCGCGTAGCAGGAGCTCTGCCACCGCCAGGCCGGCCACCACGATCGCCACGCGGAACGGCCACCGGCTTCCGGCCTCCGACGGCACAGCCGTGCCCGCGACGGCGACGATGCCGGCCGTCGCCGCGAGTACCCGGTCCGAGATCCCCATCGCCCCGGGCGGCCCTGCGACGACCACGCCCAGGGCCGTCAGCATCACGAACGGGGCCAGCCACCGGCAGGCGGGACGGCCCAGCCGCTGGGGCAGTCCGTGCACGCCGGTCGCTAGATCGTTCTCGATGTCGGGAAGGACGTTCACCAGGTGTGCCCCCATGCCCAGGAGCGCCCCCGCTGTGACCGCCCACCAGGCCGGCCAGGACGGTGACGCCAGACCGAGGGTGACGAAGGCCGGCAGTGAGCCGAAGCCCGCGGCATAGGGCAGCGGTGAGAGCACCGTGTGCTTCAACCGCAGGTTGTAGGCCCAGCCGGCGGCCACGCCCCCGAGGTGGGCCGCTCCCGCGGCGACGCCGCTCAGCAGTGACAGCGGCACGCACAGTCCCAGGGCGGTCGCCGCCGCGACGGCCGCCGCCCGGCGCGGGAGTTCGCCGCAGGCCACCGGTTTGTCGTCGCGCCCGCAGGTCATGTCGCGCTGCGCGTCGGTCGCGTCGTTGCACCAGCCCACCGAGAGCTGACCGGCCAGCACGGCCGTGGCCACCGCCGCCGACCCCGCCACCCCGCGGCCCGCCGCCACGGCGAGGGCGGTCACGAACACCGTCACGGCGACCGCCGGCTCCGGATGGCAGGCGCGCAGCAGCACCGGGACACGGTGTGTCGTACGCGAGAGAACCCCAGACGGGTGGAGAGACACGTACGCAAGGTAATCGGGAGTCGCGGGTGAGGAAGGCATGAGCGACATGCGTGTCCCCGTGATCGTCGAGCATGCCCCTTTCCCGCCCACCGCGGCGCGCCGCACGGCCGTGCCAGCCGCGGCGACCGCGATCGCCGCCGTGCACACCGCGCTGCCGCCTCACCGTTACGCCCAGGAGGACCTCACCGAACCGATCGGCGACCTGTGCCTGCCCCCGGGGGCGGACCGTGCCCTGCTGCGCCGCCTGCACGCGTCCGCCGGGGTGCGCACGCGTCACCTCGCCCTGCCGATCGAGCGGTACGCCGGTCTCGGCGACTTCGGGCAGAGCAACGACGCGTGGCTGGCGGCGGGCCTGGAACTGGGCGCGGAAGCCCTCACCCACGCGCTGAAACAGGCCGGGCTCGGGCCGGCCGACGTCGACCTGCTGGTGTGCGCCTCCATCACCGGAGTCGCCGCCCCGTCGCTCGACGCCCGGCTGGCCGGGCGCATCGGGCTGCGGCCCGACGTCAAAAGGCTTCCGGTGTTCGGCCTGGGCTGCGTGGCGGGCGCCGCCGGCCTCGCCCGGGTGCACGACTACCTGCGCGGGCACCCCGGCGACACCGCGGTGCTGCTCACCGTCGAACTGTGCTCGCTGACGCTCCAGCAGCGCGACGACTCGCGCGCCAACCTCGTCGCCGGCGCACTGTTCGGCGACGGCGCGGCCGCGCTCGTCGCACGCGGCAGCGACGGCGGCAGCGCCGCGCCCGAGGCGGCCGGGCCCTCGGTGGTCGCCACACGCAGCCGCCTGTATCCGGACACCGAACGGCTCCTGGGCTGGGACATCGGCGCCGGAGGATTCCGCGTCGTCATCGACGCCGGTGTTCCCGGCATCGTGCGCGGCCACTTCGGCCGGCACCTGCGTGCCTTCCTGGCCGAGCACGGCCTCACCACCGGCGACATCGGGACCTGGGTGTGCCATCCGGGAGGCCCCAAGGTCCTCTCCGCCGTGAGCGACACCCTCGGCCTGCCCGGCGATGCCCTGGACTCCGCGCGGCGCTCCCTCGCCACGGTGGGGAACATGTCCTCCGTCTCCGTACTGCACATCCTGCAGAGCATCCGGGAATCCCGCCGGCCGGAGCCGGGCACGTGGGGACTGCTTCTGGCGATGGGCCCGGGATTCTGTTCCGAACTCGTCCTGCTGCGGTGGTGAGTGGTCCTCATGCCGTGGTACACGCTTGTCGTCCTCGCCGTCGCCGCCGAACGCGTCGCCGAACTCGTCGTCGCCCGGCGCAACGCGGCCTGGACCCTCGCCCGCGCCGGTGTGGAGCACGGCCGTGGCCACTACCCGGTCATGGTCGCCCTGCACACGGGCCTGCTCGCGTGCTGTCTGTGCGAACCCGCGCTCGCCGACCGGCCGTTCCTGCCCGCCCTGGGATGGCCCATGCTGGCCCTCGCCGTACTGGCCCAGGCCCTGCGCTGGTGGTGCATCACCACACTCGGGTCCTACTGGAACACCCGGGTCATCGTCGTTCCCGGAGCGCGACTGGTCGGCGCGGGACCCTACCGTTTCCTGCGCCACCCCAACTACGTCGCGGTCGTCGTGGAGGTCGCCGCCCTGCCCCTGGTGCACTCCGCATGGCTGACCGCCACGGTGTTCACCGTCGCCAACGCGGTGCTCCTCACGGTCCGCGTCCGCTGCGAGAACGCGGCCCTCACCCAGGCGGTGCCGGCGTGAGCGGCGGCCACGACCTGCTGATCGCCGGAGGCGGACCCGCCGGCCTCGCCACCGCCCTGCACGCCGCGCGCGCCGGTCTCGACACCGTCATCGCCGAGCCACGCCAGGCGCCGGTCGACAAGGCCTGCGGCGAGGGCCTGATGCCCGGCGCCGTCCGCGCACTCGCCGCCCTCGGCCTGGAGGTGCCCGGCCATCCCATCGCCGGCATCCGCTACATCCAGGGACCCCGCCAGGTCCAGGCCGCGTTCCGCCGCGGCCCCGGCCTCGGTGCGCGCCGCACCGACCTGCACGGCGCCCTGCACCGGGCCGTCCTGGACGCCGGGGTACCCGTACTTCCCCTGCGGGTGGAGGACGTACGGCAGGACACCACGGGCGTGACCGTCCCGGGCACGGGGCTGCGCGCCCGGTGGCTGGTCGCCGCGGACGGCCTGCACTCACCCGTGCGCCGTTGCCTCGGCCTGGGGATGAAGACGCGGGGGGCGGGGGCACCCCGGTACGGGCTGCGCCGGCACTACGCGGTGCCCCCCTGGTCGCCTTACGTCGAGGTGCACTGGGGAGCGCACGCGGAGGCGTACGTCACCCCGCTCGGCCCCGCACTCGTCGGCGTCGCCCTGCTGACGGCCCGGCGAGCCTCGTTCACCACGCAGCTGCAGAGCTTCCCCGAACTGGCGGCCCGGCTCCCTCCGCAAGCGGCCGTCACCGCGGTCCGAGGCGCCGGACCGCTGCGCCAGCGAGCCCGTACCCGCGTCCACGGGCGGGTACTGCTCGTCGGCGACGCCGCCGGATACATCGACGCGCTGACCGGTGAGGGCGTCTCCCTCGCCCTCACCGGCGCCGAAGCCCTGGTCGCCAACGTGCGCCGCGGCACACCGAACCGCTACGAGACCGACTGGCGCCGTGCGACCCGCCGTCACCGGATCCTGACCGAACTCCTGGTCAGCGCCCGTCAGCAGCCCGCGCTCGCCTCTCGCGTCATGCCCACGGCCGAACGCCTGCCACGCCTCTTCGCGGCAGCGGTGAACGCACTGGCATGAGCCTTTGCGGCTACCGGCGGGCAGAGGCAGTAGGCGCAGGGACTCCTGCTCATCCGTGCGACTGGTGCGTCAAACGCGCGCTACTGGGCTTACGCGCCGGTGTCCTGGGAACTTGGAACCCAACGCAAGCCGCCGCATCCGCCCGGTGCGGGGCCGTACCCCGGAGCGGGCAGGCGTTCAGGTACCACCCGAGGAGCGACCGTGACCATTCGTATGGGAGTGGAGGAAGAGTTCCACGTCCTGGAGGTGGAGAGCGGGCTGCTCGTGCCGCGCGCCGGTGCGGTGCTGCGGCGGCTCCCCAGGCGGACCTTCACGACCGAACTGCACCAGTCCACAGTGGAGTCGAACAGCGAAGTGCACACGTCCCTGCACGACCTGTACACCGACCTCACCAGCACGAGACGGCGGCTCGACACGGCTGCCTCCTCACTGGGGCTGGCCGTGGTGGCCGCCGGTACGGCGCCCCTGGCACCCGCCGAGTCGGCGCACCCCACCGCCGACGCACGCTACCGCCACATGGCCGAGGAATACCGCAAGGTCGCCGACGAGCAGCTCATCTGCGGCGCCCAGGTCCATGTGGACGTGCCCGACCGGGACACGGCCGTGCGGGCCATGTGCGTGGTCTCGCCCTGGCTGCCCGTACTCCTGGCGATCTCCGCCAGCTCACCGTTCTGGCAGGGGTCCGACACGGGGTACGCGAGCTGGCGCACTCTGCTGTGGCAGCGCTGGCCCACCGCGGGCCCGGCCGGCTGCTTCTCGAGCGCGGCCGAGTACGACGCCCAGGTGAACGACCTCGTGCGGGCCGGGATCATCAGCGACGCGGGGATGATCTACTACGACGTACGGCCCTCCGCCCATCTGCCGACGCTGGAACTGCGGATCTGCGACGCCTGCCCGCGCGCGGAGACCGTCGTGCTCATCGCCGGACTCTTCCGCGCCCTGGTGACCGAGGCCCGCGAGCGGCTGCGCACCCGCGGTGCGCCCGGCTGCGCCGGCCGGCACGAGTGGCTCCGGGGAGCCACGTGGCGTGCCGCCCGGTCCGGCCTCGAAGGCACACTGGTGGACCCCGAGACCCACCGGGAGGCACCTGCGCCGCAGGTGGTACGGAAGCTGCTCGTCCGACTGCGTCCAGCGCTGGAGGCCCACGGAGACTGGCAGACCGTCCGGGCGCTGACGGAGGCGGCGCTCGCCGACGGAAGCGCCGCCCAGCGCATGCGGCGTGCGGCCCAGGAAGAGGATCTGCTGGCCTGTGTCGACATGCTGATCGCCGAGACCCGAGGCGAACGCGGACACCGCTGCTCGGCACCGCTCGGCCGCGCGTTCACCCCGTCCGTCGCCGCGAGCGGCTCCCACTCCTCTGCCGGCCCCGGGTCCCCGGAGGCCGTCGGCCGCTGACGTGCCGGTGAACGTCATGAGGCGGGCGCACCTGTCCGGCATCGCCGGTGAACCGCGCCGGCCGGCGGCTGTCGCCCCGTCCGCGCACGGTACGCCCGTACGACGCGCATCCCTCACCCATGTGTTCAGAAAGGGTTTCGTCATGTCCAGCAGCACCGCCCAGCTCGTGACCGGCGGGCGCGACCCGGTACTCCCGTCCCGGCGCGTCGACGACGGTGTGCGGAAGGGAGGCGGCTCGTCATGTGCGGTCTGAGCGGGGAGATCCGCTTCGACGGCCGGCGACCCGACCTGGCGGCCGTCGGACGCATGAGCGACCGGCTCGCCGCCCGTGGGCCCGACGGGCAGGGAATCTGGACGCGGGGCGCGGTCGCGCTGGGACACCGACGACTGAAGATCATCGACCTGTCGGACCTCGGGGCACAGCCGATGACCGATGCCCGGGGTGAGGTCACCGGCGTCTTCAACGGCTGCGTGTACAACTATCAGGAGCTGCGCGAAGAGCTGCGGAGTCTTGGCCACCGCTTCGAGTCGACGTCCGACACGGAGGTGGTGCTCAAGTCCTACCAGCAGTGGGGAACAGCCTGCGTCGAGCATTTCCGCGGTATGTTCGCCTTCGCTCTCGTCGAGCACCGGACCGGCCGCGTGGTGCTGGCCCGTGACCGGCTCGGGATCAAGCCCCTGTACCTGGCGCGGACGCCGGGCCGGCTGCGGTTCGCCTCGTCGCTGCCCGCCCTCCTCGCCGCCGGAGACGCGGACACCTCGCTCGATCCGGTGGCCGTCCACCAGTACCTGAGCTGGCATGCCACGGTCGCCGCGCCGCGCACCGTCCTCAACGGGGTGCGCAAGCTCCCCCCGGCCACCGTGCGGGTCGTCGAACCGGACGGCACCCACCGGGATCACTGCTACTGGCAGCCGTCCTACACGCGCCGGGCCGAGTACGCCGGCATGGGCGCGGACGAATGGCGTGACGCGGTGCTGGACGCCCTGCGCACGGCCGTGCGCCGTCGGATGGTCTCCGACGTACAGGTCGGTGTCCTTCTCTCCGGAGGCCTGGACTCCAGTCTGATCGTCGCGCTGCTGGCCGACGAGGGCCAGCGTGACCTGATGACGTTCAGCGTCGGGTTCGAGTCGGAGGGCGGCGAGGAGGGCGACGAGTTCCGGTACTCGGACCTGGTGGCCCGGGAGTTCGCCACCGACCACCGCCGGCTGATGGTTCCCTCCGACCGGGTGTCGACGGCCCTGGACGGGGCGGTCGCGGCGATGAGCGAGCCGATGACCAGCCACGACGTGGTCGCCTTCTACCTGCTGTCCGAGCAGGTGTCCAAGGAGGTGAAGGTCGTGCAGAGCGGGCAGGGCGCCGACGAGGTGTTCGCCGGCTATCACTGGTACCCGCAGCTGGCCGCGGTCGCACGTGAGGACGAACCGGAGCGGTACGCCACGACGTACTTCGATCGGCCGCATGCCGACCTCGCCCGGATCCTGCGGCCCCACATGCTGCCCCACGACGACGTCTCGGGCCGCTTCGTCCGGGAGCACATGGCGGTACCGGGGGCGGAGACCGCGCTGGACGCGGCTCTGCGGCTGGACACGCACGTCATGCTCGTCGACGACCCGGTCAAGCGCGTCGACAACATGACCATGGCCTGGGGCCTGGAGGCGCGGGTGCCGTTCCTCGACCACGAACTGGTGGAGCTGGCCGCGGCCTGCCCGCCGGAACTCAAACTGGCCGACGGCGGCAAGGGCGTGCTGAAGGAGGCAGGCCGCAAGCTCTTGCCCCGCGAGGTCGTCGACCGCCCCAAGGGCTATTTCCCGGTTCCGGCCATCCGGCACATGGCGGGTCCCGTCCTGCAGCGAGTGCGCGAGGCGCTCCAGGCGCCCGAGGCGAGGCAACGCGGCCTCTTCCAGGAGTCGTACGTGGCCGAACTCCTCGCGGCGCCCGACGAGCACCGGACCAAGCGCGAAGCCAACGCCCTGTGGCAGATAGCTTTGCTGGAGATATGGCTGCAGACGCACGGAATCAAGTGACGGACGACCGGGGAGTGCGGGCCCCGCACGGCCCGGCGCCGGCCCGGCAGCCCGTCGTCGCCCACCCCGGGACACCCGGCGCGGCCCCGGCGGCTGCGCAGCCTTCGGACATCGGGTCTGCGGACGTGCACGGTGGTGCCAGCGCCGCCGCCCCGGCGCCGGTGCCCCTGCCCGAGGCGGGTGGCCCGCGAGACGCCGTGACACGGCTGCGGGCGCACGGCTGCTGGTATCCCTCCGCCAACCCCGACGGCACCGAGGTGGCCTTCATCTGCGACCGAGGCGGCGTTCCCCAACTGTGGGCCGGACCCGTGGACGGCGACGAGGTGCGGCTGCTCGACTCCTCGCCGGATCCCGTCAAAGAGGTGTCCTGGGCACCGGACGGCCGCTGGATCGCCTACACCACCGCACCGGGCGGTGGTGAGCACTCGCGGGTGCTGTGCGTGCGGCCCGACGGCACCGGCCGCCGCATCCTGGCCGGGGCCGACCCGGCCAGTTCCGCCTATCTGGGCTGCTGGGGGCACGACGGCTCGTCCGTCGCCGTCACCGTCGCCGCACCGGCCGCCCACACGTACGGGGACGTCACCGGGCAGACGCTTTCGGCCCCCGGCCGGGCCGACGGTCACCCCGGCGGCTCCCGCCTGCCCGCCGACTGGGCGGACCGGGACGGTCATGCGACGCTCCTCGGTCCCGTCCCGTACGACGCCGGACCGGGGACGGAACCGACCGGAAGGCCGGCCGACGCCACGGCTGCGGCCGCACCGGCGGTCCGGCCCGATGGCGGCCTGTCGGTCTACCTGATCGACCCCGACGGTCTGGCATCGCCCGTTCTGCTCACCACGGAAAGGCACGCCGCCACCCTGCGTGTGTGCGACCTCAGCCATGACGGCGGCCTGGCGCTGCTGCGCCGGGGGCCGCGCGGACGACGGGAGGCGGTCGTCCGGCGCACGGCCGACTCGGCGACGGCATTCGCGATGCCGGTCGCCGACGGCGACCCGTGGATCGGCCGGTTCTCCCCCGACGGGCGGACGCTGTGGCTGCGCAGCAACGCCGACCGGGAGTACGCGGCGCTCTTCGCGGTCGCTCTGGGCGCCGACGGCGACCCGTGCGGGACGTCCGTCGTGGCGGAACGTGAGGGCAGCGATCTCGAACTCCTGGCGTTGGCTCATGACGGCCGTACGGCCGCGCTGGCGTGGAACGTGCAGGGCGCGAGCGAGCTCGAACTCGTCGAGACCTTCCCGACCCGGCAGGCCCCGGACGGCACGGGTCCGACCAGGCCCCTTCCCCTGCCCCACGAGGTCGTCACGCGCATCGCGGCGGCCGGCCCGGGGCGACTGCTGCTCGCGCTGTCCGGGTCGCAACGCCGACCGGGTGTGTGGTGGGCCCATGAAGGCGTGTCCCTGCTCCGCACCCCTTGGTCGTCCCAGGACGAGGACGCCGTCCCGCCGGGGCGCCCGCCCGTGCGGCCCGTCCCCATGCGGCTCACAGCGAGGGACGGGCTGCCTCTGAGCGGCTGGTACTACAGGGCGCCGGGGCGTGCCCCGGACGAACCGGCGCCCTGTGTGATCCACCTGCACGGCGGTCCGGAGGAGCAGGAACGCCCGGTCCTCAGCCCGCTCTACCACGAGCTGGTCGGGCGTGGCCTGGACGTCTTCGCCCCCGATGTCCGCGGTTCCTCGGGGCACGGCCGGTCGTTCGTCGACGCCGACCTGGGCGCGGGCCGCTTCGCCGCGTTGGACGACGTCGCGGACTGCGCGGCCCACGCGGTGACGGCGGGACCCGCCGATCCGACGCGGCTGGCGGTCATGGGGCGGTCCTACGGCGGGTATCTGACGTTCGCCTCCCTCGTATGGCACCCGGATCTGTTCCGCACCGGAGTGGCCGTCTGCGGCATGTCTGACTTCCTGACGTTCTTCGCCGGTACCGAGCCCTGGATCGCGGAGTCGGCGGCGCACAAGTACGGCCACCCGGAGCGCGACCGCGAGCTGCTGCGTGCCCTGTCGCCGATGAGCCGCATCGACGCGCTGCGTGTCCCACTGCTCGCCGTCCACGGCGAACACGACACCAACGTGCCGCCCGGGGAGTCCCAGCAGTTCGTACGGGCCGCGCGTGAACGGGGCATCCCGGCCGCGCTGCTGACCCTGCGCGACGAGGGCCACGACTTCCTGCGTGCGGACAACCGGCGGCTGTTCCGCCGGACCGCCGCGGACTGGATGGAACGGCACCTCCACATGTGAACCCGCGTACGTCGCGTGGCCGCCGGTCGGCGCTGTGCGGTCGCGGCCACCCGTGGCCCGGGACGGCCGTGGGCGGATCGGCGACCAGCCGCTCCCGCACCTGCCGCGGCAGGTCGAGATGGACGGGAGCGGGCACCAGCGGCTGCAGGCCGTCATGCCAAGCGGCCACCCCAGCGGGTGAGCCGGGCGCCCACACGGTGTGCGCCGTACGCCCGCACCCCCTGGTGAGCGGGCCGGGCCGGATGCCGGGGCGGTCCCCCTACGCGCGTGTCCGCCATCCGCTGGGAGACATGCCGTAGGCGTCGCGGAACACCCGGCTGAAATGCCACCGGCTGCGGAATCCCCAGCGGCGTGCCACGGCGGCCACGGTCAGTCGCCGGTATGCCGTACGGCCCAGATCCTGCCGGCGGGAAATCAAGCCTGCGCTGCCGCACCCACTGGCTCAGGGTGGCGCCGTCGTTCTGGAAGAGCTTGTGGTTCGCCGCGGCCCTCGACGACCCGCAGGATGCGCGCGATCTCCGCCTGCCGGCCGACCGGGGACACACCGGGTTCGGACGGGTGCACGCCGCTGGGTCCAGCCGCCATGCCGGGGCCTCGGTCACGACGCCCGCGCCGGACGTGCGGGGAACATCCCTGAGCGGTTCGGCCACGGGGGTGTTCTCCTGTCACGCGTACACCACCCTTGCCCGCCGCACCGCCGGGGCAGTGGCCCACATCTTGCCTGCCATCCACCGCATCCGGGCCGGCGAGGAAACGATCACCGACGGGGAGCGGACGTGTCAGGCCCGTCCATGGGCCTCCTGCGAGCGTCGCGACAGCGCGTCGATGACCACCGCGGCGAAGAGCACCCCGCCCGTGATCACGAGCTGGACCGCGGTGGGGGTGTCCGTGAGGGCCATGCCCGAGGCGATGGACTGGATGACCAGCATGCCGAGCACCGCTGACCAGGTCGTACCGCGTCCTCCGAACAGACTGGTGCCCCCGATGACGGCCGCCGCGACGGCGTTGAGCAGCAGGACGCCCGAGCCGGAGGTCTGGCTCACCGAGGTGATGCGCGAGGCCAGGAACAGGCCGCCGACCGCGGCCATGGTGCCCGAGGCCGCGAGCACCGCGGTCTGTACCCGGGTCACGCTGAGGCTGGCGCGACGGGCCGCCTCGACGCTGCCGCCGAGTGCGTACACCTGCCGTCCGTAGTGGGTGCGCCGCAGGACGATGTCGAGGCCGGCCACCACCACGAGGAAGATCAGGAGGGCGAGCGGCAGACCCTGGAACCGGTTGAGCAGATATGCGGCAGCGAACGTGATCACCGCGAGTCCTGCCGTGCGCACCGCGATGCCCCGGAGCGAGCGGTGCGGCATGCCGACGGCCATGCGGCGCCGCCTGTCGAGGCAGGAGGCGAGGAGGACCATGCCGGTGCCGACCGCCGCCAGTGCGTAGGCGGTGCCGTGGCCGGTGAAGTAGTAGCTGGTCAGCTTGGCGACGAGCCCGTCCTCGTCGAGGTTGACGGTGCCGCTCGTCCCGAGGACGGAGAGCATGACGCCGTTCCAGGTCAGCAGTCCCGCGAGGGTGACGACGAACGCCGGCACCCGGGTCCTGGCGAAGGAGAAGCCCTGGACGGTTCCCGCCGCGGTGCCCGTGAGCACCGCGACGATGAGGGCAAGCCATTCCGGCACGCCGTTGTTGACGTTCAGGACGGCGAAGACCGCCGCCGCGAGGCCGCTGATCGAGCCGACCGACAGGTCGAGCTCCCCGAGCAGCAGCACGAAGACGATGCCGACCGCGATCAGACCCGTACCCACGATGTCCACGCTGAGATTGGACAGGTTCCGGGGGGAGAGGAAGTTGTCGTTGAGGGACTGGAAGATGATCCAGACCACGGCGAGGACCAGGATGACGGGGAGCGAGCCCAGTTCGCCCGCGCGCAGCTTGTGCCGGAAGACGGCGGCACAGCCCTCCACGGCACCGGCGACGGCCCGCACGGGGCGCGGCCGACGGGCCCGGGTGCCGGGCGGGACGGGTTCGGTCCGCGAGTTGTCCGCCATGCCGTGCATCCCTTTCACCACCCCGTCTCCCGGTGGGCCGTCCGGCGGGGCACGTTCTCCGTGGCACCCGTGATGGAGGAGATGATCTGTTCCTGGGACGCGGTGCTCACGTCGAAGTAGCCGTTGTTGCGACCGAGCCGCAGCACGGCGGCCCGGTCCGCGAGGGCTTTCACGTCGCCCAGGTTGTGGCTGATGAGCAGGACTCCAAGGCCGCGGTCCCGCAGCCGGTCGACGAGGTCGAGGACCTCGGCGGTCTGCTCGAATCCCAGAGCCGCGGTCGGTTCGTCCAGGAGGAGTACCCGCGGGTCACCGAGGAGGGAGCGGGCGATGGCGACGGTCTGCCGCTGGCCGCTGGACAGCGAGACGACGGGGCCGCGCAGATCGGGTATGCCCCTGGTCAGGCGTTCCAGGAGCTGCCGGGTGCGGCGTTCCATCTCGACCTCGTCGAGCAACCCGAACCTGCGGATCTCCCGTCCGAGGAAGAGATTGCCGACGACGTCGAGGTTCCCGCACAGTGCGAGGTCCTGGTAGACGGTGGCGATGCCGAGGTCGCGGGCGTCGTGGGGGCGCCTGATGTGGACCGGCCGGCCCTCCCACTCGATGGCGCCCCTGTCGGCGGGGGCGACGCCGGAGATCACTTTGACCAGGGTGGACTTGCCGGCCCCGTTGTCGCCCATGAGAGCGAGGACCTGGCCGGCGTGGATCTCCAGCTCGATGTCCTTGAGCACCTCGACGACGCCGAAGCGCTTGCACACGCCGTGCAGCGCCAGCAGGGGGAGAGTCGGCACGAGAAACCATCTCCTTCCCCGGGACCCGGGCCTGGTCGGGAACCGGCGGCGAACCGGCGCGTCAGGTCAGACCGGCCTTGTCACAGGCGGCCCCGAGTTGGGGGGTGCAGATCTGCCGGATCGTGTACACGCCGTCCTTCACCAGGGTGCTCCTGATGTTGCCGGCGGTCACGGACACCGGGGTGAGCAGGACGGCCGGAACCGCCGTCCCGCCGCGGGGCCGCACCTTGCCCGCGGCGATCCGGTCGAGGCTGTCACCGCGGGCCACGGCCACGGCCATGGCGCCGCCGGCGGAAGCCTCCGGCCCGAAGGGCTTGTACACCGTCATGTACTGATCGCCCCCGACGATTCGGCGCACGGCCGCGAGTTCGGCGTCCTGGCCGGTGACGGGGGGCAGCGGAGCGACCTTGTTCGCCTTCATGGCCGAGATACTGCCGGCGGCGAGGCCGTCGTTGGCGGCGTAGACCCCGTCGATGCTGCCGGCGCCGAGGGTGGAGATGGCGTTGGACATGTTCACGTGCGCTGCCTCCGCCCGCCACTGGAGAGTGTCGTACGCCTTGGCGATCTTCACTTTCCCCTGGAGTACGGCCAGCGCGCCCTGCTTGAACGCCACCGCGTTGGGGTCGCTGGGATCGCCGTTCATCATGACGATCCGGCCGCCGGGCACCCTGTCACCCATGGCCTTCAGCAGGGCCCTGCCCTGGAGTCTGCCGATCTCCTGGCCGTCGAAGGAGACGTATCCCGAGATCGGGCCTTCGGCGAGCCGGTCGTAGGCGATCACCGGGACACCCGCCTCGTGCGCCCTCCTGACCGTGGCGCCGAGCGACCTGGCGTCCACGGCCACGAGCACGATGGCGTCGACCCCCTTGGTGATCAACGAGTCCATCTGTTCCTGCTGGATGGCCACATCGCCCTTGGCGTTGGCGTGCTCGACCGTGCACGTGTCGCACAGCTCCCTGATCCTCTTCTCGAGCAAGGGCCTGTCCTGTGACTCCCAACGAGCGGTGGTGGCGTCCGGCAGCAGCAGACCGATCCTCGGCGCGTTCCCACCGTCGGAGGTGCCCCCGGGGTCCGTCCCGCAGGCTCCGAGAGCAACGGTCGTCGACGCGGCCGTGACCATGACCGCGTTCCGTATGAAGGCCTTCATGAGGGAGACCTCCCTCGTCGACGCCGGGTGGCCGGCAACCGGCTCATCGGCCGGGTCACGTGGGAAGCCCAGACCCGGCGGACGGCCACGGCGCCGACGCCGAAAAGCCCGCTCCGACCATGTGGGCGTGGGAAAACGACCACGTCGTCAGTGTGACACCGGCTGTGGTGATCTGCGAACCCGGGACGACCCCCCGGTGGCCGGCCCACCAGGGGTGGCTTTAAAGCCGATCTGTCCGGTTAGCTCGTATATGCGATTCTGGTGTGGGGGTGCCCTGATCTCCACCTGCCGGAATCTCGGCCTGGACGGGAGGTGGGTTGCGGATGCCTCATGACGGCAGTGCCCGGGCCGGAGTCTCGCAGCTGCGGGCATCCGAGGCCGGCGCCGCCGACACCGGCGCACCGCCTCCGGTGGCCGACGCCGCCGCGACGGTGTGCGCCCTGGCGTTCGCCGGAGCGGCGCTGGCCGCGGTCTATGTGCCCGACGCCGGGCACGAAGAGCTCCGGCTGGTGGAAACCGCCGGACGGGCAGGCTCCGCCTACGGACTGCCGGAGCGCTTGACCCTGTCCGGTGGCTCACCCGCGGCAGAAGCCTTCCGTACCGGCCGGTCGCTGTGGCTGCATCCCGCGGCGCTCGCCTCCTTCGCCGAGGGCGGCCCGGCGCCGCCGCGAGCGGACGCGTCGCTCGGCGCGCTGCCCCTGGGGGCGGAGGGCGGGCGGCTGGGCTGCCTCGTCGTCGTGGGTGCCGCGGACGGCTTCGAGGCCGAGCAACAGCGCTTCCTGGAGCGGTACGCCGAGGCGGTCGCCGGCCTGCTCCGGGCCGGGGGACCGGTGTCGCCCCCGCTGCTGGGTCCCGCCCTGCGGGGTCTGCACGCCGGCTCCTTCGTCCTGGTGCCGGACACCGGCCTGATCGAGGCGGACGAGACCCTGCTCGAGCTGGTCGGCATCAGGCCGGGCGACTTCGACGGCAAGGCGGACACCCTGCTCGCGCACGCCCTCCCGGAGGACATGCACGCACTGATGTCGGTACTGGAACCGCCCCCCCAGGCGTTCGGCAGTCGGAAGCTGGAGTTCCGGGTCCGCTGCCCCAGTGGCGAGATGCGCTGGCTGAGCCTGAGCTGCCGGGTGGAGGCGGGCACCGACGACCGGCCGGGTCAGGTACTGGGCGTGGTGACGGCGACCTCGGTCCTGCCCCGCAGCGGCGACGACGTCTCCAGGATCCAGTGGCTGACCGCCGCGCTCGACGACGCCACCACGGTCGCCGACGTCAGCCAAGTGGTGGTCACCGCGCTGCGGGAGCCGTTGCGCGCCGACCGGATCGCCCTCGCCGAGCTGCAGGACGACCGGCTCATGGTGACCGTGCTCGACCCGCCGCAGCCCGCCGTCTGGCCGGAGGCGTGGCGCCCCGAGTGGCGTTCGGAGTGGCCCGACGCACCGGTCAGCGCCCTGCCCACCCTGCGGTCGGCTCTGCGGGACGGACGCATGGGTCTGTGGCCCGCCGGCACGCCCCTCGAACCCGGACTCGCCGGTATCGGCCCCGGAGGGCTGGCCGTCCTGCCGCTCCCCGCCAGGGACCGGGTCGCCGGCGTGTGCCTGATCGGCTGGGACGAGCCGCACGGGTTCGCTCCCGAGGAGCGGTCCCTGCTGACCGCCACCGCGGCGCTGGTCGGCCAGGCCCTCAAGCGCGCCCACGCATACGACGCGGAGCAGGAGCTGGCGACGATGCTGCAGCGCAGCCTGCTGCCCCGGCGCCTGCCCGAACTGCCCGGGGGGACGGCCGTCGCCCGCTATCTGCCCGCCCGGCGGGGGTTGCAGGTGGGCGGCGACTGGTACGACGTCATCGCCCTCTCCGAGGACCGGGTGGCGCTGGTCATCGGTGACGTGCAGGGGCACAGTGCCGGAGCCGCCACGATCATGGGGCAGATGCGTACCGCGGTCCGGGCGTACGCCGTGGAGGGACACCCACCCGACGTGGTCGTCTCCCACGCCAACCGGCTCCTCGTCGGCATGGAGACCGATCTGTTCGCCACCTGCTGCTATGCCGAACTGGACATGGAGGAGGGCACCACCCTCTTCGTCCGGGCCGGACACCTCGCACCGCTGGTCCGCCATCCCGACGGCAGGACGGAGGAGGTGCAGGTCGAGGGCGCGCTGCCGCTGGGCATCTCCGCGGAGGCGGAGTTTCCCATGACCGCGGTGGCACTGGCCCCCGGCACGCTGCTCGCCCTGGTCACCGACGGCCTGGTCGAGGCCGCCGACCTGCCCCTGGACGAGGGCATGCACCGGACGCGCACCGCGCTCGCCGCGGCCGATCCGTCGGATCCCGGGCGGGTGGCCGACGAACTGCTGGGCGACGCCGGCCGTCGCGAGGACGACGTGGCGCTGCTGCTGCTGCGCTACGACGGCATGAAGACCCGGCCGATCCGGGCCGGATGGGCGGTGTGGCGGCTGCCGGACGCCGTCATGCACGCCCGTCGGTTCACCGCGCGCACACTGCGCCGGTGGCAGGTCGAAGAAGTGGCCGACCCGGTACTGCTGGTCGTGTCCGAACTCGTCACCAACGCCCTGGTGCACACCCAGGGGCCGGTCCACGTCGACCTGATGCTCCGCGGGGACCGGGTGCGCGTCTGCGTGAGCGACTCGTCCGCGCGCGCGCCCGCCAAGCCGGTGATCGTGGACTGGGAGTCGACCGGCGGACGAGGGCTGCTGCTGGTCGAAGCGATGTCGGATTCCTTCGGCTCGGTGCCGGTCGCCCGCGGCAAGCAGGTCTGGAGCGAGATCGCCGTGCCGCGGCGCGAGCCGGCCGGCACGGGCACGGGGCCCCGCGCCAACCAGGGGGGTCCGCCATGAGAACCGGTACGCGGCATGTCGTCGCGGCGCTGGTCGCGGGGCTCATGACGATGCCGCTGGCCGCCTGCGGGGGAGAGGAAGGGGCGAACTCGGACAGCTTCACCGTCGGCCTGCTGCTCCCGAGCCGCATGCTCCCCCGCTGGGAACACTTCGACAAGCCGCTGATCGAGAAGCGGCTGAAGGATCTGTGTCCCCGCTGCGTTGTGGAGTACGCCAACGCCGAGAACGACGCGACGCGGCAGAGCCAGCAGATGATCTCCATGATCACCAAGGGGGCAGGAGTCCTGATCCTGGACGCCGTCGACACCAGGGCGGTCCGCTCCTCGGTCCAGGAGGCGCGCAAGGCGGGTGTCCCCGTCGTCGCCTACGACCGGCTCGCCGAAGGCCCGATCTCGGGCTATGTCAGTTTCGACGGCGCGCAGGTCGGCCGGCTCCAGGGTGAGGCGCTCCTCAAGGCCATGGGCGACAGGACGCGCAGCGAGGACGTCGTCATGATGAACGGCGACCCGGCCAGCCCGAACGCGGCGTGGTACAGGAGGGGCGCGATGTCCGTCCTGACCGGCAAGGTGAAGATCGGCAGATCGTACGACACCCAGGGCTGGAGCACCGAGAACGCCAACGCCAACATGTCCGCCGCCATCGCGGCCCTGGGCCCGGACCGGATCGGCGGCGTCCTGGCGGCCAACGACGCCATTGCCGCGGGCGTCATCTCCGCTCTCAAGAGCGCCCGGGTCAGGGAACTTCCCCCCGTCACCGGCCAGGACGCCGACCTCGACGCCGTGCGGCGCATCGTCAAGGGTGAGCAGTACATGACGGTGTACAAGCCCTTCAGGGCGGAAGCCGACGCGGCCGCCGCCATGGCCGTCGCCGCAGGGCGCGGCGGGAGTCCCCGAGACGTCGCCACGACGACGACCGACAGTCCCACCACCAAGCACATCCCGTCCGTCCTGCTCACTCCGCACGCGGTGACCGTCGGTAACATCAGGGGGACGCTCGTCACGGGCGGCGTGTACACCATCAACCAGATATGCACCCGGGAGCTCCGGCCCGCCTGTGCCAAGGCCGGCCTCGGCCGGGCCCAGAGGTAGCCAGGCCCCCGGGCCGGACGGCCCTGCCCCCGCGTGGCTGAGCCGGGCGTCGGGCCCGGTCAGGCGGTCGGGCAGCCGATCGCGTCCTGGGACGCGCTCATGCCAGGCCCGCTCGGGCACTCGTCGCCGAGCAGTCGTTCTCCGCGAGCACCGAGGACAGTCCGGAGAACTGGCTCGCGTACTGGGCGGCGTTCTCACCCGCCGCCGCGCCCCCGAGGGCGATCACGTCGCACGCCGAGCGATCCGGATCCACCGTCGCGGTCATGAGATTCTCCGCCCTGCCGGTGAGGTGGCCATCAGCCGGACCATGGGCCGTGGAACTCCTTCGCACGACCGGCGGAGGCGAGCGGCTCATCGCCCGCCGACTCCGGGAAGGCCTTTTGGCAGGGGCTCGGCGGACAGTCCGGCGGCCCGAATCAGTACTGACAGACCTGTACGCCACCACTGCGAGGCCGGCGGCCACGACATCCGCACGTGCTCGCCACGGAATCCTACGCGGCCTCGTGCGCGGCGAGAGCGAGCTTGCGGTGGGTGCGGACCATCATCGCGCGGGCCATGAAGGGATGAACCCTTTTCACCAGGCCCCAATACAGCCTGGAACGCCACGCGTTCGTCTTCACCGAGCTGCAGAGGGTGACGTACTTGTCGTCGACGACGATCGAGGCCCAGGCGTCGAGACCGGCCGTGCTCACGTCCATGAGCGCCTCGCCGTCCTGCTGCGCCGCGATCGGGAAGGCGTCACGCAGGATGCCCGTCCAGGCGGCCGGATCGCGCGGCATTCCGGGCCGCAGCTCCATGGCGTACGCGTCCTGGTAGTCGGGCCGGTCCACGGCTGTCCTGATCAGCCGGGCGCCTTGGGGGAAACCCACCGTTACGGGCCTGTCCTTGAGCATTCGCGTACCTCCATACGCTGGCGTATGGAGACCATACGGTAGCGTATGGACATGGTGCAACGGCAACAGACCAGGAAGGCCAGGCTCACCGCCCGCGACTGGGCGGATGCCGCGCTCGCCGCCATCGGGGAGGGCGGCGGCCTCGCGGCGGTGGCGGTCGAACCGCTCGCCGCCCGCCTCGGTGCCACGAAGGGCAGCTTCTACTGGCACTTCGACAACCGCGAGGCACTGATCGGGGCCGCGCTCGCCCGCTGGGTCGAGGCGGACACCGAGGAGATCATCGCGGGGGCCGAGACCGAGCCGGACCCGGAGAGGCGTCTGCGCCGGCTGTTCACCGAGGTCATCAAGCCGGCCACCGCCGATCCGCTGGAGGTCTCGCTGCTCGCCAGCACCGACCACCCCCAGGTCGCCGCCGCGCTGCGGCAGGTCACCGAGCGCCGGATCGGCTACCTGGCCGGGCTCTTCGCCGAACTCGGCTTCCCCGAGGACGAGGCGCGCCGGCGCGGGCTGATGGCGTACAGCTTCTATCTGGGGCACACCCAGCTCGGCCATGCCGTGCCGTCCGCGCTGCCCTCGCGCGAGGAGTTCCCCGCGTACCTGGAGGAGACGATGGACGCCCTGCTCCGGCGCGCATAGCCCGGTCGGGCCGCACGGGCGAGCACCCGGCGGGCGATCTCGCCGGCCGGCCTGCGCAGGCAACCCTGACGAGCGCTGACCCCTCCTACCAGTCGAACCAGTCCGGAACGTGGAGAGGAGCGCCTGGTGGCCCGTCAGCTGTCCCGCCGCAGGTTCGTGGTCTACTCGCTCGCGGCGTCCACCCTGACCGTCGCGGCACCCCTCGGCTGCGACACGTCGTCGGCGCGGGCGGAAGGCGCCGAACCCGCCCGGAGACCGTCGGACGTCCTGGTGACCGGTACCGACGAGGAGATGCTGGTCCTGGAGGTCACCGAGGCCAACAAGGTGGTCGTACGACTGCCGCGTGTCGAGGTCGGCCAGGGCGTCACCACCGCGGTCGCCATGATGATCGCCGAGGAGCTGGACGCCCGGCTCGTCGATGTCGACATCCCCCTCGCCGACGCCCGGGCCAAGGGCAACCAGTACACGGGCGGTTCGAGCTCGGTCAGTTCGCTGTACGGTCCGGCCCGCGAGCTGGCCGCCACGGCGCGCGCCAAGCTGGTGACCGCGGCGGCCAGGCGCTGGCACCTCCCCGCGCGGTCCCTGCGGACCCGGGACACGAAGGTGATCGCGCCGGACGGGCGTACGGCCACCTTCGGGTCCCTGTCCGCGAGCGCCGCCCGGATCCAGCGGCCGGCCGTGCCGGGCAGGCCCAGGCCGGCGTCACGGCACCGGGTGATCGGGCGGCCGACGACCCGGATCGACGCCCGGGACATCGTCACCGGCAAGGCCGAGTACGCCGGAGACCTGGCGGTGGCCGGAGCGAAGCCGACCGTGGTGGCCCGGCCGCCGACGCTCGGCGGCAAGGTCGTCTCCGTCGACGACCGGGTGGCCCGCTCGATGCCGGGCGTCCACGCCGTTGTCGAGGTCGCCGGTGGGGTCGCGGTCGTGGCGGACTCCTTCCACCACGCCTTCAAGGCCAGGGACGCCCTGCGGATCACCTGGAAGCCGGGGCCGCTCGCCTCGCTGTCCGACGCCGCGATCCGCGCGCGGCTGCGGGCCGCCGTGCCACGGCTCGGCAGTGCGCCGCGCGGATCGGCGCAGACGGAGGGCGAGTTCGAGTTCGCCTTCGTCAGCCATGCGCCGATGGAGGTGCTGACCGCGGTGGCGGACGTCCGCGCCGGCCGTGCCGAGGTCTGGTTCTCCTCCCAGACACCGATGGACGCCCGGGAGAGCATCGCCGCGGCGGTCGGGCTGCCCAAGTCGAAGGTACGGGTCCATGTCATACGGGGCGGCGGCTCGTTCGGCCGGCGGCTGAACCACGACGCCGCGATCGAGGCGGCCCTGATCTCGAAGGCGGCACGCCGGCCGGTCAAGCTGATGTGGAGCCGCGCCGACGACATCCGGCACGGCCGGATGCGCCCGGCCAGTCACCACCGGATCCGGGCCAGTCACGCACGGGGCAGGGTGGTCGCCTTCGCCCACGCGATGGCCTCGGTGAGCGAGTCGTACGAGGGGCAGGGACTGTCCGCGCAGGGCGGGGTGAAACCGGCCGTCGCACCGGCCGCCGGTCCGCTGCCCAGCGACAGCGGCCTGTACAACTTCGGCCGCATCTCCGGGGATTGGGGCTCGGTGGAACTGGCGATCCCGCTCGGCGCCTGGCGGTCGGTGGACTCCGGGACGATGCGGACCGCGGAGGAGATCGTCGTCGACGAGGTGGCCGCGGCCCTGGGCAAGGACCCGGTCGCCTTCCGGCGCACCACGCTCAGGAACAAGGCCGTCAAAGCCGTACTCGCCAAGGTCGCGGACGCCGGGGACTGGGGCCGGACCCTGCCGGCCGGCCACGGGCAGGGCGTCGCCGTCCACGAGGAGTACGGCTCGTGCGTCGCCTGCCTGGCCGAGATCGACGCCACCGACCCGAAGAACCCCCGGGTGACCAAGGTGGTGATGGCGGCCGACGTCGGAACGGCCGTCAATCCGCGTGGCCTCCAGGCCCAGCTCATGGGTACCGCGATCGACGGCATCTCCACCGTCCTCCAGGCCGGCCTGCACATCGACCGGGGCGCCGTCCGCGAGAGCAGCTACGCCGACTTCCACTACGCCCGCCAGCGGCACGCCCCGCTCCGCTTCGAGGCGCACATCCTGCCCTCCCGCCGGGAACCGGGCGGCGCCGGCGAACTCGGTGTCCCGGCCGCGGCCGGCGCCGTCGCCAACGCCTACGCCCGGGCGACCGCTACCAAGCCGCGCCGCTTCCCCATCAACTTCTGACAACCTCTGACAGCTTCTGAGAAGGTGCCGATGCCGTCCTACTCCTTCGTCCTCAACGGGAAGCCGGTCACCGTCGAGGCACCGGCCGACATGCCGCTGCTGTGGGTGCTGCGGGACCTGCTGAACGTCACCGGTCCCAAGTACGGCTGTGGCGTGGGCGTCTGCCGTGCCTGTACGAGTCACCTCGACGGCGAGGAGATCCAGCCCTGTGTCGTGCCGGTCGCCGACTGCGCGGACCGGAAGGTCACCACGATCGAGGGCCTGGCCCACGGCGGCACACTGCACCCCGTGCAACAGGCCTGGATCGACTGCGACGTCGCGCAGTGCGGCTTCTGCCAGCCGGGCCAGATCATGGCCGCGGCGGCCCTGCTGAAGAAGACGGCCCAGCCGACCGACGCCGACATCGACCGGATCGAGAACGTGTGCCGCTGCGGCACGTACTCCCGGATCCGCGAGGCGATCAAGAAGGCCTCGGCGAACGGCTGACGGCCCCCGCCGGGGCACCCGGGTCGCTTCAGCGGCGCAGCGCCGCGAAGACCTGCCGGGCGCCGGCGCCGATCGCGAGGTCGATGTCCGGTGCCAGGTCGGCCCGCCGGTCGCAGCGGGTGAGCGCGGCGACTGCCACGCGGTCGCCGGACTCGGCCTCCACCACGCCGATCTCATGGCGCGGGTGGAGGAAGATTCCGGTCTTGCCGATCAACCGGAGCGTGTCCGCGCGACTGGCCGTGCTGTCGTCGAAGACGGTCAAGGACGCGCCGGTGCACAACGCACTGATCGCCGACGCGGCACGCGTCCTCGCGGGCACCCTCGCCCCGGGCGAGTGACGTGGCCCTGTATTCCGCGCCCACGCGTTCCGTGACCCCACGCCGGCCCGCGACCTGACATGGTCCGTCCCCCGCCGGAACCCCGGTGGGGGACGGACCGTCGTCTGTGTCACTCCTTGTCGAACACGGCCTTGCTGACCTCGGCCGGGTTCTGGAACTCCTTCTTCCCGAGGTGGGAGATGCGCTCGGTGATCTCCTTCGGAGCGTGGTTCTTCTCCGCGACCTTCCGGAGCTGGTCCCGGTCGGCCGGGTACTCCGCGCCGGACAGGGCTTTCTGCAGATCGGTGGGCCTGACAGCCGCCATGGCTCCTCCAGGCGTTGAGATGTTCCAGTGTTCTGTGTGACACGGCGCCGGACGTGGCACCGGACTGCTCAGGTACCCACGCCCCGGCGGGGCGATTCCGGTTTTCCGTGGCCGACCGCCGGCGCCACCGGGCTCGCGCCGAGGACGGAGGTCGTGGAGGCGCTGTCGCCGGCGGTGACCGACGGGGGCACATCAGGGGGTACTGGGCGACGCCCCAGCTCCGCAGGAAGGCCGCGGCCCGTGGAAGAGTCCCGGCGCGTCCGCGTGCACAACGGCGATGCCGGCCGGCGCCACCGCGCCGGTCCCGGCCACAGCGGACCCATCTCGAAGCTGCGGATGGTGCCGGAGACCGCGCAGACGGCGAACAGCACCCCCGGGGTCGGTCCGTCGCGGGTTGCCTCCCGTTTCCCCGCGAACCGGGCATCGCCTGAAAAGCCGGCACCGGATGGGTACCCGGGGCTTCGGTCAACCCAGAGGGCTCGGTTCGACGAGGAGGCCGCGATGAGCAGGAGTGACGTCCCAGGCGCAAACGCGACGAGTACGAAACCGGCCGGCTCGCTCACGGTGGGCCTGCTCGGCATCTACCTCAACGACCACCTGGCGGGGGCGACCGTCGGCACCCGCCGCGCCGGGTACGTGGCCCGGGCACACCGCGGCACCCCGCTCGGCGAGGTGCTGGAACCGCTCGCACGGGAGATCGCTGAGGACCGCAGAAGCCTGCTGGGCGTCATGCACCGGCTCGGGGTCCCGGCGCGCCGCTACAAGGTCGGCGCGGCGGTCGCGGCCGAGTGGGCGGGGCGGTTCAAACCCAACGGGCGCGTCGTCAACCGGTCTCCGCTGAGCACGGTCCTGGAACTCGAGTTCCTCCGGCTCGGCGTGGAGGGCAAGGCGGCCGGCTGGCGGACGCTGCGTCCGCTGGCGGACGCGGACGGGCGCCTCGACCCGCGCCGGATCGACGAGCTGCTCGAACGGGCCGAACGGCAGCTGCGCACGCTGGAGGACCTCCGCCTGCGCAAGGCGCAGGAGGTGTTCCGCGCTCACGGGTGATCCCGTGTCCCCCGGCATGTCCCGGGTACTCGCCGTCAGAAACCGGCAGGCACGACGACTGGCAGGGCAAGGAGGTTCGCGATGGCACACACCAGCGTTCCGGAGGTGCTGGGCGCGATCAAGGACGTCGACTTCCCGGCCGACAAGGACCGGCTGGTCACGGCGGCGCGTTCGGCGGGCGCCTCCGAAGAGGTCGTCAAGGCGTTGCGCGGCATCCCGCCGGAGCAGTACACGAGTCGTGAGGACGTGGCCCGGTCGGTCCGGGTGGACCCGGACTCCGACCTCGGGTACAACGCCACGCAGCGCGCGGAGCAGGCCCGCGAGGGCGGCAAGCCCGGGCTCTCCCAGCATCTGCGGGAGGAGCCGAGGACACCGATCCAGGAGGAGCTGGACCGCTGACGGTTCCCCGGCCCCACGATCCGGCCGCGCCGGCGCTCGACGTCGGGCGTGCGGAGAACGGCGGCGTGGTCCAGGCGGCCCCCGGTGCGGGCCGGGACGTCGCGGGGGACGTGGCCATGAGCGCCCCGGGGCCGGTCTCCGTCCAGCGCGCCGGAGGGAACGAGGGCCGCGGTCCTCGGCGGGCCGACGGACAGCGGCAGCGGCCCCGTCAGGACCTGCTGGGCGGCCTCGGCCACCGACCGCGCCCGGACGAGCCGCGCACGGCCCCGATCACGGACCGCGCCGTGGATCACGACCAGGACCGACAGCACGGCCAGGTGATCACGGTGGCGGACATCCGCTCGCCGGAGGACATGCGCGGACGACGCCATCGCGCCGATCTGCGCGGATCGCTGTGAACAGGCCGCCCACGGGGGTACCCGGACGCCGGCCGACGAAAGCCGACCAATGAAGGAGGAAGCACGCATGAGCACGGTCAAGGAAGCGGTTGAGGTCGAGGTCCCCGTCCACACCGCCTACAACCAGTGGACGCAGTTCGAGCAGTTCCCGCAGTTCATGGAGGGAGTGGAAGAGGTCAGGCAGCTCGACGACCGCCACAACCACTGGACCACCAAGATCGGTGGAATCAAGCGGGAGTTCGACACCGAGATCGTCGACCAGCTCCCCGACGAGCGGATCACCTGGCGCACCGTCGGCGGTGAGACCCAGCAGAAGGGAACCGTCCGCTTCCAGCGCCTGGACGACACGCACACCCGTGTGGAGCTCGTCATGGACATCGAGCCCGAGGGTGTCGCGGAGAAGGGCGCGGACGCGCTGGGGATGATCGACCGGCGGGTCAAGGGCGACATGCGCCGGTTCAAGGACTACATCGAGCACCGCGGCGGCGAGACCGGCGCCTGGCGCGGCCGCATCAAGCCCGGTGATCCCGGCCAGGTGCTCTGAGTCCCCCAGGTGCTCTGAGTCCCCGCAGGACGTGCTCGCACTGGGCGCTGCCGTAGCCGCAGCCGGAATCTGGACTTTCCGTCTATGTGCTGGACTATGATTCCAGTCCGGCCAGGATGTCCCGGCATCCGGTGACCGCGGCGCCCGGCAGCGCCCAGAACGGAGTACGGCCCATGTCCGACATCCCGCCCGTCAGCCTGCACGACATCCAGGACGCCGCCGCGCGGATCAAGGGAATCGCCCACCGGACGCCGGTGCTGCGCTCGCGGACGCTGGACGAGCGGGTGGGCGCAGAGGTGTTCGTCAAGTGCGAGAACCTCCAGCGCGTCGGCGCCTTCAAGTTCCGCGGCGCCTACAACGCCGCGTCCCGGCTCGGCCCCGGCCACCTGGCCAAGGGCATCGCCGCCTACTCCTCCGGCAACCACGCCCAGGCCGTCGCCCTGACCGCCCGCGAGCTCGGCACCACGGCCGTGATCCTGATGCCGGAGGACACGCCCCGCGCCAAGCTGGAGGCGACCGCCGGATACGGCGCCGAGATCGTCACCTACGACCGCTACACCGGCGACCGGGTCGCGATCGGTGAGGCCCTTGCCGCCGACCGCGGTCTGTCCCTGATCCCGCCGTACGAGCACCCCCATGTCATCGCCGGACAGGGCACGGCGGCCCTGGAGCTGCTCGAGGAGGCCGGCGACCTGGACGCCCTCGTCGTGCCGGTCGGCGGCGGCGGGCTGATCGCCGGGAGCGCCACCGCCGCCAAGGGGCTGCTGCCGGACATCCGGGTGATCGGCGTGGAGCCGGAGGCCGGGGACGACACCAAGCGGTCCCTGGACGCGGGCCGGCGCGTCTCCGTCCCCGTACCCCGCACGATCGCCGACGGCCAGGCCGCGGACATCCCCGGTGAGCTCACCTTCTCGATCAACCGGCGCCTGCTCGACGGCATCAGCCTCGTCAGCGACGACCAGATCCGCGAGGGCATGCGGTTCGCCTTCGAGCGCCTGAAGACCGTCGTCGAACCGAGCGGCGCGAGCGCCCTGGCCGCGCTGCTGGCCCACCGCGTCGAGCCGCTGCCCCGTCGGATCGGCGTCATCCTCTCCGGCGGGAACATCGGCGCCCGGCGGTTCGCCGAACTCCTCGGCGGCTGACGGTTCCGCAGCCGGTCCCAGCGGTCCCGGACCGTCGCCTGCCGCGCGCGAGCGCACCGGTGGCCGCCGTCGACGGGGACATCAGCCAGCACTCGGCGTACGTCCCCGGCCGCGACTCTCCTCGGCGTCATCGTCTCGCCCCTGCTCTGCGGCTTGGCCGCGGGACTGGTTCCTCGGCACGCCCGCGGACCGGCCGGGCGGCCGACGGCGCTTCGCCGCGCACTCCGCCGGACTCGGCCCGGCCACTTCCGGCTGACCATCACCTTCGGCTCACCGGCATACGGCGCGTCCGACGGGGTACGCGCCCAGGACCGCGTCCGGGGCCGAGCGGCTTCGGGCACGCCGTACGACCGCCGCTAGCAGGGGATCTGCCATGGAGACACCCGCGTACGACGACATGCCGACACCGGCCCAGCGGGCGCTGGACACGCTGGCCGAGAACGCCGAGGACCCGGCCGCGCTGGACACGCTCGCGAGCAGCGACGTGCTGGTCCCCGTACCGGACGACGCAGCCGCCGAGGAAGCCACCGACCCCTCGGTGGTGGCCCTGCCGGTCCTGGAACGCCCCGGGAACAACCCGGTGGTGCCCGTGTTCACCTCGGAGATGACGATGGCCGACCTGCTGCCCTCCGTCTCCCGCTACCGTCTGGTCCCCCTGGGCGCGCTCGCCTCCCAGTGGCCGGCCGACGACCTCTCGCTCGCCATCGACGGCAGCTCCGCACATGGACTCACCCTCACCTCCGAGGGGGTGCGCACCCTGCTGGCCCGGCCGACGGGCTGAGCGGAGCCGGTCCGCGCCGTCCCGGACGGTCGGTGCCGCCACGATGACCGCACGGAATGGATCTCCGGCGTGGCCGGAGGGCTGGTTCTGGCACTGGTCCTCAGCAGCGTCCTGCGCACCCTCGTGGTCCCCCGCGGGAGCTGTACCGGGCCTGGGAGCGGCTGGCCTCGGACATGGGCGAGAGCCACTCCACCTACCCGATCCTGCTGACCTTCCGCTCCCCGAGCCCGCACCGCAGCTGGCTGGTCGGCCCGGTCGCCGTCATGGACGCGGCCGCCCTGCAACTCGCCCTGGCCCCGCGCGGCGCCCCGCCGGAGGCCCGCCTGGTGCTGCGCACTACGAGGCGATCGTCTACGCCCTGCGCCGCCGCTGCGACGCCGTCCCCGTCCTGTGGACCGGCCCGCGCGACTTCCCCGGCGGGGCCATCCCGCCCGCCGGCCGGTGGACCGGCGGCCCGGTCGAGGTCGGCCCGAACGACCGGTGGGTGACGGCGTACCGCGTCGAGGACCTGGCCACCGGGGGAGTGCTGGTGTACGCGCCCTGTGTGGCCGCCTGGAGCCCGGTGCTGGACGCGTTGTGCGCGACTGCCGACTGCGTGCTGCTGGACGGCACCTTCTTCGCGGCCGACGAGATGGGCACGGCGGTACGGCCCGGCAGCGGGCAGGCGGCCATGGGGCACCTTCCGGTCACCGGCCCGCACGGAAGCCTCGCCGCCCTGGGCCGCCATCCCCGGCCGCGCCGGATCTACACCCACCTCGACAACACGAACCCGCTGCTCGACCCCGCCTCACGGGCCCGGGAGCAGGTGGCCGAAAACGGGGTCGAAGTCCTGCCGGACGGGGCCGCGTTCACGCTTTAGCCCGCCGGCTCCTCGAGCATGCGCCCCAGCACCGACCGCTGCAGCGGCAGCACTTCCGCGTGCAGCTCGCGGCCCTTGCGGGTGAGCGCGACCCAGACGCCGCGCCGGTCCTCCGCGCACACCGAGCGCTCCACCAGGCCGTCCTTCTCCAGCCGCCCGATCAGGCGGGACAGCGCGCTCTGACTGAGGTGCACCCGCCCCACCAGGTTCTGCACCCGGCACTGGTCGCCCTCCCCGGGCGACTCGGCGGCGAGGATGTCGAGCACCTCGAAGTCGCTCGCGCCCAGCCCGTACGGATGCAGCGCCCGGTCGATCTCGCACATCGTGCGCGCGTGCACCGACAGGATGTCCCGCCACCGTTCCTCGAGCCGTGCCTCGGCCGTCTCCACTGCCATACCCGCACCGTAGCACCGATTCGGCCGATCGTTGACTGTGCAACTAGTGTGGGCGCAAGCAGTTCTCCGAGGCGCCGCCCCCACCCCCGGCACAGGGTGCTGTCCCCGGCACCGTCACGTCGACCCGCGCCGCACCAGTTCCGTCGGCAGGGACATCCGGCTGAGGCGGGAGGCCGGTGTCACGATGGTGAGTACCGCGATCTTCTCCTGGGCCCTGCTGGAGCCCTCACCCGGGGTGTACGACTTCGGCCGGCCGGTCACCGCCGAGGGCCTGCGCCACGAATTCGGCTCGCGCCGGGCGATCTGCCACAGCAACGCCGACTGCCGCGCCGCCGCCGCGAACATCACCACCAGACTCGCCGGCGCTACGGCGACCGCCCGGCCCGGCGATGTGGCACGTGCACAACGAGTACGGCGTCCCCGCCTCGGCCTGCGTCTTCTACTGGGAGGCCACCTGGACCGCCGTCAGCGGCAACTGCTGGGACCCGACCGACGCCGCCTCCGGCAACGGAGGGGAGAACCAGGCCCTGTTCGGCTACGACGACACGGCGCTGTCCTCCGTGTCGTGGTTCAGCCACCGCTGAGCCCGCGCTGACGGGCCCGGGCCGTGTGGGGGGCGGCCGGATGCTTCGGCTTCCTTCCTGGGGGAGTGGGTGAACTCCCTTGCGCGACAGGGCCGTTCGGTACCGGACAAGGGCCGTCGAGTCCCGGGCGTGGCGGCATCGGCTACGCGACAGTGGGAAGACAGGACAGGAGGAGGCTTGGACGGAGGCGACGCGATGCTGAGGACTCCCGCGGGTGAGACGCGCCTGGACATCCTGGAGTGGCTCAAGGATCCGGCCGCGCACTTCCCACGGGAGCGCCACGCCGACCCGGCCGAGGACGGCGTCACCGCGCGCGCCGTCGCCGCCAAGCTCGGTGTCTCCCGCCGGGTCGCCGACACCCACCTCGGCCTGTTGACCAGCATCGGCCTGCTGCGCGCCAAGCGGATCCGGCGCCGCACCTACTACCGGCGGGACGAGGTCCGGATCGCCGAGGTGGCCCGGATGTTCGAGAAGGGCTGGCAGGGGCACCTGCGACCATGACCCTCCGGCCACGGCCTGTTTCGACCACGAAGGGCAGGGCGCACATGGACCGTCCCACGGCACTCGTTCCCCGGCACTACGTGGCCATCGGCGCCCGGGGCCCCGAGGACGTGGTGGCCGACGCCCGCGGCCGCGTCCTGACCGGCGTCGAGGACGGCCGCATCCTGCGCCTCGACGGTCTCGCGGACCCGGACACGGCCCGCGTCGAGGTGCTCGCCGAGACCGGCGGCCGGCCCCTCGGCCTCGAACTCCTCCCGGACGGCGACCTGCTGGTGTGCGACGCCGAACGCGGCCTGCTGCGCGTCGCCCTCGACGACGGCACCGTCCGCGTCCTGGCCGACTCGGTGGCGGGGGAGCCGCTGCGGTTCTGCAGCAACGCGGTGGCCCTGTCCGACGGCAGCGTGTACGTCACCGTCTCCAGTCGCCGTCACCCCCTGCGGCACTGGATGGCCGACCTGGTCGAACACACCGCTACGGGACGCCTGCTGCGCCTCCCGCCCGGCGGCGGGGAACCCGAGGTGCTGCTGGAGGGGCTGCAGTTCGCCAACGGCGTCGCACCGAGCGCGGACGAGTCCTTCCTGGTCGTGGCGGAGACCGGCGCCCGGCGCCTGATCCGCTGCCGGCTCACCGGCCCGCGCGCCGGCACCGCCGAGCCCTTCGCCGACGACCTCCCGGGTATGCCCGACAACATCTGGCGCGCCGGGAGGACCGGCCCGATCTGGGTGGCCCTAGCCGGCCCGCCCGTCCCCCCGCTGGACCTCCTGCACCGCACCCCGCCCGCCGTGCGCCGCACCGCCGCCCGGGCCGCCGCGCACGCGCCCTTCCGCCCGACGGGCTTCGCCGGCGTCCTGGCCCTCGACGACGACGGCACCACCGTCCACCACCTCACCCGCCGCCACTCCGGCTTCCGCATGATCACCAGCGTCTGCGCGACCGGCGGTCACCTGGTCCTGGGCAGCCTCTGGGAACGCGGAGTGGCGGTCTGCGAGGCGCCCACCGCGAAGTGACCCCCGGCTTCGCCCGGCGGTACCCTGAGGCCCGGCCGTGATCCGGAATCCCGGTCTGATCCAGGTGATGGGGCCGAACAGGAGAGCCACGACCATGACAGCCCCGGAAGCCGAGAGCCTCCGCGTCCGGCCCCGCCCCGCGCGGCAACCGGCCTGGCGCGCCCAGGCACCCGTCGTCGCCGTGGTGTCGCTCGGCGGCGCACTCGGCGCGACGGCCCGCTACGCACTGTCCCTGGCCTGGCCCACCCAGCCGGGCGGCTTCCCCTGGGCGACCTTCTGGACGAATGTCACCGGCTGCGCCGTGATCGGCGTGTTCATGGTGGTCATCACCGAGGCGGGGGCCGCCCACCGCCTCGTACGCCCCTTCTTCGGCACCGGCGTGCTCGGCGGGTACACCACCTTCTCCACCTACGCCGTCGACATCCAGCAGCTCCTCGACGCCGGCCACCCCCGCACGGGGCTGGTCTACCTCGCCGCGACCCTGATCGCGGCCCTCGCGGCGGTGTGGCTCGCCGCCACGGCGACCCGCCGCGTCCTGAAGTGGAGGCAGCCATGACCAGGCTGACCGGCAGCGCGCTGCGCGTGACCGTCTTCGTCGGCGAGAACGACACCTACCGTCACAAGCCCCTGTACAGCGAGATCGTGCACCGGGCCCACGCGGCCGGCCTGGCGGGGGCCAGCGTCTTCCGCGGCATCGAGGGCTTCGGCGCCTCCTCCCTGATCCACACCTCGCGGCTGCTGTCCCTGAGTGAGGACCTGCCTGTTGCCGTCGTCATCGTCGACACCGAGGAGCGGGTACGGGCCTTCCTGCCGCAGCTCGACGAACTGGTCACCGAGGGACTGGTGATCCTCGACGACTGCGAGGTCATCCGGTATGCCGGCCGGGGCGAAACGGACGCGAAGGGTAAGAAGTCGTTGTGAACTGGCTGCCGGTGGCCCTCGGGGCCATGGTCGGTGCTCCCCTTCGCTACCTGACCGACCGCGCCGTGCAGTCCCGGCACGACTCGCTCTTCCCCTGGGGCACCTTCGTGGTGAACGTCACCGGCTGCCTGGTCCTGGGCCTGCTGACCGGGGCCCCTGCCGCCGATCCGCACCTGCGGCTGCTGCTGGGCACCGGGCTGTGCGGGGCGCTGACGACGTACTCGACCTTCTCGTACGAGACCCTCAGGCTGACCGAGACCGGTGCGGGGCTCTACGCTGCCGCCAACGCCGTCGCGAGCGTGGCGGCGGGCCTCGGTGCGGCCTTCGCCGGCGTGTCGCTCGCCCAGGCGGTGTGGGCGTAGGCACGGGCCTCACACCCGGGCACAGTAAGACTGTCTACAGCACTGTCGACCAACCAACTCCTCAGAACTGGATCCCATGAGCGCCATCTCCGTCGGTCAGGCCGTCGTCCTCGGAGTCGTCGAGGGGGTGACCGAATTCCTCCCCGTGTCCTCGACCGGCCACCTCAAGATCACCGAGGGGCTCATGGGGATCCCCGTCGACGACAAGTCCGTCGTCGGGTTCTCGGCGGTCAT
Organism: Streptomyces sp. NPDC051636; assembly: GCF_044453765.1. Taxonomy (NCBI): domain Bacteria; kingdom Bacillati; phylum Actinomycetota; class Actinomycetes; order Kitasatosporales; family Streptomycetaceae; genus Streptomyces; species Streptomyces sp. NPDC051636. The sequence goes on along the minus strand of NZ_JBITDA010000007.1, from coordinate 221,194 downwards.
CCAGGTCGGCGCCATCGCCGCCGTGCTCGTGTACTTCTTCAAGGACATCGTGCGGATCGTCTCCGCGTGGGGCCGAGGGATCCGCAACAAGCAGGAGCGCTACCACCACGACTACAAGTTCGCCTGGTGGGTGATCTACGCGACCATCCCGATCGTCGCGGTGGGCCTGGCCGCCAAGCCGCTGATCGACGGCCCCCTCGCCTCGCTCTGGGTGGTCGCGGGCTCACTGATCGTCGGCTCCGGCGTGATGTGGGCGGCGGACCAGATGGGCCGGCACAAGCGCGGCGAGGACGACACCTCGTTCAAGGACGCGATGCTGGTCGGCTGCTCCCAGATCCTCGCCCTGCTCTTCCCCGGCTTCTCCCGCTCCGGCGCCACCATGTCCACCGCGCTCATCCTCGACCTGGACCGCGTCGCCGCCACCCGCCTCTCCTTCTTCCTCGGCATCCCGGCCCTGACCGGCGCCGGCCTGTACGAGCTGAAGGACGCCCTGGGCGCGGGCGTGGGCGCGGCCCCGCTGGCGGTCGGCACGATCGTCTCCTTCGTGGTCGCCTACGCCTCCATCGCCTGGCTGCTGAAGTTCGTCGCCAAGCACTCGTTCAACGCCTTCGTCCTGTACCGGATCGTCGTCGGCCTGGCGCTGTTCGGCCTGCTGGGCGCCGGAGTGCTCGACAGCTGACCGGTGTCCTGACCGCACGGGGCGTGATGCAGAGTTTCATGCGTCACGCCCCGTGAATGTTTCCTTTCCCCCCGCGCCTTGACAGTGCCGTCCCGCAACCCGCAGGATCGCTCCGTGAACCTGTCAGACAGCCAGACAGGTGGCCGGGGGCCGCAGCGCGTCAGCGCGATGGAAGCGGTCCTCGCCCACCTCCGCGGTGCCATCGAGCGCGGCGAGTACGCCATCGGGGAGAAACTCCCCTCCGAGGCGGAGCTCTGCCGAACCCTCGAGGTCTCCCGGCCCGTGCTCCGTGAGGCCCTGCGCGCCCTGCAGACGATGGGCCTGACCGTCTCCAAGACCGGCAAGGGCACCTTCGTCGTGGCGAACGCCGTCGAGGACCCCACCTTCGGCGACTTCACGGCCAGCGACCTGCTGGAGGTGCGCCGGCACATCGAGATCCCGGTCGCCGGGTACGCGGCGGCCCGCCGCACCCCCGAGAACCTCGACCACCTCGCCCACCTGCTCGACCGCATGGAGCGGGAGACGGACACCACCGCCTGGGTCGCGATGGACACCCTCTTCCACCTCGCCGTGGCCGAGGCCGCCCAGAACCCGGTCTTCCGCCGGGTCATCGAGGAGATCCGCGACGCACTGGCGCGTCAGTCGGCCTTCCTCAACGAGCTGGGCGGCCGCCGGGAGCAGTCCAACCGCGAGCACCGGGCGATCGTCGAGGCGCTGGTCGACGGTTCCGGGCACGACGCGGTGGCGGCCATGTCCCACCACCTCGACCGCGTGGAGACAACCCTCACCGACATCGTGCGCTCCCCGCGCACGGACACCCCCACGGAAGGCGGACCCGAGGCGTGAGCGAGCAGCACCTCAAGGACGAGACACGCTCCTCCACCCGTCCGCGGTCGCAAGGCGCGCCAGACCGCCGGGCCGACGCGTGAACCGCGCGCGGGTCCACTCCACCCACCACCAGTGATGCAGGCAGTGATGTACAGCAGTTTCCCCGCGGAGGCACCCCCCGTCCGCGAGCCGCTCCACGCTCCCGTCGCCCACCTCATACGCGGCGGGATCGTCGAGGGCGTCCACTACGGCTCCGTCGTCGTCCTCGACGCCGACGGCCGGGTCCGGCTCCAGCTCGGCGACATCGAGGCCGCCTTCTACCCCCGTTCGGCCCTCAAACCCGTCCAGGCCGTCGCCATGGTGCGGCTCGGGCTGCCGCTCGACGGCGCCCTGCTGTCCCTGGCAGCGGCGAGCCACTCCGGCGAGGAGTACCACCTCGCCGGGACCCGGCGGATCCTGGAGCTCGCCGGGCTCGCCGAGGACGACCTGCGCAATGTCCCCGACCTGCCCTTCGACCCCGTCGTGCGCGACGCCTGGGTCCGGGAGGGCCGGCTGCCCTTCCGGCTCGCCCAGAACTGCTCCGGCAAGCACGCGGCGATGCTGTGGACCGCGAAGCTGAACGGCTGGTCCCTGAAGGACTACCTGGACCCTGCGCACCCCCTGCAGCAGGCGATCGCCGGCACGGTGGAGGACCTCACCGGTCAGCGTGTGGCCCGGGTGACGGTCGACGGCTGCGGTGCCCCGCTGTTCTCCGTCTCGCTGCACGGCCTGGCCCGCGCCGCCGCCCGCATCACCACCGCGGCACGCGACACCCCCGAGGCCCAGGTCGCCGACGCGGTGCGCGAGCACGCCGAGATGGCCTCCGGCTCCGGCCGTGACGTGGCCGCCCTGATGCGGGCCGTGCCCGGCCTGCTGGCCAAGGACGGCTTCGAGGGCGTCCAGGTCGCCGCCCTCCCGGACGGCCGCGCCGTCGCCGTCAAGATCGCCGACGGCGCCAACCGGGCCCGCGTCCCGGTCGCCGCCGCCGCCCTCGCCCGCGCCGGCGTCGACCCCGGCCTCCTCACGGAGTTCGCGGGTGAGCCGCTGCTCGGCGGCGGGGAGCCCGTGGGCTGCGTACAGCCGGTCCGCGCGCTCGATCCGTTGGCGCTGCCGGCCTGCGCATAGCCGCGACGCTCGGTTTCGGCCGGGGGGGGCGGTGCCGGTGTCCGCGAAGCGGATGCGGTCGGCCGACGGGCCGGGTGTCCGATGCCGGATCGCCCCGGCCGGCGGGGCGGTGTCCGTGGCGCGGTTCGGTCCGGCGGTGTCCGTGGGACCGGGCGTGGTGCTGCGGATGGGCGTGGGTCTGCGGGTGGCGCGGTGGTGGCGTCGCCGGTGGGCGTGCGTGGGTGTTGCCGTGCCGGCTCGGCCGGACGTGCGCGCCGATGGATGCGCGTGGGGGCGGGCCTGGCCTCGGGCTCCGGCGTGCGTGATGCGTCCGGCAAGGGCGCCAGCGCCAAGGTCGTACGGCCAGGGCTCCCGCCCTCACCCCCAGCGCCCGGTCCTGTCGCGCCGACCGTTCCCCCGCACGGGCAATCGGCTCCCCGGCACCTCGCCCGCACCGAACAGGCGCAGACCCGCACGGCACCCCGCCCCACCATCCCGCCCTCGCCCCCACCCCGAACCCCGAAAGAGGACCCGCCCTCTCATGACCGCCGCCGCCAGCCGCACCGAACACGACCTGCTCGGCGACCGGGACGTCCCCGCCGACGCGTACTGGGGTGTCCACACCCTGCGCGCCACGGAGAACTTCCCCATCACCGGCACCCCCATCTCCGCCTACCCGCACCTGATCGACGCCCTGGCCGCCGTCAAGGAGGCGGCCGCGCTGGCGAACGAGGAGCTCGGGCTTCTGGAGCCGGGGAAGGCGGCCGCCATCGTCGAGGCGTGCCGGGAGATCCGGGACGGCAAGCTGCATGACCAGTTCGTCGTGGACGTCATCCAGGGCGGCGCGGGCACATCGACCAACATGAACGCCAACGAGGTCGTGGCGAACCGGGCGCTGGAGCTGCTGGGGTACGCCAAGGGGCAGTACGCGCACCTGCACCCCAACGAGGACGTCAACCTCGGGCAGTCCACCAACGACGTCTACCCGACCGCCGTGAAGATCGCGACCGTCTTCGCCGTGCGGGGCCTGCTCAAGGCGATGGCCGTCCTCCAGGACTCCTTCGCCCGCAAGGCCGTCGAGTTCCGGGACGTGCTGAAGATGGGGCGTACGCAGCTCCAGGACGCCGTACCCATGACGCTGGGGCAGGAGTTCTCGGCGTACGCCGTGATGCTCGACGAGGACCGCAGCCGGCTCGCCGAGGCCGTCGAGCTGATCCACGAGATCAACCTGGGGGCCACGGCGATCGGGACCGGGCTCAACGCCCCGGCCGGTTACGCCGAGTCCGCCCGCCGTCACCTGGCCGCCATCACCGGCCTGCCCCTCGTCACCGCCGCCAACCTGGTCGAGGCCACCCAGGACTGCGGCGCGTTCGTCCAGATGTCCGGCGTGCTCAAGCGCATCGCGGTCAAGCTCTCCAAGAGCTGCAACGACCTGCGCCTGCTGTCCTCCGGCCCGCGCGCGGGTCTCTGCGAGATCAACCTGCCGCCGGTGCAGGCGGGTTCGAGCATCATGCCGGGCAAGGTCAACCCGGTGATCCCCGAGGTCGTCAACCAGGTCGCCTTCGAGGTGATCGGCAACGACGTCGCCATCACCATGGCGGCCGAGGCCGGACAGCTCCAGCTCAACGCCTTCGAGCCGCTCATCCTGCACTCCCTGTCGGAGAGCATCACGCACCTGCGAAGCGCCTGTCTCACGCTCGCCGAGCGCTGCGTGAACGGCATCACCGCCAACACCGAGGCGCTGCGCGCCACCGTGGAGAACTCCATCGGACTGGTGACCGCCCTGAACCCGCACATCGGGTACACCGCCGCCACCGCCATCGCCAAGGAAGCCCTCGTCACCGGCCGCGGCGTGGCCGAACTCGTCCTGGAGAAGGGCCTGTTGCCCGCCGAGACGCTCGCCGGCCTGCTGCGCCCCGAGATCGTCGCGGGCAGCGCGGCACCTCTCGCCTGACCTGCGGCGCCGCAGCCGCGACTACGCACCAGGACCGGCCCGGAGGCACAATAGTGATCATGGCAACGACGTCGTCCCTCACCTTCCTGCCGGTTCTGGAGCGCATCGCCGAGGAGATGGAGCGCACCCCCGGCCGCGGGCGTCCCGCCGACTACATCCCGGCGCTCGCGGCCTGCGACCCCCGCCGCTTCGGCATGGCCGTCGCCGAGCTGGACGGCACGGTGTACGGGGTGGGGGACTGGCGGCAGCCGTTCTCGGCGCAGTCCATCACCAAGGTCTTCACGCTCGCCCTCGACCTGGCCCGCGAGGGCGACGCACTCTGGGAGCACGTGGGCCGCGAGCCCTCCGGCAACCCCTTCAACTCGCTGGTCCAGCTGGAGTACGAGCACGGCATCCCGCGGAATCCTTTCATCAACGCGGGTGCCCTCGTCGTCACCGACCGTCTCCAGACCCGTACCGGCGACGCGGCCGGGGAACTGCTGGCCTTCCTGCGCGCCGAGAGCGGCAACGCCGCCCTGGACTTCGACAGGGAGATCGCCGCCTCCGAGGCCGCCCACGGCGACCGCAACGCCGCCCTCGCCCACTTCATGGCGTCCTACCGCAACATCGACAATCCGGTGCCGGTCCTGCTCGACCAGTACTTCCGGCAGTGTTCCATCGCCGCCTCCTGCGCCGACCTGGCCCTCGCGACCACGTTCCTGGCCCGGCACGGCATCCGCGCCGACGGCACCCGGCTGCTCACCCGCAGCCAGGCCAAGCAGGTCAACGCGGTGATGTTGACCTGCGGGACGTACGACGCAGCCGGAGACTTCGCCTACCGCGTCGGCCTGCCCGGCAAGAGCGGGGTGGGCGGCGGCATCATCGCGGTCGTACCGGGCCGGTGCACGCTGTGCGTGTGGAGCCCGGGGCTCGACGAGCGCGGCAACTCCGTGGCGGGGGTGGCGGCCCTCGACCGGTTCACGACCCTCACCGGACTGTCGGTGTTCTGACCCACCGGGGACACGGGGATCACGCTCGGCCCGCTGCTCGGCCTGCCGGCCGGTCAACCGTCCGCCTTCCGGCTGCCCTTGGCCCGCAGCGCCAGTGCCACGGCCGCCGTGCCCAGACCGGCGGCGCCCGCGATGATGCCGGTGTCCGGCCAGTCCGATCCGCCGTCCGGGGCGAGCGGCGCCGCCGCGGCCACGGGCGCCGGGGACGCGCTCGAATGGGGCCGGCGGGGGGCCAGGGCGTCCAGCGAACCCACCGGATCGACGCGCCCGGACGCGGCGAAGCCCCAGTCCAGCAGCGCGCGCGCCTCCTCGTACACGGCGAAGCCGCCGCCTTCCTGCGGGTTCATCACCGTCACCACGAGCGTGCGCCCGCCCCGGCGCGCGGCGGCGACGAGGGTGTTGCCCGCATCGCTGGTGTAGCCGTTCTTGATGCCGATCAGTCCGGGGTACGGCTCCACGCCGTCCTCGCCGGTCAGCAGCCGGTTGGTGTTCTCGATGCCGTACCACCCCCCGTCCTCGCCGGGGAAGCGGGCCTCGGCGGTGGAGCAGTACCGGGCGAAATCGGGGTTGCGCAGCCCGGCGCGGCCGAAGACGGCCAGGTCGTACGCCGACGACACCTGGCCGGGCATGTCGTAACCGTCGGGTGAGACGACGTGGGTGTCCACCGCGCCCAGGGCGCGGGCCCTGGCCTGCATCCGGGCCGCCGTGGCCCGCCAGCCGCCGCTGAGCGAGGCCAGGACGTGGACGGCGTCGTTGCCGGAGCTGAGGAAGACACCCCGCCACAGGTCGGCGACGCGGTACGTCTGCCCCTCGACGACTCCGACCAGGCTGCTGCCCTCGCCGACGTCCTGCAGTTCCCTGGTGTCGACGGTGTGCCGGACGCCGCCGGGCAGGGTCGGCAGCACGGTCAGGGCGAACAGCGTCTTCAGCGTGCTGGCGGGCGGCAGCCTGCGGTGCGCGTCGGAAGCGGCCAGTACCTCGCCCCCGCGGGCGTCGGCCACCAGCCACGACAGCGCGGAGACGGCCGGGACCTCGGGCGCCCCGGGGTGCGGCCGGACCTGTGTGCCGGAGCGGTAGAGGAGCGACGGCTGCGGGACCGCCGCCCTCGGCCGGCCGGGCGGGGCGGGGTCCGCCGCGGCCGGCACGAGCGCGAGCACACCCGCCACACACAGGGCGCAGGTCGACGCGGCCACCCGGGAAGAGAATCCGATCATCATATGAATCAACGTAGAAACGGAGGTGCCGTGGAGCACGCTGCCCGGGCCGGAGGGCACCCGGGAGCAACCCGGATGCCGCACGCGGATCAGTCCGCCGGCAGCGTCGGCTGGACCTGCCGCAGGAACGTCGCGTTGTCGGGGGTCTCGCGCATGCGGCGCAGCAGGGTGTCCAGGTTCGCCGGGCCGCCGTCCCGGGAGCGCAGGGCGCGGCGCAGGCCTCGTACGGCGGTCAATTCGGCCGGGGAGAGCAGGAGTTCCTCGCGACGGGTGCCGGACGGGTCGAGGTCGACGGCCGGGAACAGCCGGCGGGAGGCGAGCTCCCGGTCCAGGCGGAGTTCCATGTTGCCGGTGCTCTTCAGCTCCTCGAAGAACAGGCCGTCGGCCCGGGAACCGGTGTCCACCAGCGCGGTGGCGAGGATGGTGAGCGAGCCGCCCTCCTCGGCGTGCCGGGCGGCGCCGAAGAACCGCTTGGGCCCGATCAGGGCGCCGGCGTCGACGCCGCCGCTGAGGGTGCGGCCGCCGGCGGCGGCCGCGTTGTTGTGGGCCCGGCACAGCCGGGTCAGGGAGTCCAGCAGGATGACGACGTCCTCGCCGTCCTCGACGAGTCGCTTGGCGCGTTCGATCACGAGTTCCGCGAGGGCGATGTGGTCCTTGGGCGCTCGGTCGAAGGTCGAGGCGTACACCTCGCCGCGCACGGAGCGCCGCATGTCGGTGACCTCCTCGGGCCGCTCGTCGAGCAGCACCACCATCAGGTGGCACTCGGGGTGGTTGCCGGCGACGGCGGCGGCGATCTGCTGGAGCAGCACGGTCTTGCCGCTCTTCGGCGGGGCCACGATGAGCCCGCGCTGGCCCTTGCCGACGGGCGTGAACAGGTCGGCGACGCGTCCGGCGAGCCCGGAGGCCCGGTGTTCGAGCCGGATCCGCTCGCGCGGGTGCAGCGGGGTGAGGTCATGGAAGTGGCGGCGCCCGCGCAGCGCCTCGGGCGTGCGCCCGTTGACGCGCGTCACGTCGGCCGGCGTGCGCCGCTCGCCGCGGACGCCTTCGACGAGGTCGCCCCTGCGCAGGCCGTGACGGCGGATCAGCGCGGGGGAGACCTGGGGGTCGGCGGGCGAGGGCAGGCAGCTCTCGGCGCGCAGATGCCCCTTCCCGTGCGCGTCGATGTCGAGGACACCGGTGACGAGCTGGGGGGCCGCGGGCCGCTGCTGTACGGGAGGGTGTTCGAGTGTGGTGGTCATGGGAAGTCCTTTCACGGACTGTCAGGGTCGGAAGGCATGAGGAAGGGGTGGGGAAGAGGCGCGCGGGGAGGGTGTACGAACACGCCTCCGGGCGGCGGAACAGCACCTCGGCTACGACGCACCTACGGCACGAACGTCCTGCTCACGAGGTGTGTGGGGAAGCTGTGCACCGGGTCTGTGCGCGACGCGGTGGTCAGCTGAACGAAGGGGAACCGGCACCGGAGCCCGAAACGGGGGCGTACACAAGTGCTGGTCGCACTGTACCAGTGACCCCGAGTCCGTCAACATGGCGTGGCCCGACCCTGTTCCCGCGCCGTTCCACGTGCTCCCTCAGGCGAGAGGCACAGCACGCGGAGCCGGGAGGGGTGATCGACTTCGACGCCGCCGGTGTCGTGGTAACCACCGCGGCCGACGGCGGCGGGTCCTGACCCGCATTCCAGCCACACGAACCCCGATGGCCTTCCCCGACGCATTTCTTGTTCCGGCCAACCCCTCCCGACGCTGCCACCACCGCACTCGGGCGGCACAGGACAAGGGACTTGGCAATCATGGGTCGACGGGCCGGGAAGATCGCTTCCATCAGTGGGACGGGGGCCGGAACAGGGCGGGCCGCGGCACAACTGGTCGCAGCAGAGGGGGCCCGCGTATTCGGCTGCGACTTCGGCCGAGAAGAGCGCGGCGGAAACCGTGGAACACGTCGAGAAGTCCGGCGGAGTCATGGGCTCCCTCGCGCCCGTCGACCTGTCCACCGAGACCGGCGCACAGTGGATCGGGCCGGGACCGAGGCCTTCGGCGGGCTCGACATCCTCACCCTGCCGCTCGTGCGCGGGACACGGCGCGTGCGACCGCCGGGGCCGACGAATCCGCCGGGCAGGCCGCGTCCGCGTGAGGCGCTACGGCACCGAGGAGGCCGGGGTGTTCACCCCGGCCTCCTGTGTATGTCACCGGCCCGCACCAGATGTCCCCAGACCATAACGATCCCGGACGTCGGGGGACTTGACCGCCCACGTGCATTATCTTCACGTCATGTCCACGCCGCCGCAGCAGCCCGACCAGCCGTCGGACGCGCCCGCCCAGCCGACCGCGTATCCCTACCCGAATCCGCAGTCTCCGCCGCCCGGCGGGCCGACCGGCTTCCCGCCGCCGGCGTCCCCGGCCGTCCCGGCCCAGCAGAGCTTCTACGCCCATCCCACACTGGTCGGCCAGCCGGTCCAGCCGCAGCCGGGTCAGCCGCCCCAGCCGGGCAACCCGTACGTGCAGCAGGGCCCGTACGGCCCCGTGCCCGTCCCGCCGCCCGGCGGCAACCGCGGGGCCGGGCGGGCGGTCCTGTGGGCCGTGGTCGGCGCGGTGGTCGCGTCCGCGGCCTGGGCGGTCGGCGTCTTCGTGGTCGGCGGCAAGGACAGCGCGGACCTGCGCGGTTACTCTTCGCCGTCGAACCTCTGCTCCGGCGCGGACTACTCCTCCTTCAAGGACGAGTACCCCGAGAACGACAGTTCCCCGACGCACAACACGCTGAAGGACGCCGCCCTCGACGAGGGTTCCTGCAGCCTCAGCCTGAAGAAGACCGGTTCCAGCTACGCGGACGCCTACCTCTCCATCCAGCTGGACCTGCACAAGAAGACCGACCCGGCGCCGGAGTTCACGGCCACCTGGAAGAACTACGACGACAGCCACTCCGGTTACGACGTGGAGAAGGTCACGGGCATCGGTGACGAGGCCTACCTCGTCACCGAGGACACCACCAGTGGCTCCTCCAGCGGTTCCCGCTACGCCACGCTCGCCGTGCGGGACGGCTGGATGACGTACAGCATGAGCTACAGCGCCTACCTGTCCTCGTACGACGACGACAAGGACCCGCCGCAGCTCGACGAGGTGACCGACTGGCTGAAGTCGGACACGAAGTCCACGCTGGAGAACCTCAGGGACTGACCGGGTCCGGCGCGCTCGTGATGGCCTTGCCCCCGCCGTGCGCCGCGTAGCCGCCGTCGACGGTGATCTCCGCGCCGTTGCCGTACGACGCCTCGTCGGACAGCAGGTGGACGATGAGGGGCGCCACCTCGTCGACGGTGCCGGGACGGCCCTGCGGGGTCAGGTCGAGGCGGGCCCGCACGAACACCGGGTTCGCGGACTCCATCAGGGGCGTCTCGATGTACCGCCGGCCTCGGCCAGGTGCGCGAGACTGTCGCCGGCGTCATCGCGGACATCCGCGAGCGCGGTGACAAGGCCGTGTCCGAGTACTCCGAGAAGTTCGGCAAGTGGAGCCTGGACTCCTTCCGGCTGAGCGACGAGGAGGTCGGGAAGACCGTCGGCTTCGCCCGCCACCGGCTCGACTCGCTGCGGGAGTTCGAGGTGGAGACGCTGCCGGGCGTGCCGCTCGGCCAGGAGCACATCCCCGTGCGGGCGGCCGGTGCGTACCTCCCCGGCGTCCGCTGCCCGCTCACCGCGTCCGCCCACCACCTGCACCGGCGCCCTCACCCTCACAGGGCGTGAGAACCGGCGGAGGCGCGGCGCTCACGCGGACCGCGCCTCCGCCTCCTCGGCGATCCGGCCGAACTGCGCGCCCATGGCCTCCGCCAGCGCCTGGGCGCCCGACAGAGGCCGCACCATGACCGTGATCCCGTCGATCAGACCGTCCTCGTCCAGGTGGATGAAGTCGCAGCCCTGGACCGTGCGGTCGCCCACCCGCGCCGCGAACACTAGCGCGTGGTCCCGGCCGTCGTCGCCGGCGAGTTCACGCTCGTAGCGGAAGTCCTCGAAGACCCTGGCGGCCCCGCGCAGGATCGCCGCCGTGATCGCCTTCCCGGCATACGGCTTGAACACCACCGGGCTGGTGAAGACGACGTCCTCGGCCAGCAGCGCCTCGACGGCATCGAGATCGCCGGCCTCGACCGCCTCGCGGAACGCGCGCATCGGATCACCTCATGATCAGTAGGTTGAGCAGGTGCCGATGAGCATAATCAAGCGTGTGTTTCCCCTAGGCTGACCCGGATGTTCAGCCCCGAAGGACCCAGTCTCCGCGAGCTCGCCGTCCAGGCGCTGTCGTCCGTCGAGCGCGGCTACGACCTGCTCGCGCCAAAGTTCGACCACACTCCCTTCCGGACGCCGGACGAGGTGCTTGAGTCGGTGGCGGCGTTGCTCGCCCGGCTCGGCCCCGCCGCGGACGGACTCGATCTGTGCTGCGGTACCGGTGCGGGGACGCAGGTGCTGGCGAGGGTGTGCAGGGAGAGCGTCACGGGCGTCGACTTCAGCGCCGGGATGCTCGCCGTCGCCCGGGAGCGCACCCCTCCCGCCGGGCCCCGCGTGGCCTGGGTGCGCGGTGACGCCCGCGCGCTGCCGTTCGCGGCCGCCTTCGATCTGGTGGTCAGCTTCGGCGCGCTCGGCCACTTCCTGCCCCGTGAACTGCCCGGCCTGTTCGGCCAGGTGCACTCGGTGCTGCGGCCGGGCGGCCGTTTCGCGTTCCCCGTGCTCGCCCCGCCCCGGCCGTCCGGCCCGGCGTACTGGATGCTGCTCGGCTTCGACGCGGTGATGCGGGTGCGCAACGCCGTGTGGCGGCCGCCGTTCGTCATGTACTACCGAGCCTTCCGGTTCGGCGACGTCCTGCGGGAGCTGACGCGCGCGGGCTTCGCCGTGGACCTGTACGCCCTGCCCGAGTTCGGGCGGCGGCGCGACGGCAGCCCCCGCGCGCGGCTCGTCGTGGCCCGCAGGGGCGTCACCCCGCCGCCGGCACCGTGAACTCGTAGACCAGCGCGTCCTGTTGGGCGTCCACCACGAGATCGGTGATCTCCAGCGGCCGGGCGTACTGGTCGTGCACGCGCCGGGTCACGCGGACCGAGGAGGCGTCGGCGACCTGGCTGATGGAGTCCCGGTGGTGCAGGGTCAGGCCCGCCTTGCGCATCCAGTCGTAGGCCCGCCTCAACTGCGCGGCGGCGGCGCCGTCGGCCCGGTCGCGGTAGCGGCCCAGCTCCGCCACCTCGGACAGGGCCACGGCGGAGAAGGATGTCAGCGCGGTCCGCACGGCGCGGCCGTCGGGCGTGGCGGACTGGTAGCGGTGCACCAGCGTCGGCCGGTGCGGGGCGAGGCCGAGCGCGGCGGCGTGCTCCGGCGGGGGCGTCTCCCAGGTCACCGTGGCCCGGTCGGCCGCGCCCGGGTCCGCGCTGCGGGCGCCCACCGGGAAGGTGAGCGACACCGGGTCCTCCACCGGCAGGCCGGGCAGGGTCGCGTGGCTGCCCCGCCGGTCGGTGGTCACCAGACCATCGCGGCGCAGCACCTCCAGCGCCTGCCGGACGGTCTCCCGGCTGACCCCGAAGTGCCCGGCCAACTGCCGCTCGCCCGGGAGCCGTTCACCCGGTGGAATCGTCCCGTCGCGCAGCTCGCCGAGTAACTGCGTCGCGATCCGCCAGTACAGCGGCTGGTCACCGGTTTCCGGGTGGTCGTCGGTCTGCGGGTGGTCGTGCGGGGTGGTGCGGGCCATGCCGCGCCTCCTGTTGGTGACAAGACGTAGCCGTTCGGGCTCATTGCGCGACCACATCTAGCATTGGTCTACACCAGCAGGGAAGGGTGGTCTGCCGGTTCGGCCGAAACCGGACCGCGCGGGCCGGCGGTCACAACGCCCGGTAGAGGGCGTTCACCAGCGCCGTCTTGCGCGGGTCGTCGGCGATGTGCGGCCCCATCCGGTTCATCACGTAGCCCAGGGACACTCCGGCCTCCGGGTCCGCGAGCCCGCAGGAACCGCCGAAGCCGTCGTGTCCGAAAGCGCGCGGGTTCGGGCCGTACGAGCCGTTCGGGCCGCTCAGCCACAGGCCGAGCCCGATCTCCGTCTCCGCCGCCAGGGCCGCCCCGAGCACCAGGTCACGGCAGCGGCCCTGCCCCTCGCGCACCCGCTCGGCCGCCTCGGGGGACAGGATCCGCCGGCCGCCGTACGTCCCGCGCCCGGCGAAGACGCCGTACAGCGCCGCGACGGCCCGTGCCGTGCCGTGCCCGTTCGCGGCCGGGATCTCGGCGGCCCGCCACTCGGGCGTGTTGGCCTCCCTCGCGTCCACCGCCGGGTTGGCCACCGTCGCGATCACCGCGGGCGGCAACTGGCCGAAGATCGCGGCCTGTTCGCTCCGCGTCGCGGCCGGCGGACGGTCCAGTTCGGCCGCCCGGCCGGTCTCCGTCTCCGGCAGGCCGATACGGAAGTCGATCCCCAGCGGTCCCGTCACCTCCCGCTCCAGGAAGGCCCCGGGCAGCAGCCCCGAGACCCGCCGGACCACCTCGCCGACCAGGAAGCCGTACGTCAGCGCGTGATACCCGGACCGCGTCCCCGGCTCCCACCAGGGCTGCGTCGCCGCGAGCCGCGTGGTCGTCAGCTCCCAGTCGCACAGCTGCTCCAGCGAGTGCGGCTCGCGCAGGCCGGACAGCCCGGCGCGGTGCGACAGCAGATGCCGTACGAGGACCTTGTCCTTGCCCGCCGCCGCGAACTCGGGCCAGTAGTCGGCCACCGGCGCGTCGAGGTCCAGCAGCCCCCGGTCGGCGAGGATGTGTGCGCAGAGTGCCACCGGGCCCTTGGACGTCGACCACACGTTGACCAGGGTGTCCCGCTCCCACGGGCGGGTGCGGGCCGGGTCCGCCCAGCCGCACCACAGGTCGACCACCGTCTCGCCGCCGACCGTCACCGCCACCGCGGCGCCCAGCTCCCCCCGTTCCCGGAAGTTCTCCTCGAACGCCTGCCGCACCGCCGTGAAGCGCGCGTCGCAGTGGCCGTGCACCTGTGTGTCCTGTGCCTGGTCTTCCGGCATGCGCCCTCCGTCGTCCGTCGGGAAACCCGGGCCGCGACGCTGCGACCCGGGCATCCCCGAACGTACCGACTGGTCGGACTGGAGGGAAGGGCGGGGCAGGGCGGGGCAGGGCAGAGGCAGGTCAGCGGAAGAACAGCTCGCCGGCAGGCTCCCGGTGACCGTCCGCCGTGTGCCAGTAGTCCCGGGTCTCCACCGCGCGGACGAGGACGCAGCCCGCGAGCGTGGACGGCACGCCGTCCTCCGCCGCCTAGACCCGGCACTCCGCCACCGCGATCCCGCCCCCGGCGGCGACCGGCGCCGAGAACCGCACGTCGGTCACCCGCTCCCCGGCGAACGACCGGCGCAGGTACGCCCCCAGCGCCTCCCGCCCCCGGTGCGGCTCGCGGAACGGCATCGACCGGTGCACGCGGTCCTCGGCGTACAGCTCCAGCAGCGCCGCCACGTCGTGCGCGGCCCAGGCCCGCTCCCAGACCCGGACGAACCGCTCCGCGGCCTCACGCGTGTCCACGCGCCTGTCCCTCCAGTCCCCTCCGTGCCTCTCAGGCGTACGACCGCAGCCAGCGCAGCTTCGCCGCCTCCTGGTAGGGGCCGCCGCCCTCGTGGTCGTTGAAGTCGTACACCTCGATCTTCTTGTCGTCGTGCGCCCAGGCGTTGAACGCCGCGAAGATCGTCGACGGCGGGCAGGTCTGGTCCTCCAGAGCCGTCGAGAACAGGGCGGGCGCCCGGCCGCGGGCCGCGAAGTGAACGCCGTCGAAGTAGGACAGCGTGCGCAGGACGTCCTCCGTGCGACCGCGGTGTGTCTTGAGGTAGAGGCCGATCTCCCGGTACGGGTGACGGTCGGTCAGAACCGCGGCACGCGGGAAGTCGCACAGGAACGGCACGTCCGGGGCGACCGCCACCAGGTCCGGGACCAGCCCGCCCACCGCGAGGCTGATGCCGCCGCCCTGGCTGCCACCGGTCGCCACGGTCCGCGCCGCGTCGGTCAGCGGGTGCGAGCGGGCCGCCTCGACGGCACGCACCGCGTCCGTGAACACCCGGCGGTAGTAGTAGTTCTCGGGCGCGTCGACGCCCCGCGTCATGAAGCCGGGGTACGCCGGCGAGCCGCCCACCGGGTCGGCGGTGCCGCCCCCGCCGCCCGAGGCGCTGCCCTGACCGCGGGTGTCCATGACGAAGTGCGCCCGGCCCGTCGACGCCCACAGCAGGTGCTCGTGGGGCAGACCGCGCCCGCCGCCGTAGCCCACGAACTCCATCACCAGCGGCAGCGGTTCCGCCGCGCCGGCGGGCAGGGTCAGCCAGCCCTTCACCGGGTGACCGCCGAACCCGGCGAACGTCACGTCGTGCACCGACACCGTCGACAGCCCCGTGTCCACCGGTTCGAAGCGGGCGTCCAGGTCGTGCTCGCGGGCTTCCTGGAGTGTCTTGGACCAGAAGGCGTCGAAGTCCTCGGGCTCGGCCGACTCACTGCGGTACGCGCGGAGCTCGTCGAGGGGAAGATCGAACAGGGCCATCAACAACCGCCTTTGAGTGAGAGCGTGCGGATGATCACACCGTACGTATGTGGTCGGAGGACTCGCCAGGCCCTGCGAAGCTCCGCGCCCGCGATGGGCACACGCCGTCTGCCGCTGATCTGCTGGTCAAGGAGCCGAGCTGCTCGCCGTGGAGCGCGAGCGGGTCACACGGGGCGGCCGGGACGCCGTGACGGGTGGTCGGGTCACCTCGGTGCGCACCTCCGGCACCGCGCCGGAGGCCCTTACGGTGGTCAGGCCCTTCGCTGTGTCCAGTCCGGCCCCGTGCGGGCCCACTCCCGCTCCCACTCCTCCAGGCGGTGCCGCAGCGAGACCCGGCGGACGATGCCGTGGCCGAGGAGGACCACGGCCGCCGTGCCGCCGGCCACGCATACGCCGATGCTGACAGTGTGCTGCCACACCGCGACGTCGTCCGGCGGCGGGGCCACGTTGCGGCCCCGGGAGTCGAACCACACGTCCACCACGTCACCGTGCCGCGCCCCCGCCGGGACCCGCGCCGACGCCGTACGCGTGCCCTTGCCCGGCTCCGTCCAGCGCACCGTCGTCCGGTAGGCGTGCCGGTCGCCCACCGAGGGCAGCCGCTCGGGTGCGTCGCCGATCACCTCGGCACGGACGGAACGGCGTTCCGCCCGCTGTGCCACGGCGACCGCCCGCGCCTCGTCATGGGCCCACAGGCCCGCCAGCGCCCCGGCCACCGGCGCGCCCAGGAACAGCAGGACGGCGACGGCCAGCGCCGCCCACGCCTCCACGACATCCGACCGGCGCCGCAGCGGATTGCGCCGCCACCGCCAGCCGCGCACCCGGGTCCGCATCTCGACCTCCTCGCCGTCACCCGAGCCGGAGGGCTCGCCGTCACCCGAGCCGGAGGGCCGCTCGGCCCCTGCCGGGGCCGGTCCGCCCCTCCTCGCGCACGTCGCACGTATGCGAGCGTCCACACCGCTCTCGTACCCCGTACGGAGCAGCTCGCTCACTTCGCGAACCACCACATGAGCCCCCCGACGCACCACTGGAGGAAGCACCGCGCGCACCACCGGACGAGCCCCGCGCACGACGGCGCCGGACGACTGATCCCCACCACCCGTGGAACCCGTCCCGCACGCCCCCGCAGCGGAGCGGGACGCCCCACACCGCAGAGGAGCCGACCATGGCAAAGGACCCCACAGCGGCGCTGGACGCGCACTGGCGTGCCGCCAATTACCTGGCCGCGGGGCAGATCTACCTGCTGGCGAACCCGCTGCTGCGCGAGCCCCTGGTGCCGGAGGACATCAAGCCCCGGCTCCTCGGCCACTGGGGCACCACACCCGGCCTGAACCTCGTCCACACCCACCTCAACCGGGTGATCAAGGAACGTGACATGGACGCCATCTGCGTGTGGGGCCCCGGCCACGGCGGTCCCGCCGTGCTCGCGAACTCCTGGCTCGAGGGCAGCTACAGCGAGACCTATCCGGACGTCACGCGGGACGCGGCCGGGATGGCACGGCTGTTCCGGCAGTTCTCGTTCCCCGGCGGAGTGCCCAGCCACGTGGCCCCCGAAACGCCGGGCTCGATCCACGAGGGCGGCGAGCTCGGTTACTCGCTGGCGCATGCCTACGGGGCCGCCTACGACAATCCCGGTCTGCTGGTCGCCTGTGTGATCGGCGACGGCGAGGCGGAGACCGGGCCGCTGGCGGCCTCCTGGCACTCGAACAAGTTCCTCGACCCGGTGCACGACGGCGCCGTCCTGCCGATCCTGCACCTCAACGGCTACAAGATCGCCAACCCGACCCTGCTTTCCCGGATCCCGCGCTCCGAGCTCGACGCGCTCCTGACCGGATACGGCCATGAACCGCTGTACGTCTCCGGCAGCGACCCCCGCACCGTCCACCGGGACCTCGCGCACGCCCTGGACGCGGCGCTCGACCGGATCGCCGGCATCCAGCGCGAGGCGCGGGACGGACGCGCCGGGGGCCGTCCCCGCTGGCCCGTCATCGTGCTGCGCACCCCGAAGGGCTGGACCGGGCCGGCCGAGGTGGACGGCCACCCCGTCGAGGGCACCTGGCGTTCCCACCAGGTGCCGCTCGCCGGGGTCCGGGAGAACCCCGAGCACCTGGCCCAGTTGGAGACCTGGCTGCGCTCGTACCGTCCGGAGGAGCTGTTCGACGACCAGGGCCGCCCCAGGCCGCCGGTCCTCGAACACGTCCCCGACGGCGACCGGCGCCTGGGCGCCAACCCGCACGCCAACGGCGGGGTGCTGCTCAGGTCCCTGCCGCTGCCCCGGCTGGAGGACTTCGCCGTCTCCGTCGACAAACCGGGCGCCACCCTGCACGAGCCCACCCGGGTACTCGGCCAGCTGCTCGCCATGGTCATGGCCGACACGGCGCACCGCCGCGACTTCCGCGTGCTCTGCCCGGACGAGCTGGACTCCAACCGGCTGTCCGCCCTCCACTCGGTGACCGGGCGGGCCTGGCAGGAGGAGATCACCCCCGTCGACGAACACCTGGCCCGCGACGGCCGCACCATGGAGGTCCTCTCCGAACACCTCTGCCAGGGCTGGCTGGAGGGCTACCTGCTGACCGGCCGGCACGGACTCTTCTCGTCGTACGAGGCGTTCGTGCACATCGTCGACTCCATGGTGAACCAGCACATCAAGTGGCTGAAGACATCCCGGAGGCTGCCGTGGCGGGCGCCGGTCGCCTCGCTCAACTACCTGCTGACCTCACACGTGTGGCGCCAGGACCACAACGGCTTCTCGCACCAGGACCCCGGCTTCGTCGACCACGTCCTCAACAAGAGCCCCGAGATCGTCCGCGTCTACCTGCCGCCGGACGCGAACACGCTGCTCGTGGTGGCCGACCACGTGCTGCACACCCGGGACCACGTCAACGTGGTCGTCGCCGGCAAGCAGCCGTGCTTCGACTGGCTGACCCTCGACCAGGCCCGCGCCCACTGCGCACGCGGCGCCGGCATCTGGGAGTGGGCCGGCACCGAGAACGACGGCGAGCCGGACGTGGTGCTGGCCTGCGCCGGGGACGTACCCACCCAGGAGGTACTGGCCGCCGCGCAGCTGCTGCGCCGCCATCTGCCCGGGCTGGCGGTGCGGGTGGTGAACGTGGTCGACATGACCCGGCTGCTGCCGCGCGAGGAGCACCCGCACGGCATGCCCGACTCCGAGTACGACGCGCTGTTCACCGCGGACCGGCCGGTGATCTTCGCCTACCACGGCTACCCCTGGCTGATCCACCGGCTCGCCTACCGCCGCTTCGGCCACGACCACCTGCACGTCCGCGGCTACAAGGAGGCGGGCACCACGACCACGCCGTTCGACATGGTGGTGAACAACGACCTCGACCGCTACCGGCTGGTGATGGACGTCATCGACCGCGTGCCCGGCCTCGCCGTCCGCGCGGCGGCCCTGCGCCAGCAGATGGCCGACGTGCGCACCCGCCACCACGCCTGGATCCGCGACCACGGCACCGACCTGCCGGAGGTGGCGGAGTGGTCCTGGACGGGCTGACCGCCCGGCGTACGACGGCAGCCGCCGGTCAGCCGAAACGCTCGATGCGGATCCGGTCGACCGGCTGCCCCGCCGCGACGAGCAGCCGAGAGGCGTGCTCGGCGAAGCCGTTGGAGCCGCACACATAGGCCTCCCACCCACCGGGAGGCTGCTCGGCCAGGAGCGGCGCCACATGTGCGGCCGCCACACGTCCCACCGGGACACCCTCCGGCGCCCGGCGCGTGAACACGGCTGTGGTCTCCGCGCCCAGCTCCCGCGCGTAGATCAGCTCCTCGGGAGCGCGCGCGGACACCAGCAGCCGCAGCGGTACGGACAGGCCCCGCGCCCGGTGGTGCCGCACCATCGACATCAGCGGTACGACCCCGGAGCCGGCGCCGACCAGCAGCGCGGGCCGGTCGCCGGGCCAGGCGAAGAAGCCGCTCAGCGGCCCGCGCACCTCGACCGTGTCACCGGGCCGGGCCACCGTGTGGAACCACCCGGAGACCTCGCCGCCCTCGATGTGGTCCAGGGTCAGTTCGATGTGCCCGGAGTCGTCCGGCGCGGACGCGAGGGAGTAGTGGCGCTGCGCCACATAGCCGTCCTCGGCGGTGAGCCGCAGCATCAGGTGCTGTCCGGGCAGGTGTCCCGCCCAGGCCGGCACGGCGAACCGGAAGGTGGCGGCGCGGGGCGTCTCCCGACGGATCCCGGTGAGTGTGGCCGTCTGCCACACCGACGCGGCCCGGCTGCCGACCTCGATGCGCCCGGGCACGGCGAAGCGCGTGGGGGGAGTGAAGGTCTCAGTCACCGGAGTACCGCTGCTCCTCCCAGGGGTTGCCCCGGGCGTGGTAGCCGTTCTGCTCCCAGAAGCCCGGCTCGTCGTGGTCGAGGAGCGTGAGGCCCGCGATCCACTTGGCGCTCTTCCAGAAGTACAGGTGCGGCACCAGCAGCCGCGCCGGCCCGCCGTGCTCGGGGGCGAGCGGCTCCCCGTCGTACTCCCAGGCGATCCAGGCCCGTCCGCCGGTGAGGTCGGCCAGCGGCAGGTTGGTGGTGTAGCCGGTGTGCGAGTAGGCGACGGCATGGGTGGCGGACCCGTGGGGGCGGACCACCTCAAGGAACGCGTCCAGCGACACGCCCCCGAACCGCACCCCGGACTTCGACCAGCTCGTCACGCAGTGGATGTCGCCCTCGTAGGCGGACGCGGGCAGCGCGTGGGCCTGGTCCCAGTCCCAGGTGCGGGGCTCGGCCACCAGTCCGTCGATGCGGAAGGTCCACTCGGCGGGCGCGAGGTCGGGGGTGACCTCGGCGGACAGCACGGGCCAGTCGTCGCCCGCGTCGTACTGGCCTGGCGGCAGTCCCGCGTTGTGGACGCGCGGGCGCCCGGTGAAACCTCGGGTGACGTTCATGGTTCAACCGTACGTTGTCCTCACCGGTGCTCCGTCCCTGGTCAGTGCCCCGATTGTTGCGGCCGTACGAACTCTGCGCGGGTCCGGGAACAACCCTCCCCGGCCGCTCCTTGGCCCTGAGTGCCGGCACCGGCGCCCCGGTGACCGCGGCGCGAGGAGAGTGAGGAAGCAGATGCCCAAGGCGTACGTCTTCCGGACTGGTGGTCAGGGGCGACCTGCACCCGCACGTCGCCCGGACCTTCCTGCTGGAACGGGGCGGAGAGACCCTGCGCGCCGTCGAGGACGGACACGCCGCGGCAAGATCGTGATCGAGGTCGCCCGATGAGCACCGTGACCCGGCACGTCCTCGACAACCCCGCGCTCGCCTCACTGACCGGCCCGCACGCCGGCTTCGCCGAGCGGCGCGGCCGGGTCCTGCGCTATCCGGTCGACGTAACTCCGTGGCTCGCCCTGCCCGACGAGCCCGACGCCGACGACTGGGCGGACCTGGCGGCGCTGGCCGGGCCGGGCGCCGAGGTGCCGCTGCCCGGCTTCCGGGGACAGGTCCCGGACGGCTGGGAGATCACCTTCCGGATCGAGGGCGTACAGCTCGTGGACGACGGCCTGGCCGCCGCCCCGGACGCGGAGGCGGTCCGCCTCGGCACCGCCGACGTACCGGAGATGCTCGACCTGGTCGCACGCACCAGGCCCGGCCCCTTCCTGCCCCGCACCATCGAGCTCGGCACCTACCTGGGCATCCGGCGCGAGGGCGCCCTGATCGCGATGGCGGGAGAGCGGCTGCGTCCGCCGGGCTGGACCGAGATCAGCGCGGTCTGCACCGACCCCGGCTTCCGCGGCGAGGGTCTGGCGAGCCGGCTGATCCGCGCCGTCGCGCACGGCATCCGGGAACGCGGCGAGCTCCCGTTCCTGCACACCGGGGCGGGGAACACGGGCGCCATCCGGCTGTACGAGTCGCTGGGCTTCCGGCTCCGGCGCAGGACCGCCTTCCTCGCGGCCCGGGCGCCCGGGCGGCTGACGGACGGCCGGGTGGCCGCGCCGGTGGGCTGACCGGCGATCCGCTCACTCCGGCTCGGTGACCTGCGGAGGCTTGGCGTTGTAGCGCTCCAGGTAGGCCGCGAACCGCGTCAGGTCCTCCTCCGGCCAGTCCGCGAGCCGCTCCCGGAAGGCGGCCCGGCGGCGCCGGGTGACCTGGGCGAGGATCTCCCGGCCGGCCGGCGTCAGGTGCAGCAACTGGACCCGGTGGTCCTCCGGGTCCAGGCGCCGCTCGATCAGGTGGGCCCGCTCCAGCGCGGTCACCTGGCGGCTGACCGTGGACTTGTCGAGGGCGTGGTGCGCGGCCAGGTCGGTGGCCCGGCAGCCGCCGGCCTCCTCCAGATGCCCGAGCAGCGTGTACGACACCAGCGACAGCTCGGGGTGCATGCGTCCCGCCGAGGCCCGGGCCCGGCGGGCGAAGATCGTCATCTCGCGCTGGATGGTTTCGATGGCCGTCTGCGCTGCTGTCACGGGTGTACCTCCTCCGCCCCTGGTTGCATAGTACAACTTGCAAGGGATCACCGGCATCGCGAAGAGGCCGTCAGCGTCCGGCCGTTGGGGTAGGGTAGCCCTTCGGTCAGGGACGATCCCGGCCGGGAGTCGCTGAGGAGGTGAGACCCATCACCGCTGTGTCAGGACGGGTGCTCTCTCCTCGCAACGGCGCGGATCACCGGCATTAGGTGACCGCGAGAGCGCCCTTCGGCCCCAGGCTTGTCGAAAGGCTCCCGGCTTCCATGCCCCCACTTTCCCCCACCGCCGTCGTCACGGCGTTGCGCGCCGCCGGCTGCGTCTTCGCCGAGGACGAGGCGGAGTTGCTCCTCGCCACCGCCCGCACCCCGGAGGAACTGTCCGAGATGGTGGACCGGCGCGTCGCCGGTCTTCCCCTCGAACACGTCCTCGGCTGGGCCGACTTCCACGGGTTGCGCATCGCCCTGGAGCCCGGCGTCTTCGTGCCCCGCCGCCGTACCGGGTTCCTCGTCGACCAGGCCCTCGCCCAGGCCCCGGACGCGTCCGTCGTCATCGACCTGTGCTGCGGCTCCGGCGCGGTCGGCGCGGCGCTGGCCGCCGCCCTCGGCCCGGTCGAACTGCACGCCGCCGACATCGACCCCGCCGCGGTGCGCTGCGCCCGCCGCAACATCGCCCCCTACGGCGGTCACGTCCACGCGGGAGACCTGTTCGAGGCGCTCCCCGGCGACCTGCGCGGCCGGGTCGGCCTCCTCGCGGCCAACGTGCCGTACGTCCCCACCGGCGAGGTGGGCCTGCTGCCGGCGGAGGCACGCGAACACGAACCCCTGGTCGCCCTCGACGGCGGCCTCGACGGCCTCGACGTCCTGCGCCGCGTCGTCACTTCGGCCTCCGACTGGCTCGCCCCCGGCGGCTGCCTGCTGGTCGAGACGAGCGAACGCCAGTCCCCGACGGCCGTCGAGGCCTTCAGCCGAGCCGGGCTGAGCACGCGCCTGGCGGTGTCGGAGGAGTTGTACGCCAACGTGGTGATCGGCGTGCGGACGTGACGCGCGGGCCCGCACGGCGGCGGGTGACCGGGGCGGCGTGTGGCCGGTCTGCGGGCCCTGCCGCCGCCCCGGCGTCACGTCGTCGCACCGCTTCCCGACGGACTCGGCGACGGGCCGCGGTCGGGGCGGCCCCAGGGACCGCCGTGGCCGCGGAAGCCCCTCAGACCCCAGTCGGCGAAGGTGCCCGTGAAGGCGACCGCGGCGGTCCGGGTGCCTTCGGTGGAGCGAGTGCCGATCAGGAAGGCCGCGTCGCCCTTCTTCAGCGCGCCGGCCCCCGCATCCGGCACGCCGTCCCCGCGGACCGTGACGTCCGAGCCCACGGTCCAGGTCCACGCGGCGCCGTCCTCGCTCTTCACGGTGACCTGGTCACCGTCCGCCTTCTCGACGGTGCCCCGCTGCCAGATCCGTACGACCCACTTGCCGCTGTCGCGGTCCTTGACGGTCGCCTCGCCGTGTACGGCGTCACCGCCCAGGCCGAACCACGGCCCGTGCCCGTGCCCGCTCGGTGACGCCGGCGCGGACGACCCGGCGGCCGCCGGGACGGCGTCGCCGGCGGAGTGGCCGGAGGCGGCGGCGTACGCGACCGTGCCGCCGAGGGCCAGCGCCCCGACCGCGACCGCCACGGTCACCGCCCGCACGCGGGCCGGCTGCCGCCGCCACCGGGCGGGGAGGGACCCCCTTGGGTCACGGTCGCCGCCCGGTCCGGTGAGCACTTCCCACTCCGCGCCCGAAGGCCGGCGCTCCTGGTTCGGTTCATGCATCACAGCTCGCTCCCATCGGCCACGACACGCGGCAGGGCGCTTGCATGCCTCTCTGTGATTCTCGGACGGGGACGATAAGGGCGCGATAACAAGTCGCTGTGAATCCCCGCGCCCGTGGATCCCTACGCCAGTTCCTGCGCCCGCGCGATGAGGAGCGCCACGTCGTCGTGGTTGTCGGGGTGGTGCATCGTCCGCAGGAGCAGGTCGCAGACCTCCTCCAGCGGGCGGGCCGGGTCGTCGAGGAGGGACAGCAGGACGTCCAGGCGTTCGTCGAGTGAGTGCCGGCGCGTTTCGACCAGGCCGTCGGTGTAGAACACGAGCTCGTCGCCCGGCGCGAAGTCGACGGTGGTGGTGGAGAAGCCGACGCCCCCCACGCCCAGCGGCACCCCGGTGGGCAGGTCGAGCAGCTCCGGCGCGCGGCCGGGGCGTACGCGTGCCGGGGGCAGGTGCCCCGCGTTGGCGATCCGGCACTGGCGCAGATGGGGGTCGTGGACGGCGTACACGCAGGTCGCGATGGAATGGTCGAGCCCGAGGGTGATCTTGTCGAGGTGTTCCAGGAGCAGCGCGGGATCCAGGTCGAGGGAGGCCAGCGTGGTCGTCGCCGTCCGCAGCCGGCCCATGGTCGCGGCCGCGCTGATGCCGCTGCCCATCACGTCGCCCACGACGAGCGCCGTCTTGCCGTCCTCCAGCGGGATGACGTCGAACCAGTCGCCCCCGACCTCGGTCGTGGCCCCGGCCGGCTGGTAGCGCGAGGCCACTTCCAGGCCGGTGGTCACCGGCGGATGGCTGGGCAGCAGGCTGCGCTGCAGGGTGAGCGCGGTGGTGCGGGCGTTCTGGTACCAGCGGGCGTTGTCGATCTGCACGGCCGCGCGGGCGGCCAGCTCCCGGGCGAGCAGCAGGTCGTCCTCGCCGAAGGGCTCCGGGTTCCGCGTCCGTTTGAGGTCGAGGGCGCCGAGCACCTCGCCGCGCGCGATCAGCGGCACGGCAAGATATGAGTGGATGCCGGCCCGGCCGAGCAGGACGGCCGCTTCGGGTGAGCGGGCGATGCGCGGGAGGTCCTCGTCCTTCACCTGCGCCACCAGGACCGGGCTGCCGGTCCGTACGCACTCGGTGACCAGACGGTCGGGCGCGTACCGGGCGATCTGCCCGGGCGGGTCGGCGGCCCGCAGGGCGTCCGTCCCGTCCTCCGACCGGACGGCCAGGGCGCGGATCACCGCCGGTTCGGACGGCCCGAGCGTGCTGCGGCGGCCCTCGACGACCGCCTCCAGCAGGTCCACGGCGGCCACGTCGGCGAGTTCCGGCACGGCGACGTCGGCCAGTTCGCGGGCGGTGCGGTCCAGGTCAAGGGTGGTGCCGATCCGGGTCGAGGCGTCGGCGATCACGGCCAGGCGGCGCCGCGCGGCCTCCGCCTCGACGCCCGCCCGGTACTGCTCGGTGATGTCCACCATGGACGCGGCCACCCCCAGCACCGTGCCCACGGCGTCCTCCAGCCGGTACATCGACACCGACCAGGCGTGGTCCTCGTCCGGGTCGGCCGGGGTGCGGCCCATGGTGGGCTGGTCGACGAGGGGCGACCCGGACTCCAGGACCCGGCGGGCCGCGGACTCCAGCGCGTCGGCGTCCAGCAGCGGCACCACCTCGCGCATGGTCCGCCCGACGTGCTCCTCGGCGGGCACGCCGTTGATCTTTTCCAGCGCCGGGTTGACCGAGACGTACCGCAGCCGCGTGTCCAGCACGGCCAGCCCGATCGGCGACTGCTGCACCATCCGCTCGGACAGCGCCAGGTCCTGCTCCATCCGGCGGACCGTCGACTGGTCGGCGGCCAGGCCCAGCGCGTACACGTCGCCCCGGTCGTCCAGCAACCGCATGTTGCGGAACTCCACCAGGCGTGTGCTGCCGTCCTTGTGCCGGACGGGAAAGCCCCCGGACCAGCTCTGGCCGGTCCGCAGCACGTCGGCGAAGAGCTTGCCGACCAGCTGGATGTGCTCTTCGTGGACCATGATGCGGGCCGCGTACTGCCCGAGGGCCTCCTGTGCCGAGTAGCCGAACAGCTCCTCGGCCTGGGGGCTCCACAGCACGATGCGCCCGTCGGAGTCCAGCACCACCGAGGCCACGCCCAGGACGTCGAGCAGCCCGCTCGGGCGCACGGGTCCGCGGAGGGGCTCCCCGCCCCCGCCCACGGGAGCCTCGGCTGCACTCATGCCACGCACCGCCTCTTGCCGTCCGCACGGCACGCCTTCCCCAGTGCCGCCTCCCCTTGTTGTACCGCGCTCACACCAGACTCTCCGCCGCCGCCGCCGACTTTCTCCACCAACCCTCGACACGGCGGCGGGTGCGCGCCGAAGACCACACGGCGGTGCCGGGCGGTGCGAAGGCGACCGGGCCGCCGGAGTTCACACCTCCGTTGCCCATTTGGTCTGTACATGACTACGGGGGCGGGCCAGACTGTCGGCCGACCGAGTGTCCCCACCCCCCGTCCGAGGAGTCGGCCATGCCCGCGCCCCTGCCCGCGTCCGTCCGGCAACGTTGTCACACGACCCCGAGCGCGTTGGTCGTCCTCGCCACCGCCATCGCTGTGTTGCTCACCGTCTCCGCCGCGCCCGCCTCCGCTGTCGACACCTGGACCGAGACCGGCTCCGACCGCGCCGATCCGCTCACCGAGAGCCAGGGCCTGACCTCGGTCGAGGTCCCGGTCGGCAGCCCCAACCAGTACACCGGCATCGGCACCATCCCTTCCGACGTGAGAGGCCGTGGCTGGAACCACGTCGGCGACCCCGACGCCTCGTACGGCGGCTACTACATCGAGCCGTACCAGCGGGACTCCGGCAACTCGAAGATGTTCCGGGTGCGGGCGCCCGGCGGCGCCCGGTCGGAGTACGTCCACACGCTCGGCACCGGGGAGGCGCTGAACAACTCCTGGGTCGCCGTCTCCCCGGACGGC
This sequence comes from Streptomyces sp. NPDC051636, assembly GCF_044453765.1. NCBI lineage: Bacteria > Bacillati > Actinomycetota > Actinomycetes > Kitasatosporales > Streptomycetaceae > Streptomyces > Streptomyces sp. NPDC051636. Next base: position 194,726 of record NZ_JBITDA010000007.1, on the reverse strand, counting down.
CAGTGGATGCTGGCCGGAGAGTACGGCACGATGAGCCGCTTCCTGGTCTTCCCGACCCCGGGCGTCAACCCGGCCACCTCGCCCTCGGCCAACCTCCCGCAGGCCTCCACCGTCAACCTCGACCACGCCGTGCGCGACGTCCAGGGCTGCGACTTCTCCGGCCCGACGACGCTGCTGTGCTCCTCCGACGACCCCGAGGGCACGCTCTTCGGCGTCACCAAGCCGCTCCTCCAGGTGGACCTGTCGGCCGCGCCGAACGGCACGGCGGACGTCTCCGGGCACGTCACGGCGCTGCGCCAGCTGCCGCTGCGCAGCGCCTGTTCCGGCACCTTCGAGGCCGAGGGCATCGACTACGACCGCCGTACCGGCACGCTGCGCGTGATCGTGGTGTCCCCGGGCTTCTGCGTGCTGACCGACAGCAAGACGTACAGGTTCACGCGCGGCTGACCGGTAGTGCTCCGGAGGCAGTGGTGCTTTCCTGAGGATGGACGCGGTTCGGCGGGGTACCCCGTTCCACCGCAGCGCGGCCACGAAAGGAGCGATCATGAGGAACGCGGAGCGGTCGCATCCGGAAACCGTCTCGGTGGAGATCAGCGGGTGCTCCAAAGAGGACGCCCGGATCGTCTTCGACGCCCTGGGTCACTGCTTCAGCTCCGACCGGGGCGCCGACGAGGTGCCGCAGCAGCTCCATGAGACCCGTCCCATGGTCTGGCTCGGCACCTACGACGTCGCGGACGCCAGCGAGGAGGCCTGCCCGCAGGTACACCTCTCCTCGCCCGTCGTCGCGGACGTCCAGGGCGGCTACTGGGCCGTCGACCGGTTCCGGTCCACCCTGGCCTCGATGTTCGACGTGCACGAGACCTGCACGGCCTCCGGCGACCAGGAGAGGGACCTGCACCTGCGCCTCGAAAGCAGGTGACCGGGATTCCGGCTGCCAAGACGCCCCGGCCGCCCCACCGGCGGCCGGGGCGTACTGCGCCTCGCGGTCGCCGAAGGACCAGTCGACCGGCTCGTTCTCCGTGACGGTGACGAACATGTTGCGCGGCTCGGTGTCCGCGCGGGCGTGCGCGAGTTCGGCGACCGCCGGCAGACCGGATTGTACATACTAGTAGGTACAGAGTGGCCGGGGTCACTGCGGCGAGGTTATGCAACTAGTTGCAAAAGGTCTCGCCCTTCCTCTACAACTACAGGCGACTACACCGCGTACGGAGGGCCCCGATGAGCCGTTACCCGCACCTGCTGAACCCGCTCGACCTGGGCTTCACCACGCTGCCCAACCGCGTGCTCATGGGCTCCATGCACGTGGGCCTGGAGGAGGCCGAGCGCGGGTTCGAGCGGATGGCGGAGTTCTACGCGGCCCGCGCGCGCGGGGGAGTGGGTCTCATCGTCACCGGCGGCATCGCGCCGAACGAGGAGGGGCGCCCGGCCGAGGGCGGTGCCAAGCTCACCACCGAGGCGGAGGCCGAGCAGCACGCCGCCATCACCGCCGCCGTGCACCGCGAGGGCGGGCGGATCGCGATGCAGATCCTGCACTTCGGGCGGTACGCCTACCACAAGGACCTGGTGGCCCCCAGCCCCCTCCAGGCGCCGATCAGCCCCTTCCCGCCCCGGGCGCTGACCGACGAGGACGTCGAGCGGACCATCGACGACTACGCCCGCGCCGCCCGCCTCGCCCGGCAGGCCGGCTACGACGGCGTCGAGATCATGGGCTCCGAGGGCTATCTGATCAACGAGTTCATCGCCGCCCGGACCAACCAGCGCACCGACCGCTGGGGCGGTTCGTACGAGAACCGCATGCGCTTCCCCGTGGAGATCGTCCGGCGCGTGCGCGCGGCCGTGGGCGACGACTTCATCATCATCTACCGGCTGTCCATGCTGGACCTGGTCCCGGGCGGCTCCTCGTTCGAGGAGGTCGTCACCCTCGCCAAGGCCGTCGAGGCCGCAGGGGCGACGATCATCAACACCGGCATCGGCTGGCACGAGGCCCGCATCCCCACCATCGCCACCTCCGTGCCGCGCGGCGCCTACACCTGGGTCACCAAGAAGCTCATGGGCGAGGTGTCCGTCCCGCTGGTGACCACCAACCGTATCAACACCCCCGAACTCGCCGAGCAGTTGCTCGCCGACGGCTGCGCCGACATGGTGTCCGTGGCCCGCCCGATGCTCGCCGACCCCGACTTCGTCGCCAAGGCCGCCGCCGGGCAGCCCGAGGCGATCAACACCTGCATCGGCTGCAACCAGGCCTGCCTGGACCACACCTTCAGCGGGCAGATCACCTCCTGCCTGGTCAACCCGCGCGCCTGCCACGAGACCGAGCTGGTCCTCTCGCCGACCCGGCTGCGCAAGCGCGTCGCCGTCGTCGGGGCGGGTCCCGCCGGGCTCGCCTGTGCCGTGAGCGCCGCCGAACGCGGCCACCAGGTCACCCTCTTCGACGCCGCGAGCGAGATCGGCGGCCAGCTCAACGTGGCCCGCAAGGTCCCCGGCAAGCAGGAGTTCGACGAGACGCTGCGCTACTTCCGCCACCAGCTCGACGCGCACGGCGTGGACGTGCGGCTGAACACGCCCGTCGACGCCGAGGACGTGGCCGGCTACGACGAGGTCGTCGTCGCCACCGGCGTCACCCCGCGCACCCCCGGCATCCCCGGCGTCGACCACCCGCGCGTGGTGGGCTACCTCGACGTGCTGCGCGACGGCGCCCCCGTCGGCGACCGGGTCGCGATCCTCGGCGCGGGCGGCATAGGCTTCGACGTCGCCGAGTTCCTCACCGACGGCGGCGACAAGGCGAGCGAGGACCCGGCGACGTACTTCCGCCACTGGGGCGTCGACATGGACTACCGCACGCCCGGCGGCCTTGCCGCGCCCGAGCGCCCCGCCCCGCCCCGCACCGTCCACCTGCTGCAGCGCAAGACCACCAAGGTCGGCGCCGGCCTCGGCAAGACCACCGGCTGGATCCACCGCACCGAGCTCAAGCACCGCGGCGTCACCATGGTCCCGGGCGTGCGCTACGACCGGATCGACGACGCCGGACTGCACATCACCGTCGGCGAGGAGAGCACGGTCCTCGAGGTCGACACCATCGTGCTGTGCACCGGCCAGGAGCCGCGCCGCGACCTGTACGAGAAGCTGGTCGCCGCCGGCCGGAAGGCCCACCTCATCGGCGGTGCCGACCTCGCCGCCGAGCTGGACGCCAAGCGCGCCATCAAGCAGGGCACCGAGCTGGCGGCGGCCCTGTAGGGCCCCGCGGCGCGTCCCTAGGATGACCCCATGTCACTCCCGCACGCGATCCTCACCGCCCTGCTCGAGAAGCCGTCGTCGGGGCTGGAGCTGACTCGCCGGTTCGACAGGTCGATCGGCTACTTCTGGTCGGCGACGCACCAGCAGATCTACCGGGAGCTGGGAAAGCTGGAGGCCGAGGGTTTCATCCGCACCCTGCCGGCCGAGCAGCCGGCCCGCGGGCAGAAGAAGAGTTACGAGGTCCTGCCCGCGGGCCGCGCGGATCTGGCCCGCTGGACCGCCGAGTCCCAGGACCCCAAGCCGCACCGCGACGTGCTGCTGCTGCGGCTGCGGGCGGCGGCGGTGGTCGGCACGGCCGGCCTGGAGGCCGACCTGCGCCGCCATCTGGAGCTGCACCGGCGGCAGTTGGCCGAGTACGAGGAGATCGAGCGGCGCGACTTCCCGCCGGACCGGGACAGCGCGCAGGACCGGTTGCGCCATCTGGTGCTGCGGGCGGGCATCGACCTGGAGACCTTCTGGACGCGGTGGCTCACCCACGCGCTGGCGGAGTTCGGCGAGCTGCCGGAGAGCGCGCCCGCCGAGGAAGGCGCCTGACGCGGCCGCGTTCGGAGCCGGTACGGCCCTTCACAGCCGGTACGGCTTCGAGCGGCGGCGCAGGAACCAGCCCGTGGCGATGACACCGGTGCCCACCAGTGCCGCGCCCACCCCCAGGGTGACCGGGCCGTAGTCCCGGGCGGCGCCGCCCAGGCCGCCCATGACGCCGCGCGACGGCGACGGGCTGGACGTGGCCGAGATCGTCGGGACCGACGGAGGCGCGACGATGACCGACTGGCTGCCCGCGGTGATGCCGTTGGAGCAGACGACCACGACGGTGTACGTCCCCGGTCTCACCCCCGACCAGGCGGCGGACTGGCTGATGGTGGTGCCCGCCAAGGCCACCTGACGTCCCTGTGCGAAGTTCGTCTGGCTGCCGGCGAGCAGGGAGGCGTTGCCCCAGCTGCCGTTGTTCTGTGTGCAGGCGCTGGTCGTGACCGACACCGTGGACCCGGTGGTGCTGACGGAGATCCCCGAGACCGCGCCGGCCGGCCCGGCGAGCCCGATCGGGAGCGCGGCGGCGGCCGCCGCGGTGAGGCCGGAGCGGAGGAGACGTCGAGTAGTGCGCATTGGGCTGCCCTCCGGCGGCACGGTTGGCGGTACGTCCCATGCGCCGCCGGGGGTCGGAAACGTCCGTGCTGCCTCGGGGCCAGCCAACGCGCGCCGGGGCCGTCCCGCATGCGGACCGCAGCCGGGCGGGTGAGGGGCGTACTGCGCGCGGGGGAAAACCGGCACTCTGTCGCGCCGTGCTCAGCCGTCCCCGCCCGTCCTCACCGTTCGCTCCGCCGAGAACCCGCCCCAGGTGCCGTCCGGCAGCCGGGCCCGCATCCGCACCCGGTGGGTCTCGCCGGCGAGCCGGCCCGCGTAGAAGCTGTACGTCGCCCGGGCGCGCGGCGCACTCCCGCCCCATACCAGGGAGGTGGCCGGTCGGCCGTCCAGCTGGATCTGGTACTCCGTGACCACACCGCCGGTGCGCGGCGGCACCCAGGACAGGTCGATGTAGTACGCCCCCCGGGCGCGGTGGGTCGCCGCGCGGAAACCGGTCGGGGCGGTGTCCCGGCCGTCGTCGATGCCCGGCGTCGTGAGCCGGACGGGGGCACTCGCGGGCGAGAGGTTGTCGGCCGCGTCGCGGGCGCGGACGGTGAAGACGTAGCGGGTGCCCGGGCGCAGCCCCGTGACCACGGTCGCGGTCTGCCCGCCGCCGACGCTGTGGATCTTCGTCCCGCCCTGACAGACGTCGTACGAGGCCACACCGCGGTCGTCCGCCGACGTGCCCCAGGACAGCTGGACGGCCCGGCTGCCGACCGCCCGCCCCTCGGGGTGCCCGGGGCGGCTGGGCGCCGAGCGGTCGTCCGCCCCGGAGGCCGGTGTCCTCGCCCGGACCTCACGGCTGGGCGGGCCGGTGCGCCCGGCCGTGTCCCGGGCCCGGACGGTGAAGACATACACGGTGGACGGCCTGAGCCTGGTGACGTCCACCATGTGCTCCGAACCCGGTACTTCCGTGACTTTCGTGGTGCCCCGGTATACCTCGTAGGCGCGGACGCCGGCGCCGCCGGTCACCGCGTTCCACATGACGTGCACCGTGGTGGCGCTCCCGGCCGCGGCGGTGACACCTGCCGGCGCGCCGGGCATCCGGCCCTCGTCACCGGCCGCCCCGCCCCATCCGCAGGACGCGACCAGCGCCAGAGCGCCGCAGGCGAGGACGGGCGGGAGGGGAACGCGTCGCACGGCTCTGCCTCCCGGGTACGCCGTCAGGGGTAATGGTACGTACCAATATGGCCTGCCTGACGTGATCGCTTCAAGATGGCCTGCATGGACGACGGCCCGGCCGGGTTACGTATGCTGAGATACCTCACGGCTGAACTGCCCTGGAGGGCAGGGGAGTTCACGCCTGTGGCGCGGAACGCTGTCGTCGCTGATCCCGCGCCCGCGCGGGCGGCCGGGGCGTCCTGGGGCGACACGAGCTCAGGTCCCCGGCCCCCGTGACTGTCTGATGCGGTGTCGGATATGCCACATTATGCCGGATTCGCGTCCCCCATGAGAGGGTCCCTGATGGTGCGTGCCCAGTCACTGACGCTGGCCGCGGCCGGCGCCGCCGCCCTGCTTGTCCCGACCTCGCTGACCGAAGCCGCCGTCGCCCTGCGTCCGGGCGAGGCGTCCGTGCCCCGCAGCGAAGGCCTGGTCCGGGCCGCGGGCCTGCTGACCAAGACGCGTGACTGTGTGCCGGTCTCCCGCGGCCGCTACCGCACCGACGCCGGAGCCGCAGCCGGCGTCCGGGTCTGCGGCACCCGGGACGCCGTGTTCTGGAAGGCCGACATGGACATCGACTGCGACGGGCGGCCCACTGCCCGCTGCAACCGCCGGACCGACCCGCTCTTCTACGCCGCCACCGCCTACCAGCAGTCCGACGGCCGCCACGTGAACGCCGAGCGGCTGCCCTACATCGTCGTGCCCGGGCCGAGCCGCGTCTGGGACCCGCGCGCGCACGGCGTGCGCGGCGGCTCGGTGGCCGCCGTCGTCTACCGGGACACGGTGCGCTACGCGGTCGTCGGCGACACCGGCCCCCGCGACATCATCGGCGAGGCCTCGTACGCCACCGCCCAGGCCCTCGGCATCGACCCCGACCCGCGCACCGGCGGGGTGCCCTCCGGCGTCACCTACATCGTCTTCAAGAACTCCCGGGTCAAGTCCATCGAGGACCACGCCGCCACAGTGGCGACCGGGGAGCGGCTGGCGCGGCGGTTCGTCGGGGACGACTGACCGGCGCCCCCGATCGCCGTGTGCCGCCGCTGTCACGAGGTCAGGAACACGCTCGCGGCGGCCTGCTCCTCGGGCACGGCGACCCGGCCCACGGTGCCGACGTACGGGCCCGACGAGGCCGAGCCGGTTCGCCGCGCCCTCGCCGACTCGCCGGACTGCCCCCCGACGATCCGCGTCCGACCATCCGGGCGGCGATGTTCGACGCGGCCCCGCGCGCGGCGGGGCTGACATGAGAATCCTTCCCGTCCGGCCACCATGACGGCGAGGGCCGGCCTTCCGCGTCACACCTTCCGGTAGGTGTACGCCTCCACGGCCGCCGCCTCCACCGCGTCCAGGCCGGCGCCCGTCGCCGCCGTGACGACCGCGGCCACCGCGCCCTCCACGAACGGGGCGTCCACCAGCCGGGAGTTGTCCGGCAGTTCGTCCCCCTCGGCCAGCAGCGCCTTCACGGTGAGTACCGCGCTGCCCAGGTCGGTGAGCAGGGCGACCCCGGCGCCCCGGTCCACGGACGCGGCTGCCGCCGAGATCAGCTCGGCGCTGGTCCCCAGCCCACCGCCCTCGGTACCGCCGGCGGGCGCGACGGGCACCTCCGTGGCGCCCCCCGCGAGGCCCTTGGCCAGCTCGGCGACGGAGGCGGCCACCTCGGCGCTGTGCGACACCAGCACGATCCCGACCCGCCTGTCGTCACTCACCCGCCGCCTCCGCGAGTGCCGCGACGAGCAGCGCCGACGAGGTGGCGCCCGGGTCCTGGTGGCCGATGCTGCGCTCCCCGAGGTAGCTCGCCCTGCCCTTGCGGGCCTGCAGCGGGGTGGTCGCCCGGGCGCCCTCCTCGGCGGCGGCCCCGGCCGCGGCGAAGCCGTCGCGGAGGGCGTCGACGGCCGGAACCAGGGCGTCGATCATGGTCTTGTCCCCGGGGGCGGCACCGCCGAGTGCCATCACCCCGTCCACGCCCGCCCGCAGTGCCTCGGCCAGCTGCTCCTCGCTCACCTCGGCGGCGTCCCCGAGCGCCTTGCCCGTACGGCGCAGCAGCGTGCCGTACAGCGGCCCGGCCGCGCCGCCCACCGTCGAGATCAGCTGACGCCCGGCCAGGGTGAGGACGGCACCCGGCGTGCCGGGCGCCTCCTTCTCCAGCGCGGCCCTGACGGCGGTGAACCCGCGCTGCAGATTGCTGCCGTGGTCGGCGTCCCCGATGGGCGAGTCGAGGGCGGTGAGCCGTTCCGCCTCGCGGTCGACGGACGCGGCGGTCGCCGTCATCCAACGGCGGAAGAAGTCGGCGTCGAGCACTGGATCTCCTTGCGTGGTGGGGGGTGTCGGTCGCTTCGTCCGCCGTGTCACATCCCCCAGCGCAGGGCCGGCGTCCGCACCGGCGCGTCCCACAGCCTGAGCAGTTCCTCGTCGGCCTGGCACAGCGTGACGGAGGCGCCCGCCATGTCCAGCGAGGTGACGTAGTTGCCGACGAGCGTGCGGGCCACGGCCACGCCGCGCTCGCCGAGCACCCGCTGCACCTCGGCGTTGAAGCCGTACAGCTCCAGGAGCGGGGTCGCGCCCATGCCGTTGACCAGCAGGAGCACGGGGCTGCGCGGGCTGAGATCCTCCAGGATCGCGTGGACCGCGAAGTCGGCGATCTCGCCGGAGGTCATCATCGCGCGCCGCTCGCGGCCCGGCTCGCCGTGGATGCCGATGCCCAGCTCCAGCTCGCCGGGCGGCAGGTCGAAGGTGGGGCTGCCCTTGGCCGGGGTGGTGCAGGCGCTGAGCGCCACGCCGAAGCTGCGGGAGTTCTCGTTCACCTGGCGGCCGATGGACTCCACCCGTTCCAGCGGCTGTCCCTCGGCCGCGGCGGCGCCCGCGATCTTCTCCACGAACAGCGTCGCGCCGGTACCGCGCCGGCCGGCCGTGTAGAGGCTGTCGGTGACCGCCACGTCGTCGTTGACCAGCACCTTCGCGACCTGGATGCCCTCGTCCTCGGCGAGCTCGGCCGCCATGTCGAAGTTGAGCACGTCACCGGTGTAGTTCTTCACGACGAACAGCACGCCGGCCCCGCTGTCCACGGCGGCCGCCGCCCGCGCCATCTGGTCCGGCACCGGCGAGGTGAACACCTCACCCGGGCAGGCCGCCGACAGCATCCCGTGGCCCACGAATCCGCCGTGCAGCGGCTCGTGCCCCGACCCGCCGCCGGAGACCAGCGCCACCTGCCCGGACACGGGGGCGTCCCGCCGCACGATCACCCGGTTCTCGACGTCGACGGTCAGCTCGGGATGAGCGGCCGCCATACCCCGCAGCGCGTCCGCTACCACGGTCTCCGGGACGTTGATGAGCATCTTCATGGCTACCTCCTGGCGAGCCTGCGCGGTCATGGCGGTCCCTCACTGGGAAGTATCTGCCTTCGGGAGACGAAGGTCACGTGCGCGGACCCTTCGGGGATCGTCCCGGGAAGGGGGACGGGGATCGGCCGAGCGCTGCCCCGGGGGTCACCCCAGCGGAATCAGGCAGAACGGCGGGGTCGTCCCTCCTGGCAGACGAAGCCCAGGGAGCGCAGGGAGCGACTGCGTAGCCGTCCGGGGCCGCTGCCCGGAGGCGGGCCGTCGTGGCCGGGGGGAGTCGAAGACGATGTCGCGGAGGGGGCCATCCGCACATCGTGCCCGTTCGGCGGCGAGGGCTTCACCCGGATATGGCACGTTAGGCTCGGAAGCATGCGGATCTCCGTCTCCTCCGACATGGACGAACCCGTCGCCCGCATCCTCGTCGGGGAACTGCGCCGGCGCGGTCACGAGGTGCGCGCGTACGGTGCCCTGGAGTCCGGCGCCGACCCGCAGTGGGCGGTCTGCTCGGAGGCCGCCGCCAGGGACGTGGCCGCAGGGGCCGCGGACCAGGCCGTGGTGTGCTGCTGGACGGGGACGGGCGCCTCGATCGCCGCGAACAAGGTGCCCGGCGTGCGGGCCGCCCTGTGCACGGACGCGTACACCGCGGAGGGCGCCCGCCGCTGGAACGACGCCAACGTGCTGGCCCTGAGCCTGCGTCTGACCTCCGAGGCGGTCCTGAAGGAGATCCTCGACGCGTGGTTCGCCGCCCGGCCCAGCGAGGACACCGAAGACCGGCAGAACGTCGCCCATGTGACGTGGCTGGACGGCGACCGCGACGGGGACCGCGGCACTCCCTGACCGGGCCCACATGGGGGCGCAACACCCGGGGTACCCGGCGGCGCATGGTGGTGGACAACACGTCGGCCCGGTCGCGTCCGGTGCCGCCGCGGCCGGTGCGGCGCTCGCCGCTGGGCCGCGCGCTGCTGCGCTGGGTGACCACGACCGATCACAAGGTCATCGGCAACCTCTACCTCACGACCGCCTTCTCCTTCTTCCTCTTCGGCGGCGTCCTGGCCCTGCTCATGAGGGCCGAACTCGCCCGGCCGGGCCTGCAGTTGGTCACGGAGAGCCAGTACGACCAGCTGTTCACGATCCACGGCACGGTCATGATGCTGCTGTTCGCGACGCCGATGTTCGCCGGGTTCGCCAACGCGGTCATGCCGTTGCAGATCGGCGCTCCGGACGTGGCGTTCCCGCGCCTGAACGCCCTGTCGTACTGGCTGTACCTCTTCGGCGGCCTGATGGTGATCTCGGGCTTCCTGGTGCCCGGGGGAGCGGCGGGGTTCGGCTGGTTCGCCTACGCGCCGCTCAACAGCGCCGTGCACAGCCCCGGTTCGGGCGGCGATCTGTGGACCATGGGCCTGGTGGTGACCGGCGTCTCCACGACCCTCGGCGCGGTCAACTTCATCACCACGATCCTGTGCCTGCGCGCCCCCGGCATGACCATGTTCCGGATGCCGGTCTTCACCTGGAACGTGCTGTTCACCTCGATCCTCGTCCTGCCCGCGTTCCCGGTGCTCACCGCCGCCCTGCTCGCCCTGGAGGCGGACCGGAAGTTCGGCGCGCACATCTACGACGCGGCGAGCGGCGGTGCGCTGCTGTGGCAGCACCTGTTCTGGTTCTTCGGCCATCCCGAGGTCTACATCGTGGCGCTGCCGTTCTTCGGCATCGTCACCGAGATCATCCCGGTGTTCAGCCGCAAGCCCGTCTTCGGTTACTTCAGCCTGATCGGCGCCACCATCGCGATCACCATGCTCTCCTCGGTGGTGTGGGCCCACCACATGTTCGCCACGGGCGCCGTGCTGCTGCCGTTCTTCTCGCTGATGTCGTTCCTCATCGCGGTGCCGACCGGCGTGAAGTTCTTCAACTGGATCGGCACCATGTGGCGCGGTTCGCTGTCCTTCGAGACGCCGATGCTCTGGTCCTGCGGCTTCCTGGTCACGTTCCTGCTCGGCGGCATGAGCGGTGTCCTGATCGCCTCGCCGCCGCTCGACTTCCACCTGACCGACTCGTACTTCGTCGTGGCGCACCTGCACTACGTGCTGTTCGGCACGGTCGTCTTCGCGATGTTCGCGGGCTTCTACTTCTGGTGGCCGAAACTCACCGGGCGGCTGCTCGACGAACGCCTCGGAAAGATCCACTTCTGGACGCTGTTCACCGGCTTCCAGACCACCTTCCTCGTCCAGCACTGGCTCGGCGAGGCAGGTATGCCCCGCCGCTACGCCGACTACCTGCCCGCCGACGGCTTCACGCTCCTGAACACCATCAGCTCGGCCGGCGCCTTCCTGCTGGGCGTGTCCACGCTGCCGTTCCTCTACAACGTCTGGCGCACCGCCCACCACGGCCGCCGGGCGGACGGCGACGACCCCTGGGGCTACGGCCGCTCACTGGAGTGGGCCACCTCCTGCCCGCCCCCGCGCCACAACTTCACCGCCCTGCCCCGCATCCGCTCCGAGTCCCCCGCGTTCGACCTGCATCACCCGGAGATACCGAAGGAGGCGTGATGCGCACCGAGGCCCGCCTTTTCACCGGTGTGGCGGCGTTCTTCGCCGTCACCGCCGTCGGCTACGGCCGGCGCTCCGCCGAACCCGCCGGCACCGCCGCCCTCGCCCTGGCCTGCGTGATGGCCGGGCTGGTCGCGTTCTTCCTGCACGTCCAGCACCGCCGGCACGGCGAGCGGGCGCAGGACCGCCCCGACGCCGAGGTCGTGGAGACCGCCGGGCCCGTCGCCTTCTTCCCGCCGCACAGCCCCTGGCCCGTCACCATCGCGCTCGGGGCCGTCCTGCTCGCCCTCGGCGTCGTCTTCGGCCTGTGGCTGGCCCTGATCGGCCTGGGCGTGCTCGGATCCGGGGTCGTCGGCATGGTCCTGCAGTACGCCGACCGGGACGCTCAGTCCTCCGGGCCGTCCGCGGAGTCCCGCTCGGACAGCACCCCGTAGGCCTTCAGCACGTACCGCCGCTCGTCGTCCAGCGGCAGACTCGGCTCCTCGTAGCCGCCGGTGATGGTCTGCCGTATCTCGCCCGTCTCCTCGCCCTCCGTCAGCCGTTCCAGGTCCGCCTCGCGCAGCGCCAGGCACACCGCCCGGGTCACGAGGAGGGCGAGCGGCGGAAGGACCAGCAGGGCGATCCGGAAGAACCAGGTCAGCGCGTTCAGCGAGATCCGGAAGGTGTGCGCGATGACGTCGTTGCCGCCCGCCGCGAGGAGGACGCCGTAGAAGCAGATCGCCGCCGTCCCGAGCCCCGTCCGCACCGGCACGTCACGCGGCCGGTCGCACAGATGGTGCTCCCCGCGATCCGCGGTGAAGCGGGCCTCCAGGAACGGATACGCGTACAGCACCGCGAACAGTGCCAGCGGCAGCACCACGGCGGGCAGCAGGACGTTCCACATCACGGTGTGCCCGGCGACCGCCGTCTCCCACGGCGGCACGAGCCGCAGCGCGCCCTCCAGGAAGCCGACGTACCAGTCGGGCTGCGACCCCGTCGAGACGGTGTCCGGCCGGTAGGGGCCGTACACCCAGACCGGGTTGATCTGCGCGAGCCCGGCGAGCAGTGTCAGCACCCCGCACACCATGAAGAACAGGCCGCCCGAACGCGCCGTGAACTGCGGCACCATGGGCTTGCCCACGACATTGCGCTCGGTGGGCCCCCGGCCCGCCCACTGCGTGTGCTTGAGATGGAAGACCAGGATCAGATGGAGGCTGACCAGCGCGAGCAGCAACCCGGGCAGCAGCAGGATGTGCAGCGCGTACAGCCGGGGGATCAGGTCGTGCCCGGGGAACTCGCCACCGAACGCGAACATGCTCACATACGTCCCCACCACCGGGACCGACAGCATGATGCCCTGCGCGATCCTGAGGCCCGTGCCCGACAGCAGGTCGTCCGGCAGTGAGTAGCCGGCGAAGCCCTCGGCGAGCGCCAGCAGGAACAGCGTCACGCCGATCATCCAGTTGAGCTCACGGGGACGGCGGAAGGCGCCGGTGAAGAAGACCCGCAGCAGGTGCGTGCCGATCGCGGCGAGGAAGACCAGGGCCGCCCAGTGGTGCAGCTGGCGGATCAGCAGGCCGCCGCGCACGTCGAAGCTGATGTGCAGCGTCGAGCGGTACGCCTCCGACACCCGCACTCCGTCCAGCGGGCGGTACGAGCCGTCGTAGACGACCTCGGTCATCGACGGATGGAAGAAGAGGGTGAGCCAGACGCCGGTCACCAGCAGGACGACGAAGCTGTAGAGGGCGAGCTCGCCCAGGAAGAACGACCAGTGGTCGGGGAAGGCCTTGCGCAGCAGGCCGCCCCCCTCGGACAGAGGGAGGCGGGCGTCCAGCCGGCCGGCGGCGCGCCGGGCACCTGGTCCCCATCTCCTCAGCAGCACGGCGCACGGGTGCCCACCGCCCCGCCCCGGAAAACACGGCCGGCCCTACGTACGGTCGCCCTTGGGCTTGCCCCGCTGGTCCGGCGTGCCGTGCGGGGGCGGGCTGAGGGGCTGAGACGAGGTCGCCGGACCGACCGGGGAGCCCGCGCGGGCCTCGCCGTGCTCGGGGCGCAGACCCTGCGGATCACCGGACGTGGGCGCGGCGCCCGCCTGCAGCTGCTCGAGCCGGTGTTCCAGCAGCTCGGTCACCTGGGGCCGGTCGGCGTGGGTCCGCTCGTGCGCGAGCAACTCCTCGACCTCCTCGGCGCTCAGCGACCGCACGCGGCTCTCCAGACCGCCGATCGGCAGCTGGTCGTAGTCGGGCAGGGGCAGGGCGCTGTGGCCTGAGCCCGCCATGTATCTCACTTCCTTCGTACGGGGAGTGCGCGGCGATGTTGCGTATGTGTGTGCCGGAGCTGTCAGTGGGCGCCCAGCCCGCCACCGCCGAACGAACCGCTCGACCCCTTGCTCCAGCGCGGCCGGTCCTTCGACTCGCTGGGCCGGGTGTGCATGTTGGTCAGCTCGTACGGCGTGAGGGGACGACCGCCCTTCGGTGTCCGGGGCACCTCGTCGGGCTCCCGGTTCTGCCGGACCTCGTGCACCGCGCCGTCGGGCGGCAGGTGCGGCTGTTCCTCGGGGCGAGGCCGGGGCGACTCGCTGTACTTGATGCGGGAGGTCAGCCAGAAGCCCCCGCCCAGTATCGCCAGCACGGCAACGGCCACCACGAAGAGAACCAGACTCATCAGGCCGCTCGCGGCGGCCATCTGCATCGATGCGGAACTCATACCAGGTGAATACCCCTCCAGAACAGGGCGAACCGGACACCTTCGGTGACTGTGCTTCGACGCTCGGCGACGGCCGCCACGGTACCGACGGCCGTGTTTGACCCGGCGGGCCCCGGCTACCCGGCCAATGTGACACCGACGACGACTTCCCAACAGGAGCTCTACCGGTTCCTGGAGGACCGCTTCGCGTGTGCGCAGGCGTGTACGGAGTGCGCCCGGGCGTGTGCGCTGCGCGCGAGCCTCCTGGACCCGGGCGGAACCGAGGGGCAGGAGCAGGCGCGGCGCCGGGGCATCATGTGCGCCGAGGTGTGCGACGCGACCTGCCGTGTGCTGTCCGAGCACAACTGCCTGGACGAGACCGGCATCCGCGTCCAGCTGGAGCTGTGCCGGACCGTCTGCCTGGAGTGCGCGCACGCCTTCGACGCGCAGCCCGGCGCGGAGGAGAGCGCGGCGGCCTGCCGGGCGTGCGCGCGGGCCTGCACGGAGTTCATCGCGACGCTGCGCTGAGGTACGGATGACGTGGTCCGGCTGACCAGGGCCTGTCCGGCGGATCATGCCGCGGACACCGGGGCTTGGCATGCCCTCCCCCACTCTCGGCTTCGAGCGGGCGGCGCCCCCGCCGGCGTTGTCGTCGGTCGCCGATACTCCGCGTCGACCCCCTCCTCCGCCCCTGCGGCTGGACGCTCCCGCACGCCCGAACCGGCTCGCGCGGGGCACCCCCATTCGCCCCGCTCACCTGCGTCGACGAGGCACCGCCGATTTCCCGCGACTTGATCCGCCGGACAGGCCCCTGCTCGACTTCCCCGAGGCAGCCCATTCCCAATTTCTGAAACACGTTCTACGGTGTGCGCCGTCAGGACCGACCGGCCTTGGGAGCCTGGAGGCGCCGTGCACCTCGACCACACGCCCGAGCAGCAGCGGCTGCGCACCGAACTGCGCGCCTACTTCGCCGACCTGGTACCGGACAACGCCTACGCCCGCTACACCGACCCGGCCACCCAGAAGCGCTTCTACCGCGACACCATCCGCCGGCTCGGCGCCGACGGCCGGCTCGGCGTGGGCTGGCCGAAGGAGTACGGCGGGCGCGGTCTGACGCCCATGGAGCAGTTCATCTTCTTCGACGAGGCCGCGCAGGCAGGCGTCCCCCTGCCCCTGATGGCGCTGAACACGGTCGGCCCGACGATCATGCAGTTCGGCACCGAGGAGCAGAAGGCGTACTTCCTGCCGCGCATCCTCTCCGGGGAGATCGATTTCGCGATCGGCTACAGCGAGCCCGACGCGGGCACTGACCTGGCAGCCTTGAAGACCCGCGCGGTACGGGACGGCGACGGATACGTCGTCAACGGCCAGAAGATCTGGACGACCAACGGCGACACCGCCGACTGGGTGTGGCTGGCGGTGCGCACCGATCCCGACGCCCCGCCGCACAAGGGCATCACCATGCTGCTGGTGCCGACCTCCGACCCCGGCTACTCCTGCACCGTCATCAACACCCTCGCCTCGCACGACACCACCGCCAGCTACTACGAGAACGTCCGCGTCCCGGTCTCCCGCCGGGTCGGCGCCGAGAACCAGGGCTGGCGGCTGATCACCAACCAGCTCAACCACGAACGCGTCACCCTCGCCGCCCACGGCACCATGGCGATCCGCGCCCTGCACGACGTCCAGCGCTGGGCGATGGAGACCAAACTCGTCGACGGGCGCCGCGTCGTCGACCTGCCCTGGGTGCGCCGCCTGCTCGCCCGGACCCACACCCGCCTCGACGCCCTGAAGCTCCTCAACTGGCAGATGGTCACCGCCGTCCAGGAAGGCACGCTCACCCCCCAGGACGCCTCCGCGGTCAAGGTCTACGGGTCCGAGGCCCGCCGGGACGCCTACGCCTGGCTCCTGGAGATCCTCGCCGCCGCCGGCCCGCTGAAGGAGGGCTCGGCGGGCGCGGTCCTGCACGGCGAACTGGAACGCGGCTACCGCTCGGCGGTGATCTTCACCTTCGGCGGCGGCAACAACGAGATCCAGCGCGAGATCATCTCGTGGATCGGTCTGGGGATGCCGCGGGTACGGCGTTAGCGCCCAGGGGGGACGAGACCGATCACATGCACGTCCTCGGCGTCATCGACCACGCGGGCGGACTGCGTCAGACCGCGCTCAGCCCACCGTCCACCACCAGACTCTGCCCCGTGATGTAGGAGGCTCGGTCGGAGAGCAGGAAGGTGACGGCCTCGGCCACTTCCCAGGCTGTGCCCTGGCGGCCGAGCGGGATCCGTTCGAACGAGGCGGTCCTCGAGGCCCGCCGTGCGGAGGCGCTTCGGCCCATCGGAGTGTCGATCAGACCAGGGATGACCAGATTGGCACGGATGGCGCGTGGTGCGCCTTCTTTGGCGACATGACGGATGAGACCGAACAGCGCCGCCTTGGAACTGTCGTACGCGGGGGAGTTGGTGGCCGCGCGAAGTCCGGCGACCGAGCCGATCAGGACGATCGCGCCGCCGTCGGCGAGTTCGGGCAGGCCGTACTTGGCCGCCAGGAAGGGAGCACCCAGGTTGAGCGATATCACGCGTTCCCAGTCCTGGGGCGAGGTGTTCGCCAGACCGGAGCCCAGACCGTCGCCGACGTTGACCACGATGGCGTCCAGGCCGCCGAGGCGGCGGCGTGCCTCG
This sequence comes from Streptomyces sp. NPDC051636, assembly GCF_044453765.1. Classification (NCBI taxonomy): domain Bacteria; kingdom Bacillati; phylum Actinomycetota; class Actinomycetes; order Kitasatosporales; family Streptomycetaceae; genus Streptomyces; species Streptomyces sp. NPDC051636. Next base: position 177,932 of record NZ_JBITDA010000007.1, on the reverse strand, counting down.
GCGACCATCTCGGAGGACTGTTTCGGGTCCGTGGCATCACCCACGACGGTGATGGCGTCGGCGCCCTCCGCGCAGGCGAGCCCGGCGGTGGCCGCGGCGGCGTCGGAGGATATGTCGGCGCAGGCGACGGCCGCGCCCTCGCGTGCGGCGAGGACAGCAATGGCCCGGCCGTTGCCCACGGGAGCCTCCGGGTCGTCGCCGGGCCGGGTGCCCGCGCCGATGACCAGCACCCTGCGGCCGGCCAAGCGGCGAGCGGCAGTGGTTTGTGGTTGCTGCACGTCGCTCATGCCCTCATATCCCTTCGGTGGAGTGTGCCGGGTTCGAGGTCCCCGTGGTGCCCTCGGCGGATGCGGGGAAAGCCGCCGGGCCGAAACCGGGATCGAGTTCTGTACCGGCAGAGTTCAAGAAGAACGCCACCATGTGGTACTGGCCCACCAGCATGGTGATTTCCACCAGGCCGGCATCGTCATAGTGGGCGGAGAGGACCTTCCAGGTGGCATCGGAGAGCCGTGCTTCGCGGTGGAGTTCGTCGGCGGCGCGCAGCAGGTGGCTTTCGGGCTCCGCCCATCCGTCGGCGTCCGGCCCTTGGAGAATGCGTTCGATCTCGGCCTCGGTGACGCCGGCCGCCTTCGCCAGTGGGACGTGCCGCCCCCATTCGTACGAGGCCCGGGTGTGGTACGCGGTACGCAGGATCAGCAGTTCACGCACCCGGCCCGGCAGCCGGCCGCTGCGCAGCAGATAACCGCCGAAGGGCATGAACCGCTCGTAGAGATCGGGATGGCGTACGAGGGTGGTGAAGACGTTGGGGACCCGGCCTCCCGCATCCCGTGAGGCCAGGGAGAGCAGCTGGCGGGTCCGGGAGTCCCAGTCGTCCTCGGCCAGCGGGGTGAGACGGGGGCCGGCCCCGGCGGCACCACCGCGCAACGCGTTGTCTTCCGTGGTCATGGCAACCTCCATACCGTTCACTTCAGAAAAAGCGGGAAATATCTGCTGAGCGAAGTCCCGGCCGGCTCCTTGACGGGGCCCTGTCCGAGGCGTGCCGGCGCTTTCGCCGCCCGGTGTCTGCACGTCATGCCCTGTGCGCCACCGGTGGCACTTCCCTCGTACGCGGGTGCTGTCCCGCACCAGATTCGGCGAGGGCTCACGGCCTGCGGTCGTGCCCGCGTCGACGGGAAGCACCACCCCGGTGATCCAGCGGGCACGGCGCCCGGCGAGGAAGGCGACCGCCTCGCCGACGTCCCAGCCGGTGCCTTCGGTGCCGAGCGATGACCGCTCGCGGCGGATCTCGCGTACCTCGTCCGTCATCTGCTCGGTGGCGGCCATCGGGGTGCAGGCCATGCCCGGCGCGACGGCGTTGACCCGGATTCCCTCGCGTCCGTGCCGCGCCGCCATGCCGCGGGTGAGCTGGATGATCGCGCCTTGGTGACCGGACAGGAGATGTCGGGGTGTCCACCGATCAGCCCGGCCACGGACGACACGTGGACGATGGAACCGGCGCCCGCCCGCCGCATATACGGTACGCAGTGCTTGGACATCAGCATCACGGACGTGACGTTGACGCTGTGGCACTCCTCCCAGGCGCGCGGATCGACCTCCACCACATCGCCCGCAGGGCCGCCGGCCCCGCCGTTGTTGACGGGTACATCCACCCCGCCCCGGACTCCGGCGACATGCTCCGCAGCCGCGGCGCAGGACCGCGGGTCCGTCACGTCGGCTTCGATGACGCGGCATGTGCCGCCTTCGGCCTCGATCATGGACCGGGTTGGCCGGGCGTGGTCCGGCACGCTGTCGACCAGCGCGACCCGCGCGCCGCGGCGTGCCGGCAACACTGCCGCGGCACGGCCGTTCCCGATGCCGTCGCCCCGTGAGCCGGCGCCAGTCACGACAGCGACCTGGTCCTCGGACCCTGTTGCCTCTTCCACAGCGTCTCCTTTGCCCGCGGCACCGCGTTCCGCCTGCCGACCACGTTCCGCCGGTCACGTCACTGTGCGGGTCCCGCGGGCGCACTGTCGATGGCTCTTCGGCAAAGGCTGACGGGGGGCATATTGTTCGCTCCTACAACGCACGTGTGATGTCAGAGGTGAGGCCCATGGCCGGACAGCAGGCCGCCGAAGAGGCCCTGGACGCGGTGATAGACGCCATGCGCGCCCAGGCGGACGAGGTCGGCGACCGGCTGCACACGAGCCTGGCCGACCGCATTCCGTCCTACCGCGCCGTACCTCGCGAGCTGATCGAGGAGGTGTGGTCCCGGCACTTCAGGCGTGCGCTCGCAGTGCTGCGCGACGGCTGGGTGCCCGCGCCCGAGGACATCGACGAGGCGGACGTTGCCCGGGACCGGGCGGCTCGAGGGGTGCCGCTCGGCGACGGTCTGCGCGCCTTCAGAGGGGCGCTGGGAGCGATACGCGATCTGTTCATCTCGGAAGCGGCCCGTCACGGACTCGACCCCCTCCTGATTGTCGAACGCACCAAGGCCTTGTGGGAGCTCGCCGACACCGAAAGCCTGCAGATCGCCTCGGTGCATCGCCAGGCGGAAGTCGCCGCCGCCCTGTTCGATGCCCGTCGCCGCGCGGACTTTCTGCGCGGCCTGCTCTACGGGACGCTCAGTGCGGTGGAGATCCACAGCGGTGCCGCGATCTACGGGCTGGACCCGTCGCAGCGCTACCAGGCCATCAGAGCCTTGCCGAGAGGCGGTCTCGGCCTTGACCGGCTGGAGCGGGCACTGGAGACGCTGTGCCGTCCGCACGGCCGCACCGCGATGCTCGCCGTGCTGGACGAGACGATCGCGGGAGTCGTGGAGGCCAGACCCGTCATCGGTGAACTGGAGGTGACCGCGGGGCTCGGCCCGCCGACGGAACTGGGTGAGGTCCACCGGTCGTTCCGGACCGCCGGCCGCTTGCTCGACGCGGCCGGTGCCTACGGCCTGAGCGGCGTGTACGACCTGGGCGATCTGTCCTGGCGAGCGGCGGTCGTCGCCGAGCCGGAACTCTCCAGAACGCTCCTTGCCCGCTATCTGCAACCACTTGACGCGGAAGGGGAGTTCGGCACGCTCATCGAGCAGTCGGTGCGGCTGTACCTGGAGACAGGACGGCGTATCGGCGAGGTCGCGCGGATCTCGCACGTGCATGCCAACACGGTCCGCTACCGTCTCCGGCGTTTCGAGGAACTGACCGGCGTCCGCCTCGACTCGCCGGATACGACAGTTGAGATCAGCTGGGCGCTGGCGGCACGCGAGCTGCGGTCGGCGCCTCCGTCACCGCACCCGCCGCTGGACTGACGCCATCTGTCAGGTTTTTCCCCTGATACGTCAGCGCCCTGTGCGCCGTCAGCCTTGTATCGGCGTTCACGTTCCGGGAGGGAAACCACAAGGACGTGCGCGAGACAGCGGGCGCCGAAAGCTCGTCGCGGGCGGCGGCCCCGGCAATGGACGAGGGCGAGTTCCGCCGATTCATCACCGACCGGGGTACGGACGAGGGCCGCCGTGCCCCATGGCCGCGGTGGGTGTCGGGTCAGGGGTGCAGCGCGGGCGGGAATTCGCGGACAGGGCCTACCCTGCCGATGTGGAGATATCAGGGGCAGGCGATCCGGGGCTGTTCACACCGTCCTCCGTGACCTGGCAGATGCACGGCGACCCCATGATGTGGGTCGCCGGGATCCGCGCGCTCTACCTCCAGGCGCTGCACCCGCGCGCGGTGCGCGGTGTCCTGCAGAACTCCGACTTCCGGCGCGATGCCTGGGGGCGGCTGCTGCGTACCGCCGACTTCGTCGGGACGACGACGTACGGGACGACCGAGGCCGCCGAGCGGGCCGGCGCCCGGGTGCGGAAGATCCACGCGATGCTGAAGGCGACCGATCCCGAGACGGGGGAGCGGTACGGCGTCGACGAGCCCGGGCTGCTGCTGTGGGTGCACTGCGCGGAGATCGACTCCTACCTGCACGTGCTGCGCCGCTCCGGCTTCCCCCTCACCGACGCCCAGGCCGACCGGTACATGGCCGAACACCGGGTCAGCGCCCGCCTGGTGGGCCTCGATGCCGGGACCGTACCCACCGACAGAGCCGAGATGGCCGCGTACTTCGAGCAGGTCCGGCCGCAGCTGGCCGCGGGAGCCGAGGCACGCGCCGTGGACGACTTCCTGCTCCGCCCCCCGGCGCACCCCCTGCTGGTCCCGGTGCGCGAGGTGCTGTGGCGGCGCGTGGCGCACCTGGCGTACGCCTCCCTGCCGCCGTACGCCCACGAGCTGTACGGCAGACCGGCCCCCGCACCCGCCACCGTCACCCGGCGGCTGCGCGCCACGGGCACCCTGCTGCGCCGCGTTCCCGCACGTCTGCGCTGGCAACTCCCGCCCAAACACATCCTGCGCGCCATGGCGAGGCTCGGACTGGGCGCGCGCCCGGCACCGTACAAAGTCGGGCGATAGGCCGCCATACTGGACGAGCGGGGGATGTGTCACGGACCGGGCCGGCTGCGCGCGGCCGCACCTTGACGCCATCCCCCTGGGGGAGGGGCTGGGCGAACAGCGACGGGGGCGACGGCGCGCGATGGCGGACTCCAGGCTGATCCAGGGCCGGTACCGACTGCTGGACCTGATCGGGCGGGGCGGGATGGGCGAGGTGTGGCGCGCCCGGGACGAGTCCCTGGGCCGGCAGGTCGCCGTGAAGTGCCTCAAGCCGCTCGGCCCGCAGCACGACCACGCCTTCACCCGCGTCCTCAGGGAGCGGTTCCGCCGCGAGGCCCGGGTGGCCGCCGCGCTCTCGCACCGCGGGGTCACCGTCGTCCACGACTTCGGCGAGTCCGACGGCTTCCTCTACCTGGTGATGGAGCTGCTCCAGGGCCGCAACCTCAGCCAGTTCCTGGAGGACAACAAACACCATCCGCTGCCGGTCGCCGACGTCGTCGACATCGCCGAGCAGGTCGCCGCCGCCCTCGCCTGCACCCACCAGCAGGGCATCGTCCACCGGGACCTGAAGCCGGCGAACATCGTGCGGCTGACCGACGGCACGGTGAAGATCTGCGACTTCGGCATAGCCCGTCTCGGCCACGACATCGGCTTCACCTCCCGGCTGACCGGCACCGGCATCGCCATGGGCACCCCGCACTACATGTCCCCGGAGCAGATCGGCGGCGACGAGGTCGACCAGCGCAGCGACCTGTACTCGCTGGGCTGCGTGCTGTACGAGATCGCCACCGGGGTACCGCCGTTCGACCTGGAGGACGCCTGGGCGATCCTGGTCGGCCACCGGGACACCCCGCCCCGGCCGCCGCGCGGCCACCGCGCCGAGCTGCCGGTCTACCTGGAGAGGATCATCCTGGACCTGCTGGCCAAGCGGCCCGAGCAGCGGCCCCGCGACGCCCGCGAGCTGGGCCGCCGGATCATCGCCGGCCGGGCCGGGTACGTGCCGACCGTGGTCGGCCCGCAGCCCCGGGAAGCCGAGCCGGCCTCCCGCGAGGCACTCCTGCCGTCCTGGACCCGGGGGATGACCACCGGCCACAAGGCGGCCGGCGCCGGGCTGTCCGGCCCGCCCCCGGACCCCGGGGCGGCACTCACCGGCGAGTGGATCGCCCGCCGGGTCACCGTGCTCCCGCAGGCGCGGGTTCCCTCCGGCCCGCCTCCGGAGGCCGTCGCCGCGCTCGCCGGACGGCACCACGCGGCCCTCGGCCTGGGCCGGCTCGGGCGCTGGGCGGAGGCGGGCGACGAGCACCGGGCGGTCGCCGCGGAACGCGCGCGGCTGCTCGGCCCGGACCACCCCGACACCCTGGCCAGCCGCTACGAACTTGCCTTCACCCTGAGCCGCACCGGCCGCACCGCCGACGCGCTGCGCGCGTACACGGAGGTCGCCCGGGCGAGAGAGCGCCTGCTGGGCGCCGACCACCCCGACACCCTCGCCGCCCGCCAGGAAGTGGCGTACGTCCTCGGTCAGTTGGACCGCCACTTCGACGCCCACCAGGCCTACACGTCCGTACTGGCCGCCCGGGAGCGCACCATGGGCGCCGACCACCCCGACACCCTGCGCTGCCGCCACAACCTCGCCTTCAACCTCAGCCGGCTCGGCCGCCTCGACGACTCCTACCGCATGGCCTGCGAGGTGGCCGCCGCCCGCGCCCGCGTCCTCGGCCCCCACCACCCCGACACCCTGGTCACCCGGTACGAAGTCGCCTACGCACTCGGCCAGTCGGGTCGCTGGGAGGAGGCCCTGCGGACCTACCGCGAGGTCGCCGAGGCACGCGCGAAGGCCCTCGGCCCCGACCACCCCGACACCCTCGCCGCCCGCTACGAGGTCGGCATCAGCCTGGGCCGACTCGGCCGCAGTGCCGAAGCCCTCCGGCTCTACCGCGACCTGATCGACGACCGCACCCGCGTCCAGGGCCCGGCCCACCCCGAGACCCTGCGCGCCCGGCACGGCCTCGGCGTGAACCTCGGCCGCCTCGGCCGCTGGGAGGAGGCCCTCGCCGAGTCCCGCGACGTGTGCGCCCTCCGCGAGCGCGTCCTCGGCCCCGACCACCCCGACACCCTCGTCAGCCGCCGCGAGGTCGCCGTCGGTCTGGGCTGGCTCGGCCGCTGGTCCGACGCGCTGGCCGAGTACCAGCGCGTCGCCGCCGCCCGCGAGCGCGTCCTCGGCGCCGGCCACCCCGACACCCTCGCCAGCCGCAACGACGAGGCCCACTGCCTGGAACAACTGGGCCGGGGTACGGAGGCCGTCGAGCTGTACCGGAGGGTGGCGGTGCTGCGGCAGCAGCGGGCGTCGGGCGGCCGCTGAGCGGGCACGGTGCCGTGCGGCACGGCACCGTGCGGCCCGGCACGGCGGAGCAGGCGCGTCGGGCGTCGAGCCGTGCCGGCGGTGGCGGTGCCGCGCCACAGGTGTGCGTCCGGCGGTCGCCGGGCCGGGCGGGCATGGCGGGCTGCCGTCCGGCCCGCACCGATCCCGGTCCGGCGTGGTCCGGCGCCGCGGGTGAGGTGACCCGGCCCGGCGACCCGCGCGGAGCGCCCGGCACGCCTCTGGCCGACGTAGATCATCGCGTGTTACGAAGAACCATGCCTGCAAGCGAGGAACACCGCACCTACGACGCCGTCATCGTCGGCGGCGGCCACAACGGCCTGGTCGCCGCCGCCTACCTGGCCCGGGCCGGCCGGTCGGTGCTGGTGCTGGAGCGGCTGCACCGCACGGGCGGCGCGGCCGTGTCCACGCGTCCGTTCGCCGGGGTCGACGCCCGTCTGTCGCGCTACTCCTACCTGGTCAGCCTGCTGCCGAAGAAGATCGTGCGCGACCTGGGCCTGAACTTCCGCGTCCGGGGGCGCACCATCTCGTCGTACACCCCCGTCGAGCGGTCCGGGCGGCCCACCGGACTGCTCGTCGGCGGCGGCGATCGGCGCACCCGGGAGGCCTTCGCCCGGCTGACCGGCGGAACGCGTGAGTACGAGGCGTGGCAGCGCTTCTACGGCATGACCGGCCACGTCGCCCAGCGGGTCTTCCCCACGCTCACCGAACCCCTGCCCACCCGCGAGGAGCTGCGCGGCCGCGTCGACGACGAGGCCGCCTGGCGGGCCCTGTTCGAGGAACCGATCGGGGTGGCGATCGAGGAGAACTTCGGCGACGACCTGGTGCGGGGCGTCGTCCTCACCGACGCCCTCATCGGCACCTTCGCCGACGCCCACGACCCCTCCCTGGCCCAGAACCGCTGCTTCCTCTACCACGTCATCGGCGGCGGCACCGGCGCCTGGGACGTGCCCGTCGGCGGCATGGGCGCCCTGACCGACGCGCTGGCCACCGCCGCGCGCCAGGCGGGCGCGGTGCTTGCCACCGGACATGAGGCGGTCCGCATCGACACCGACGGGCACTGGGCCGAGGTCACCTACCGCACGGCCGATGCCGAGGGCACCGTCGCCGCACGCCACGTCCTCGTGGGCGCCTCCCCGCAGGAGCTCGCGGCCCTCATGGGCGACCCGGCCCCGGCCCCCGCCGAGGGCGCTCAGCTGAAGGTGAACATGCTGCTCAAGCGGCTGCCGAGGCTGCGCGACGCCGATGTCGACCCACGCGAGGCCTTCGCCGGCACCTTCCACATCGCCGAGGGCTACGAGCAACTCGCCACCGCCCACGCCCAGGCCGCGTCCGGCCGCCTCCCCGCCGCACCCCCCTCGGAGATCTACTGCCACTCCCTCACCGACCCCACCATCCTCGGGACCGAGCTGGTCGAACGCGGCTACCAGACCCTCACCCTCTTCGGCCTGCACACCCCCGCCCGGCTCTTCGCCCGGGACAACGACGCCGTCCGCGACGAGTTGCTGAAGTCGACCCTGGCCCAGCTCGACGCCCACCTCGCCGAGCCCCTCACCGACTGCCTGGCGACCGACGCGGACGGCCGCCCCTGCATCGAGGCGAAGACCCCGCTGGACCTGGAAGGGGACCTGCGCCTGCCCGGCGGCAACATCTTCCACCGCGCCGTCGCCTGGCCGTACGCCCAGGAGGACACCGGCCGCTGGGGCGTGGAGACGCGGCACGCCAACGTCCTGCTGTGCGGAGCGGGCGCCGTGCGCGGGGGAGGAGTGAGCGGGGTGCCGGGGCACAACGCGGCCATGGCGGTCCTGGGGAGCAGGCGTGACGGGAATCTGCCCCGGAAAATCTGACGTAGCATCAGAAAGAGCCTTCCGTCCTTCGGGGGACTGCGGCATCCTGCGCCCCATGCAGACGGAGCTGAGCAAGAAACTGGGAGTCGAGCACGCCGTCTTCGGCTTCACGCCGTTCCCCGCCGTCGCCGCGGCCATCAGCCGGGCCGGCGGCTTCGGAGTGCTCGGCGCGGTCCGCTACACGGCCCCCGACGACCTCAAGCGCGACCTCGACTGGATCGAGGCACACGTGGACGGCAGGCCCTACGGGCTGGACGTCGTCATGCCCGCCAAGAAGGTCGAGGGCGTGACCGAGGCCGACGCCGAGGCGATGATCCCCGAGGGGCACCGGCAGTTCGTCCAGGACACCCTCGCCAAGTACGGCGTGCCCGAACTCGCCGAGGGCGGGGCGTCCGGGTGGCGGATCACCGGTTGGATGGAGCAGGTCGCCCGCGCCCAGCTCGACGTCGCCTTCGACTACCCGATCAGACTCCTCGCCAACGCCCTCGGCTCACCACCCGCCGACGTCGTCACCCGCGCCCACGACCGGAACGTACTGGTCGCCGCGCTCGCGGGCAGCGCCCGGCACGCCCGCAAGCACAAGGACGCGGGGATCGACATCGTCGTGGCGCAGGGCTACGAGGCGGGCGGCCACACCGGCGAGATCGCCTCCATGGTGCTCACGCCCGAGGTGGTCGAGGCCGTGGCCCCGCTGCCCGTGCTGGCCGCGGGTGGCATCGGCAGCGGACAGCAGGTGGCGGCAGCCCTCACACTCGGCGCCCAGGGTGTGTGGCTGGGCTCCATATGGCTGACCACCACGGAGGCGGACCTGCACTCGCCCGCCCTGACCCGAAAGCTCCTCGCCGCCGGCTCCGGCGACACCGTCCGCTCCCGCGCCCTGACCGGGAAGCCCGCACGCCAGCTCCGTACCGAATGGACCGACGCCTGGGACGACCCCGCGGGCCCCGGCACCCTGCCCATGCCGTTGCAGGGCCTGCTGGTCGCCGAGGCGGTCTCCCGCATCCAGAAGTACGAGGTCGACCCGCTGCTCGGCACCCCCGTCGGCCAGATCGTCGGCCGGATGAACAGTGAACGCGGCGTGCAGGCCGTCTTCGACGACCTCACCCGCGGCTTCGAGCAGGCCGTCGACCGTCTCGACCGCATCGCCGGAAGGAGCGGCCAGTCGTGAGCACACCCCCTACGGGCTTCTGGGCCCAGGCCACCGCCGACCCCGACCGCACGGTCCTCGTCGCCCCCGACGGCACGGAGTGGACCGCCGGACGCCTGCACGCCGCCGCCAACCGGCTCGTCCACGGCCTGCGCGCCGCCGGCCTGCAACGCGGCGACGCCTTCGCGGTCGTCCTGCCGAACGGCGTCGAGTTCGTCACCGCGTACCTGGCCGCCACCCAGGCCGGGTTCTACCTCGTCCCCGTCAACCACCACCTCGTCGGACCCGAGATCGCCTGGATCGTCTCCGACTCCGGCGCGAAAGTACTCATCGCCCACGAACGGTTCGCCGCTCCAGCCCGCCACGCCGCCGACGAGGCGGGCCTGCCCGCCACCCACCGGTACGCGGCCGGCGCGGTCGACGGCTTCCGCCCGTACGCCGAACTCCTCGACGGGCAACCGCAGTCGGCGCCCGCCGACCGCGAGCTCGGCTGGGTCATGAACTACACCTCGGGCACCACCGGACGCCCTCGCGGCATCCGCCGCCCGCTGCCCGGCAAGCGGCCCGAGGAGGCATATCTCGGCGGGTTCCTCGGCATCTTCGGCATCAGGCCCTTCGACGACAACGTCCACCTGGTCTGCTCGCCGCTGTACCACACGGCTGTCCTGCAGTTCGCGGGCGCGTCCCTGCACCTCGGGCACCGCCTGGTGCTGATGGACAAGTGGACGCCCGAGGAGATGCTCCGCCTCATCGACACCCGGCGGTGCACGCACACGCACATGGTCCCCACCCAGTTCCACCGCCTGCTCGCCCTCCCCGACGAGGTGAAGGCGCGCTACGACGTCTCCTCCGTGCGGCACGCCATCCACGGCGCCGCACCCTGCCCCGACCACGTGAAACGGGCCATGATCGACTGGTGGGGCGACTGCGTGGAGGAGTACTACGCCGCCAGCGAGGGCGGTGGGGCCTTCGCCACCGCCGAGGACTGGCTGAAGAAACCCGGCACCGTCGGCAAGGCCTGGCCCATCAGCGAACTCGCGGTCTTCGACGACGACGGCAACCGGCTGCCGCCCGGCGAACTCGGCACCGTGTACATGAAGATGAGCACCGGCGGCTTCAGCTACCACAAGGACGAGCACAAGACGCGGAAGAACCGCATCGGTGACTTCTTCACCGTCGGCGACCTCGGCTACCTCGACGAGGACGGCTTTCTCTTCCTGCGCGACCGCAAGATCGACATGATCATCTCGGGCGGGGTCAACGTCTATCCCGCCGAAATCGAGTCCGTGCTGCTCGCCCACCCCGCCGTCGCCGACGCCGCCGTCTTCGGCATCCCGCACGACGACTGGGGCGAGGAGGTCAAGGCCGTCGTCGAACCCGCCCCCGGCCACACACCGGGACCCGCCCTTGCCGCCGCCCTCCTCGACCACTGCGCCGAGGGGCTCGCCGGCTACAAGCGCCCCAAGAGCGTCGACTTCATCACCGAAATGCCCCGCGATCCCAACGGCAAGCTGTACAAGCGCCGACTGCGCGAGCCGTACTGGGAGGGCCGTACCCGGCCCGTGTGACCCGTGAGCGGCTGTTCGACCACGACAGGCCGCCCGGACCCTGCGGGGGACCGCCATCGCGTACATCCTTGACCTCTTCTTGCCGTGGCGCGGCAGGGCGGATCGCGGGACGTCGCGCACCATCGAGGGGGTGAGGGCGCCGGGACACCGGCTGTGACCGGTGCCGCAGGTGAGGGTGGGCTCCGGTCACGGGAGGGCACCCGTCGAGCCGCAGGCGTGGTGCACGAAAGGACCGAAGCGCTCGTGGACATGGCTGCTCGGGCCTCCGCTCGCCCCTCGGGCCGTCACAACGGCGCGGCCGGCGAAGGCGGACGCCCGCCGAGCCTCTTCGACGAGGCGACCACCGCGGACATCCTGCGCATGATCTTCACCTCCTTGGCGACACCGGCCGACACCGACGAGCCGCCGGCCTCGCGGGAGGGGCACCGGCCCGGGTCCTGCCGGTAAGAAGGGTGGCGCCTCGTCGCCCCCATGATGGCGCCGGAAAGCTTCTGGCTCCGCCCGGGTCACCGCTTCGGGTCCGGCGACGGATCAGGGACCTGGCAGGCAACCTCCCCGACGGGTTCGTGGTGGCGACGCAGGGCCCACACGGCGACGGGGACTCCCGCCGCCACCAGAGCCGCCGCCACGCACAGCCCTGCTTGATAGCCGGTCAGCAAGGCGGCCCCGGGCGAGAGGTGCCAGGACAGACACAGGCGCTGCACGAACGTCACCACGGCGCCTACGAGCACGATGCCGAACACCCCGGACACCTCGCGTGTGGCACTGAACAGTCCGGCCGCGAAGCCGGCGAGACGACCGGGAGAGGACGCCAGCGCCCGCGTGGTCAGGGGAAGGGCCAGCGCAGAGCCCACGCCGACCGCAGCCAAGCCGGGAACCAGACCGGCAAGCCCGCCGCGGCCGCTTCCCAGCGCGAGCAGCAGTAGTCCCACGGCGACCAGGAGCAGGCCCGCGGCGGAGACCCGGGCCTCTCCCCAGCGCCTGGCCAGAGCGGTCACGAACGGAGCTGTGAGGAAGAGAGCCGAGAAGACGGGAGTGAACGCCAGGCCCGCCTGTGCTGGGCTGAGCCGCAAACCGCTCTGCAGAAACTGGCAGGTGTAGAAGTAAACGCCGCTCACCCCAAGACCCCACAGCAACTGGGTGACAAGCCCACCGCTGTAGGGCCGCTGCCGCAGGAGTACGCCCAGGACCGGATGGCCGCACGGTTTTCCTCGGCACAGCACGGTGGCGCTCATCGCGGCAACGCCTCCGCACAGCACGACGGGCGGCTCGGTGAATCCGTCGGCGGGACCCTGGATCAGGCAGTAGACGAAGGCAGCCAGAAAAACGCACGCCCACGTGATCTGCCGGTTCGGAATGGCCGCTCCCATACGCGGACCCGAGGGGTTCCCGCGCCTGGAAAGGCCGGGAACGGCCGCGGCGACCACAACAAAGGTGGACACCCCCAGAGGTGTGTTGATGAGGAAAAGCCATTCCCAACCCAGATGCTGCGTCACCACACCGGAGATCACAGGTCCGAAAGCCAGCGCACAGGCCAGCGCGGAAGTCACCGCGCTGCAGGTGACCGTGCGCAGCCCCGGTGGCAGATCGTGCGTCATCACCGCCAAGGACGCCGGCAGGACGAACGCGGCGCCGGCACCTTGCAGACCGCGGCAACAGACCAGCATCATCCCCGTGGTCGACAAGGCACAGCACGCCGACGACGTCGTGAACAGCGCCACCCCGGTGAGCAGGGCCCAGCGCCGTCCCTTGCTGTCGGTCAACTGCCCGGCCCCCAGCAGACATCCGGCCAGTGCCAGCGGGTACGCGGTCGCCACCCACTTCACATCGGTCTCGGTCAGTCCGAGCCGGGTGCGCATATCCGGCAGGGCGACATTCACCACCGTGTTGTCCAGAGCCGTCAGAAACGTGGACCCGACGACGGCCGCGATGACACTCCACAGACGCAGCCGGCCGAACGAATGCAGCACCGTCCTCCCGTCTCCGGGCGAGGAATTCACGGATATTCGTATGCGAACTCTAAGTCCTTCAGTGTCACCAGGCTCCCCCAGTGGCCGGACCGTGTCGGCGTGTCGGACCAAAAAGGATGATCACCGCGTGTTTTTCTGGCGGCGAATTGCCGACCGGTCCGCAGCATGCTGAAAAGAAGGTTCGGTGAGCCAGTGCCCTCATCGGTGACAGACACACTCAGCCACCACCTCGCCCGCGTCGCCGCTTCCACACCCGACGAAACGGCCTTCAGCTTCGTCGACCACAGCGTGCACACGGAGGGAACGGTCTCCTCGCTGAGCTGGGGGCAGCTCGAGGGCCGGGTACGTGCTGCCGCCGCCGGACTGCGCCGGACGGGGGCAGCAGGTGAACGGGTCGCCGTCGTCGCGCCACAGGGCCTGGAATACGTCGTGGCCTTCTTCGCCGCCATGCGTGCCGGAGCGATCGCCGTCCCCTTGTTCTCCCCGTCCCTTCCGGGACACGGGGACAAGCTCGTCGCGGTGCTCAAGGACGCCACCCCCAAGGTGCTGCTCACCGTCGAGAGCCAGCGCCCGTTGCTCACGGACTTCCGCGCGACCCACGGTCTGGCCTCCGGCTGCCACGTCCTCACCGAGCGGGAGCTGAGCGAGGAGACGGCGCACCGCGATGCCGCACCCGGCGAACCGCGGCCCGACGACGTGGCGTACCTGCAGTACACCTCGGGCTCCACCCGCGTTCCGTCCGGTGTGGAGATCACGCACGCCCAGGTGTGTGCCAACGCGCGGCAGATCCTTGAGGCCTACGACCTCCGCCGAGGCCGCAACCGCACCGTGGGATGGCTGCCGCTGTACCACGACATGGGACTCGTGGTGCAGGCCGTCCTGCCGGTCGTCGGTCACATGCCCTCGGTGCTGATGGACCCGCTGGCCTTCGTCCAGCAACCGGGGCGCTGGCTGCGCCTGCTGAGCGAGCACACCGGGGCGATGACCGCGGCGCCCAACTTCGCCTACGACTACTGCGCCCGCCGGTTGGACCCCGACGAGCGTGCCGGGCTCTCGCTGGGCTCTGTCGCAGCCATGGCCAACGGCAGTGAACCCGTCTCCCCGGCCACCCTCGAACGTTTCCAGGCCGCCTTCTCCCCAGCCGGCATGCGGCGTACGACCATGCGTCCCTCCTACGGACTGGCCGAGGCGACCGTGTTCGTGAGCGCCTCTCCCGCCGGCGAGGAGCCGGCCGTCACCGCCTTCGACCGGGAGGCGCTGGGCCAGGGCACCGCCCGTCCCGTGGACATGGCCGCCGAGCGAGCGGTGGTCGAACTGGTGGCATGCGGCCGGCCGACCGGTCAGGAGATCGCGATCGTCGATCCGGTCACGTGTGAGCGTCGAGAGGACGGCCAGGTCGGTGAGATCTGGCTGTGCGGCCCCAACACCGGACGGGGTTACTGGGGGCGAACCGAGCAGAGCGAAGCCACCTTCCGCGCGGTGCTCCGGGGAGAGGCACACAGCGGCCCCTGGCTGCGCACCGGAGACCTGGGCGTGTGGCACGACAAGCAGCTGTATGTGACCGGCCGGCTGAAGGACCTGGTGATCATCGACGGGACCAACCACTATCCGCACGACATCGAAGGGACCGTCCAGGACGCCCATCCGGCCATCCGCCCCCACCGCATCGCCGCCTTCGCCGTGGCCGGCGGTGACGGGGAACGCCTCGTCGTCGTGGCCGAGCACGGCCGCGACGCGAGCACCGGCGACATCTCCGGGCCGGACGTGACACACGCGGTGCGGGCGGCGGTCGCCACCCGGCACGGCATCGCCGTACACGACTTCGTCCTGGTGCCGCCCGGCAGCGTGCCGCACACGACCAGCGGCAAGGTCGCCCGCGGCGCGTGCCGTGAGCGGTACCTGGCGGGCGCCTGGAGGACGGACGCCGGCACCTGACAACGCCACAAGACGGCACCGCACCAGGGCGCACGCAGGGAGAGACAGATGGAACCAGGCAGGGAATCGGCCGCGGAACCCGGGCGGGCGCCGTCCGCCGCCGAACTACGGGCAGCCCTGCGTACGCTCATCACCGAAACCTGCGGCGTGCCAGAGGACGAACTCGACGATCGCCGGCCCCTGGTGGACTACGGCCTGACCTCCCGTGCCGCCGTCAGCCTGTCCGGACGTCTGGAACGCCTGCTGAACAAGCCGTTGCCGGCCACCCTGCTGTGGGAGAACCCGACCGTCGAACGCCTCGTGGAGCACCTGGGCGGCGTTCAGCGGCCCGCGCCGGAGGGCGAGCCGGAGATCCGGGAGCGCCGCGCGTCCCCCGCGTCCGCCACGACGACGGCCTCCGACGACGACCGCGGCGGCTCGTCCCCGGTGTTCTGTCCCATCGCCGTCATCGGTGTCGGCTGCCGCCTGCCCGGGGGCATCAACGGACCCCGGGCCTTCTTCAAGCACCTCCTCGCGGGCAGCGACCTCGTCGGTCACGTTCCCGACCGGCGCTGGCGCGACTTCGCCACCGGTCCCGGCGCCGACGCGCTGTTGGAACGGACCACCCGCCGGGGCGCCTTCCTCGACGACATCGAGGCCTTCGACGCCGACCACTTCGGCATCACCCCGCGCGAGGCCAAGGTCATGGACCCCCAGCAGCGCCTGCTGCTGGAAGTCAGCTGCGAGGCCCTGGACCATGCCGGACGTCCCGCGCACAGCCTCGAGGGCAGCGACACCGGCGTGTTCGTCGGCCTCAGCGCGCTGGAATACGGACACCTGACCACCTCGGACCCCACCCGCCTGACGCCGTGGACCAGCACGGGGGCCGCAGGCAGCATCGCCGCCAACCGGCTGTCCTATCTGTTCGACCTGCACGGTCCGAGCCTGACCATCGACACGGCCTGCTCCGCGTCCCTGGTGGCGGTGCACCAGGCCTGCCGGAGCCTGGGCGGCGGCGAGTGCGACACCGCGTTGGCGGCAGGCGTCAACCTCCTGCTGTCACCCGCGATCACGGCGTCGTTCGAGCAGGCGGGGGCACTGGCCGCGGACGGACGCTGCAAGCCTTTCGACGCCGCCGCCGACGGCATCACCCGAGGAGAGGGCTGCGGTGTCGTCGTCCTCAAACGACTCACCGACGCCGAGCGCGACGGCGACCGGATCCTGGCCGTGATCAAAGGCACGGCGGTCAACTCGGACGGCCGCTCGGCCGGATTGATGGCCCCCAACCCCGCCGCCCAGGAAAGCCTGCTGCGCAGCGCGCTCCGCAACGCGCGGGTCGACGCCGACAGCATCGACTACGTCGAGACGCACGGGACCGGAACCCTGCTGGGAGACCCCATGGAGGCGGGCTCCCTGGGCGCCGTCATCGGCAGTGACAGACCGGACGACCAGCCCCTCCTCATCGGTTCCGTGAAGAGCAACCTGGGCCATCTGGAGGGCGCCGCAGGCATCGTCGGCCTGATCAAAACGGTCCTGGCCCTGCACCATCGGCGCATCCCGCCCAATCTGCACTTCCACACGCCCAACCCCCACATCGACTTCACCGGCCTGCGGCTGAGCGTCGTCACAGCGCCCACCACCTGGCCCAAGCGCGACCACCCGCCCCGAGCCGGCGTCTCCGCGTTCGGCTTCGGCGGAACCAACGCGCATGTCGTCCTCGAACAGGCGCCCGCGACCACCCCCGCCGACAGCACATCCGTGCCGCGGGAACAGGGCGGCGGCCACGCGGCCGGGCCACACGTGCTGGTCGTTACGGCCCGCTCCCGGCAACGCGTCGCCGACGCCGCCGCCGGCCTGGCCCACCGGACGGCGGCCGACGACGCGCCGGCGCTGAAAGACCTCGCCCACACCCTGGCCCGTTTCCGCAGGGGCCCGGCATGCGCTGCCGTCGTCGCACGCACCCACCAGGAGGCGGCCGACCGGCTCGCCGCCCTGGCACGCGGAGAGGAAGCCCCCGGCATCCTGCCGCCCTGCACCGACAACCCCGCGGACCGGTCCTCCGGCCGCCGCCCGGTGTTCGTCTTCCCCGGGCACGGCTCGCAGTGGCAGGGCATGGGCCTGCGCCTGATCGAGGACGAACCCTTCTTCGCCGCCGCCGTGGACGAGCTGGACTCCGTCTACCAGGAGCAGGCAGGCGTCCGGCTGCGGCACATGCTCACCCGGCTGGAATCGGGCAGCGGCGTGGAGCACATCCAGCCCGCGCTGTTCGGGATGCACATCGCGCTGGCCCGGACGCTGCGGGCCTACGGCGTGCATCCGGCCGCCGTCATCGGCCAGTCGGTGGGAGAGGTCGGCGCCGCGGTCATCGCCGGAGCACTCGACCCGTCCGACGGCCTGCGCGTCGTCCTGAGCCGTTCGGCGCGGCTGGCCGCCCTCGACACCGAAGGTGCCGGTGCCATGGCCGCCGTCGAGCTGGCCGTCGAGGACCGTACGCGGGTTCTGTCGCGCTTTCCCGGCGTGGAGATCGCCGTGCATTCCTCCCCGCGCCGGTGCACGGTCGCCGGACCCGCGGACCCCGTGCGCCGGCTCGTCGACGAACTCGCCGCCCACGGCCGCCTCGCGCGGCTTCTGGACGTCGGTGGCGCGGGACATTCCCCCGCGGTGGACCCCATCGTGCCCGAGCTGCGGCATGCGCTGAGCGGGCTGCGCCCCCGCCCGGCCGACGTCGCCTGGTACAACACCGTGCTGGACGACCCACGAGCCGCCGCGGCCGCGGACGCCGGATACTGGTGCGCCAATCTGCGGCGCCCGGTACGCCTGCACCAGGCGGTGGCCGCGGCCGCGGCGGACGGCAACGATCTCTTTCTGGAGATCTCGCCCCATCCCGTCGCCCTGATCCCCCTCGGCGAGATCCTGCGGACCGCGGCAACCACCCCCGAGCCGGTCGCCCTCCCCCTCCTGCACAAGCGGGGTGACGAAGCCGCCGATCTGCGTACCGCACTGACCCGACTGCACTTCGCCGGAGTGCGGGTGGACGAGGACCGCCTCTGGCCCCGGGGCACCCGGACCCCGCTGCCCAGCCCCGTCTGGCGCCACGAGCGCCACTGGTTCGGTCGTCGCGGCCCGGCAGGCGGCGTCATCGGCCCCTCCCACGCCGTGCTGGGCCGTCGCGTCGTCGACCCCCGCTCGGGCACCGCGCTGTGGCAGACCGGCCTCGACACGTCCGAGGCAGCCGCCTTCGGACGCCGCCTGCACGGCCGCCCGGCCCTCACCCTGCCCGCAGCCGCCGCGCTCATGATCGCGGCCGCCCAGGAGGTCCACGGCCGGGACGGCGTCCAAGGCCTGTGCATCGAGGACCTCGCCATCCACCGCTGGCTGCCGCTGTCCGGCAGCACACCCGTCACCCTCACCTGGGAACCCGCCGGTGCCCACGCGAACGTCGCCGTCAACGCCCGGACCGCGGAAGGCACATGGCACTGCTACGCATCGGCACGGGCGCGCACCGATCCCGCGCCGGCGCAGGACGACACCGTCGGCACTCCACCCGCCCTGGCCACTCACTGGATTCCTGCCACGCCGGAGGAAACGGCCCAGCTCCCCTACGAAGAGCTCCTCACCGCGATGCTGTACGCACCGGTGGCAACCGGCACGGACACCGACGCAAGGGACACCGCGGCCGGCAGCTCCTCCACCGAGATCGTCCCCACCGCGCTGCGGAGCCTGTGCCTGGAGGACCTCGCGGCGGACTCGGGGCCCTGCGCCATCGAGGCGTTCCCCCACACCGTCGCGGCTGCGGAACCCGCCCGCGCCCCCGGTACCCGCAGCGGCGATCACGGTGTGAGCTGGAAGGTCGTGGCCGGCACGGCACCGGCGCGCATCACCGCAACGGGACTGCGGCTGCGGCCCGTCGAGTGCCGCGAGGTGCCCAAGCCCACGGAAGCGCTCGCCTACGAGATCGAGTGGGAGAAGGCACCCCTTCCGCTCCCCGGCCGGCTCGGCAGCGCCCTGCTCCTGACCGACGAGCCCGCGACCGGAGCGGACAGCACCCCGGCCGCCGCCCTCGTCGCGGCGCTGGAAGCCAAGAACGTGCACACGACCACCGCCATCGCGTCGGCGCACATCGGCGAGCCGGTCGATCACTGGCTGGAGAACACCAACCCGGAGGATCCCCGGGCGGTCGTACTGCTGCTGGACCACCCAGCCCGGTCCCACAACGTCCAGGCCCTGTACACCGCCACACGGCTCGCGCGGCACCTCGCCTCCCGTCCCCGCGGAGCGCGTCCGCCCCGGCTCTGGCTGGTGACCGTACGAGGCCGCGCCGCGGCACCGGGCGAAGCCGGCCGGCCGGACCTGGCCTGCCTGCGCGGTCTGGTGCGCACACTCGCCATCGAGGAACCCGCCCTGCGGGCCTGCCTGATCGACACCGACACCCAGCCCGAGGCCGTGGACAACCTCGTACGGGAACTGCTCGGCGACAGTGCCGAGGACGAAGTCGTCTGGAGAGCCGGCAGCCGCCTCGTCGCCCGCCTGGTCCGCGCCGACCTGTCGGCACAGCAGTACGAGGCGCCGTTCGTCCGTGGCGGCGGCGCGTACATCGTCACCGGCGGTCTGACGGGTCTCGGTCTGCAGACGGCCCGCCGTCTGGCCGAGCAGGGCGCCGGCCGCCTCGTTCTCAACGGCAGGCGGCCTTCCACCGCCGAGGCCCAGGCGGTCATCGCCCGGCTCAGCGCCCTCGGCACCTCCGTCGCCGTGGTGCGGGGAGACATCGCCGACCCGGACGTGGCACCGCGGCTGGTGCAGGCCGCACTCAGCCAGGGACACACCCTGCGCGGAGTCGCCCACTGCGCGGGTGTCCTGCACGATCGCATGATCACCGACCTGGACACCGCGGACCTCGACACCGTGCTGCGTCCGAAGGTCACCGGCGCACTCAACCTCGAGGCCGCCCTGACCTCCCACGACATCGACTGGTGGGTGTTCTACAGTTCGGCGGCGGCCCTGCTCGGCTCACCCGGACAAGCCGCCTACGCGGCCGCCAACGCCTGGCTGGACGCGTTGGCACAGCGCCGCAGAGCGGAAGGCCGGCCCGCCACGTCCATCGCGTGGGGCCCCTGGAGCGACACCGGCGCCGCCCCGACCGACCGGGCGCTGCCTGTGGACTCCCTCAGCGTGCCCGAGGGGCTGGATGCCCTGCACACCCTCGTCGTCCACCAGCGCACACACACCGGTGTCCTGCATCTCGACACACCGCGCCTGCTGGAGACCTTTGCCGGCTTGCCGGAGATCCCCTTCTTCTCCCGAAGTCTCAGCGGTGACGACCTGGCCACGGACGGCTGGCCCGGCCCCGCCGGCATCGAAGCCCTCGGTGACGGCGCCGCGGACCTGGTCTATCAGCGCCTCCTCGCACGCACAGCCGCCATCATGGGCCGCAGCGGGCCGGACCTCGACGAATCCGTGCCGCTGCCGGAGCTCGGCCTGGACTCGCTGATGGCGGTGCGTATCCGCAACGCCGCCCAGCAGGACTTCGGCGTCGACGTGCCCGGAAACCTCATGCTGCGCGGCGCGACGCTGCGCGAGGTCGGCGACACGGTGCTGCAAGCCCTCGGACTGCCGCTCGCCACGGCAGGCACGGACGCACCACCCTCTCCGTCCCCCACAGCCGACGACGCCCCTTCAACGGCTCCCGCGCCCCCACCGCTGCCGTCCGCCGTCCAGCCTCGCGATGCCGCCGAGCGCCTGGTGGCCGGTGCCTGGGCCGAGGTCCTTCGGCAGAACCCGGCCGACGTCCGCGCCGACTTCGTCTCGGCCGGCGGCGACCGGCGCACTGCCGAAGACCTTGTCGGCGTCATCCGCCGCCGTCTGGGCGACACCGAGGTGGGTCTCACCGCCGAGGACGTGCTCGCACAGGGCACGGTCGCCGCCGTCGCGGAACTGATCAGGCCGGCCGTCAATGCGACCGGCGACAGCGTGGTCAACGTGCTGCGCCGGCCTTCGACGGAGTCTTCCGGGCCACCGCTGTTCACCTTCCATCCCGCCGGCGGCCCCACGTCCGTCTACCAGCCCCTGACCCAACTCCTGCCGGCCGACCAGGCCGTGTACGGGATGGAACGGCTGGACGCGCTGAGCACGATGGAAGACAAGGCCGCGCACTACATCACCCTCATCAAGGACCTCCAGCCCCGGGGCCCCTACCGGCTGCTGGGCTGGTCCTTCGGCGGTTGTCTCGCCTACGAGACGGCACAACAGCTGACCGACGCGGGGGAGAGGGTCGACTTCCTCGGGCTCATCGACACCATTCTTCCCGCTGCCCTTCCGGGTCTGGACTCACCGCGACTGCTGCTGGAGCGCTTCGGCCGACTGGCCGAATACATCGGCAAGACCTACGGCCATCACCTGCGACTGCCCTACGACGAGCTCGCGGCCACCCCCGACGACCAGCAGATCGACGTCGTCATGCGCCTGGTGGCCGAGGCGGGCATCGACATGAGCCCGAGCATCATGGAACACCAGCGGACCTCGTACATCGACGCCCGAGTCGGCGAGCGCTACAGACCTCGTCCCTATCCCGGCCACGTGGTGCTCTACCGCGCCCAGCAGGCGCAACGACTGACGACCGCGCTCGACCCGCGCTACCTGAGGACGGAAACCGACCTCGGCTGGGCACCCTTGTGCCCCCGCCTGGAAGTGGTTCCCGTCGAGGGCGACCACCTCTCCCTCATCGATCCGCCGCACGTCACCGTGATCGCACGCCACCTCGGACGGTGCCTCACGGCATGACACCCACAGCCCCCCCTCGCGGTCGCTCGCCCGGCCCGTCCGGCAGCTGCATCGGTTGACGGGCGCTCGGACACCGCCGTGGTCGCGGGCGCGGTGCTGTCACTCGGGCAGTGTTCGCTGCAGGCGCAGGCTCCGCAGAGTCCGGCGCACGTCCGCTTCCATGGCCTGCCAGGAGACGAGCCGGTGCCACTCCTGGTCCGCCACGCCCGGAAGCACCGCTCCTCGGTCCCGCCACTCGCGGACCAGGGCCGCATACAGCGGCGTGGACCGCAAGTCGTGGGCGGGGCGGGGGAGCGCGTGGCGAGGTGCGGCGGGCCGTCGTCGCGGCAGAGACGGCATGGGCGTCTGCGCCGGATTCTGAGCCTGCCGAGCGGCCGCGGGCGGCTCGGCTCTCGCGCGGGCTGCTGCCGCGTCCTGGGCGCCCCAGTGAAGGGGCGTGCCCGGCTCGGCGTCGACGTGTGCCGACTGGGCCTCGCCGGTTGATGTGTCGGGCCATGGGGCCGGTGCCGTGAACCACTGGGCGTGTGTCGGGCCGGCCGTAAGAGGGGAGCTCACGACCTGAGGAACGAAGCCGCGCGCCCCCGGTCACTGCTCCACTCGGGTCAAACAGACAGGCCCGGCCAGGTGCTTACGGTCGGGTCCCCGTCTTCATGCGGTGGCGTACCCGGCCGTGCCGCGGGGACGGGCCTCTCGCTGCGGCAGGGCGAGCCGTCCAGGCCGACATCGCACCAGACGACCTTTCCGCCGGTGCACACTCTGTAGGCGCCCCAGCGGCATGTGCAGCACTGGACGATCTCCATGCCCCTTCCCCCCTCGGCGTAGTCACTCGCGGCCGCGTGGACCGGGAGGCTCCGGTCCTTGTCCCGCACTTCCACCCGGACGTGGTCGGCCAGCGCGTACAGGGCCAGTTCGAAGAAGCGCTGGGTGACGGTCCGGTGCGGCGCCGTCGGCGGCGCGGCATGCTGTACGGCATTGGTGACCAGCTCGGAGACCACCAGGACCAGGGTGTCCGCCACGGACGGATCGACCTGCCAGGACGTCAGTACCTCGCGTGCGTGCCGCCGTGACGGGGAGACCGATCTGGGCACGCACGGCAGCCTGAGGATTATCGCTCCAGCCGCCTCCTCGGCTAACGAGGCAGGCCACTGCCCGCAGGCGTCCGGCAGCGGGCAACCGTAATCCGGGCCACGGAATGCTCCTTCGATCAAGTGGCAGGCAGGACGGTTCTTCTCTTCCATTCGGATTCCTGGTGGTCGTCCGGCATTTCTGCGGTGCGTCCGTGGGTTCTCGACACCGATGAGGGCGCTGCAACCGTACCCAGGGGAGGCGGAAAAGACGGTGGGAAACAGGGTGTATTCGGAGGCGTGGGGGTCTCGGTGTAGTTAGTCGGATGGTCGCAATGCCTCCACGCGCTCCACAATGGGATGCTTTTCCGTGGTTTGTGTTGACACGCATGCGGACATGGCCGTGGCCCGGCCGTCGGCCGGGCCACGGGACGCCGTGACTCACCTGCGGAATGCGTTCAGGCGCCGCTCGTCGATCCGGGTCCGGGCCTGTGGATCAGTGATTCCCAGGCCTGTGCGGGGGGCGAGACACAGCACCCCTACCTTGCCGATGTGCTCGTTGGTCTGGACGCTCCTCGCCGCCGCGCCCACTTCGTCCAGCGGATATGTGCGGGACAGGGTCGGAACCACATGTCCCAGGGCGATGAGCCGGTTGACCGCACACTGCTCGTGCAGATTGGCACCATGGCTGCCGATGATCCGCTTCAAGCGCATCCACAGGTACCTGTTGTCGTAAACGTGATCGTAACCCGTGCTGGACCCGCACGTGACGACGGTACCTCCCCGCCGGGCGAGGAAGACGGACGCGGCGAAGGTCGTCCGTCCGACATGTTCGAATACGATGTGCGGATCCTCTCCCACGGCGGCGCGAATGGCCTTCCCCATCTTCTTCCATCCGTCGGGCCGCTGGAGAAGTGCGGGATCTCCGTTCTCGATGTCGGCGCGGTTGATGACGGCTTCGCACCCCAAGGTTGCGAGAACGCGGGCCTTTTCCTCGGAGTTGACCACGCCGACGGGGATGCCGCCTCCATTGAGGACGAGTTGGACGGCGTAGGCGCCGAGGCCGCCGGTTGCTCCCCACACGAGGACGACGTCCCCCTGCTTCATCTGCGCTCCGCGCTCACTGACGAGCATGCGGTAGGCAGTGCTCGCGCACAACGGGTTGACTGCTGCTTCCTCCCAGGTCAGGGCGGCGGGCTTGGGCATCAGTTGGCTGGCGCGCACGACGGCGTAGTGGGCCAGTCCGCCGAAGTTCGTCTCGAAACCCCAGGCCTTCTGTCCCTCGCCGAGCATTCCGTCACGGTGGGTGTCCTGGTCCTGTTCGTCCACATAGGCGGGCGAGATGACGACGTGGTCGCCCACCTTCCACTTCCGTACCGACGACCCCGTCCGGACGATGACGCCCGACGCGTCCGATCCCACGATGTGGTAAGGCAGGTCATGGCGTGCCTCCCAGCCGCCACTCCGGCCCATCTGCTTGAGGAACTGAAAGGTGGGGACAGGCTCGAACATGGCGGTCCATACGGTGTTGTAATTGATGGAACTCGCCATCACCGCGATGAGCGCCTCGTCGGGAGCCAACTCGGGCATGGGCACCCGGTCGACGTACAGGGATTTCCGTACGTCCTTGTCGTGTACGGACTGGAAGATACCTACGTCTTCCTCCCGAACGGTGGCCGCGGGGAAATAATCCGGTACAGGCAGGGACTCCAGGTCCGCGGGGTCGGCTCCGGCGATGACTGCTTCGGACATGGATGGCTGCATCGAGGACTCCCTTGGTGATGCCGCGGCACAGACGTGACGGTGGTCGGACGAGCCGTTCTCCGATCTCTTTTCAAGCAAGCATTTGACGCGCCGGTGGCGCAACCGCACAGCGTGCGGTCGGCTGCCTCCCTTCACATCCTCAGCCGTCGGGCCCGAGGGCGCGAACCGATATGCGGAGCACTTCCGGCACTCGGGGGAATGCCCCGGAATTCGTCATCCGAAGGAGGTCGCATCGCCCTTGCCGGCCGCTTTCGCCGTCGCGGTACCTGGCTCGGCGCTTGACCTTGTCGTGCGGCGAGCCGAGGATCATGTGTCATGACGCCCGGACACGGCAGCACGGTCGACGGGGTGCTGCGGCGCAGCGCCCGGCGTACCCCGGCGCGCGTCGCGGTGGAGTACCGCGAACGCTCGTGGACCTACGAGGAACTCGACGACGCCGTCTCCCGCGCGGCGAGCGCCCTGCTCGGCCAGGGCCTGGCCCCCGGAGACCGGGTCGGCGCCTACGGCCACAACTCCGACGCCTACCTCATCGCCTTTCTCGCCTGCGCCCGGGCCGGCCTGGTGCACGTCCCGGTCAATCAGAACCTCACCGGCGACGACCTTTGCTACATCGTCGGTCAGTCCGGCAGCGCGCTGGTCCTCACCGACCCGGATCTCGCCGGACGACTTCCGCGTAACGCAAGGTCGCTACCCCTGCGCGACACCGACGACTCGCTGCTGGCCCGGCTGGCGGACACACCGCCGCACGACGGCCCCGAGCCGCGCACCGAGGACCTGGTGCAGCTGCTGTACACCTCCGGTACGACCGCGCTCCCCAAGGGCGCGATGATGACCCACCGGGCACTGGTCCACGAGTACCTCAGCGCCATCACCGCGCTCGACCTCAGCGCGGGCGACCGGCCCGTGCACTCACTGCCGCTGTACCACTCGGCCCAGATGCACGCCTTCCTGCTGCCGTACCTGGCCGTCGGTGCGACGAACATCATCCTCGACGCACCCGACGGCGACGAGCTGTTCGACCTGATCGAGGCCGGGCGGGTGGACAGTCTCTTCGCGCCGCCCACAGTGTGGATCGGGCTGGCCAACCGCCCCGACTTCGCCACCCGCGACCTCGGCGGGCTGCGCAAGGCCTATTACGGGGCGTCGATCATGCCGGGGCCGGTTCTGGAAAGGCTTCGGGAGCGCCTGCCGGAGCTGGCGTTCCACAACTGCTTCGGCCAGAGCGAGATCGGCCCCCTGGCCATGGTCCTGGGCCCCGACGAGCACAAGGGGCGGATGGACTCCTGCGGGCGGCCGGTGCTCTTCGTGGACGCGCGGGTGGTCGACGAGGAGGGCAAGGACGTGCCGGACGGCATGCCCGGCGAAGTCGTCTACCGTTCCCCGCAGTTGTGCGAGGGCTACTGGGACAAGCCGGAGGAGACTGCCGAGGCCTTCCGCGACGGCTGGTTCCACTCCGGCGATCTCGCGGTGCGTGACGCCCACGGTTACTACACGGTCGTGGACCGGGTGAAGGACGTCATCAACTCCGGGGGTGTACTGGTCGCTTCGCGCCAGGTCGAGGACGCGCTGTACACGCATCCCGAGGTGGCCGAGGTCGCGGTCGTGGGCCTTCCCGACGATCGGTGGATCGAGGCGGTCACGGCGTTCGTCGTCGCGCGCGGCGAGGTCACCGAGGACGACCTGATCGCCCACGCCCGCGGGAAACTCGCCCACTTCAAGGCGCCCAAGCGGGTGGTGTTCGTGGACGAACTGCCGCGCAACGCCAGTGGGAAGATCCTGAAACGGGACCTGAGGGACCGGTTCCGCGAACGCGGAGGGAACTGGCTTGATCTTTAACAGATCGTCCGGGGCATCGCACACCTCGCAGTACGCCCCGAGCACCCCCAGCCTGGCCACACGAGCACCGGGCACCCCATCCCCAGCCGCCCGCTGCGACACGGCGGCGGCCCTGACCGCCAGTCCGCCCTCCTCACTCGGGTGAACACGCACTCAGGCCCCGTTGCCGCAGGAGGCGGGGCCCGCGGTGCGCGCCTGAGGGAGTCGGGCTCAGCGCTCCCGGCGCAGCATCGCCCGGATCGTGGTGACCGCGAACGCCAGGGCGGGCACGATCAGCAGCATCTCGGCCGAGAGGAGGACCGACAGAGGCGGGCCGTAGTCCTCCGCGTCCTCCAGCACGCCGCTGATGAGCAGGACGACGAAAACACCAACCGACCACATGATCGCCGTCAGCGCGGCCGTCAGACCGACCATCACCGCACCGGCCAGGTCGAGAAAAAGCCCCTGCGCGGTGACCACCCGCTGGACCGGCTGCCAGTCCTCACCGCGCAGCCCTTCCCACTGGGCACGCAGGACGAGTACTTCGTCCTCCAGCGATGCCACGTTCCGGTCGTCGAGGTGCGGCAGCGCCGTGCGGCGCCCCTGCCGGTCGTACATCACCGTGAGCATTCTCGGACGGCTCCCCGGGCCGGGCTCGATCTCGATGCCCTGAATGTCCCGCCAGGCCGTCCGTTCCGCACGTCTGAGTCCTTTGACCGTCACACACTCACGGGAGATTACGGTCGCGCTCCGCGAACTCCACGCCAGCAGAGGGACGAGCAGAGCCGTCAGACAGACAATGATCGCCACCTTGAGCCGGCCCGGCATTCCGTCGACGGTCGCGAGCCCCGCCGCCGCGCCGGCGAGGCTGAGACCCATGAGGAGAAACACCGTTCTGGTAGTGGACGTAGACGCCCGGTACTCCCGAGTCGGCATCTCATCCGACATGAGCCCCCCTCGGCCACTGCCTGCTTCGCTCTCCGAGCGGTGACGAGCACAGCCTCGGGACGCCGTGCATCCTAGCCGTGCTCTCCCGTCGGCGCTCGGCAACCGAGCCCTTCTTCGCTGGACCGGCACCTGCACCACCTGCCACCGCCCCCTGCCCCAACGTCCACCACCAGCCCAAACCCAAGAGCCAGAGCAACCTGACGGAGTTCCTGCTAACGCGACCGCAGGTCCACGATCCGCCTGATCTTGCCCACCGATCTCTCCAGCGACTCCGGATCGACGATCTCCACCGCGACCGAGACGCCGATGCCGTCCTTCACGGCCGCCGCGATGGCCCGTGCGGCCGCCGCCCGTGACTCCGGGCCGGCGTCGGGGCGGGCCTCGGCACGGACCGTGAGGACGTCGAGGCGGCCCTCGCGGGTGAGGCGGAGCTGGAAGTGGGGGGCCACGCCCGGTGTGCGCAGCACGATTTCCTCGATCTGCGTCGGGAAGAGGTTCACTCCGCGCAGGATCACCATGTCGTCGCTGCGGCCGGTGATCTTCTCCATCCGCCGGAAGACGCGCACCGTGCCCGGCAGCAGCCGCGTCAGGTCCCGCGTCCGGTAGCGGATCACCGGCATGGCCTCCTTGGTGAGCGAGGTGAACACCAGTTCGCCCTCCTTGCCCTCCGGCAGCACCTCGCCCGTGATCGGATCGACGACCTCCGGGAAGAAGTGGTCCTCCCAGATGTGGAGGCCGTCCTTGGTCTCCACGCACTCCTGGGCCACGCCCGGGCCGATCACCTCGGACAGCCCGTAGATGTCCACCGCGTCGATCGCGAACCGCTCCTCGATCTCGCGCCGCATCTCCTCGGTCCACGGCTCGGCCCCGAACACGCCGACCCGCAGGGAGGTCGAGCGCGGGTCCACGCCCTGCCGCTCGAACTCGTCGAGCAGCGTGAGCATGTACGAGGGCGTGACCATGATGATCCCCGGCCGGAGGTCCTGGATCAGCTGGACCTGCCGGGCCGTCATGCCACCGGATGCCGGGACGACCGTACAACCCAGGCGCTCGGCGCCGTAGTGGGCTCCAAGGCCACCGGTGAACAGCCCGTAGCCATACGCCACATGGACCGTGTCGCCGGGCCGGCCGCCCGCCGCCCGGATCGAACGGGCCACCATGTCGGCCCACATGGACAGGTCTTTCTCCGTGTAGCCGACCACCGTGGGGCGTCCGGTGGTGCCGCTGGAGGCGTGGATGCGGCGGATCCGGTCGCGGGGCACGGCGAACATCCCGTACGGGTAGTTCTCCCGCAGGTCGGCCTTGGTGGTGAAGGGGAAGCGCGCCAGGTCGGCCAGTGAGCGGCAGTCCTCCGGGTGCACCCCGGCCTTGTCGAAGGCCTCCCGGTAGAAGGGCACATGGGTGTAGGCGTGCAGAAGTGACGCCTGGAGCCGCTGCAGCTGCAGCGCCCGCAACTCCTGCGCGTCGAGCCGTTCTCCCGCGTCGAGCAGATCCCTCGCGTCCGCCATGGGCCTTCTCCTTCGCCGACCACGTCCAGCCGGTCGACCGATCGTTCGGTCGAGATGTTCGGGGATCAGTAAATGCAGGCCGGGTCCGCCTGGGCAAGAGGTCTGACCGCATCGAGGGAACTCCGTTGCGGGCGGCCCCCTCGTCCTCGCCGGCGGACTCGACGGCGGCCCCGACCCCGACCTGGCCCGTCGCACGGCCGACGCCTTCCCGCACGCCGAACTTGCGGTCCAGCCCGGCGCCGGTCACTATCCCTGGCTGGACGACCCGCGGTGGTTCGTGCGCCGGGTCGCCGCCTTCGTCGACGGCAGGTGACCGCGTCGGCGGCCGCGCTCAGCCCCCGTTCGGCCCGTACGCCGTCATGAACCGGTCCCGGAACCGGTCCATCCCCCAGACCGGAGCGTTCGGGGCCGGCTTCAGGCCCGCCGTCCAGCCCCAGCCGGAGACCCGCTCCAGGACCTTCGTGTCGTGGGCGACGATCGTGACCGGCACGTCCCTGCTGGTGCTGCCCGCGGTGACGGTCGGTACCGGCTGGTGGTCTCCGAGGAAGACCAGGACCGTGTTCTCGTCGCCGTAGCGCTGGAGGAACTCGGTGAGGCTGCGCAGCGAGTACTCGATGGCGCCCCGGTACTCGGTCCGTACGCTCTCCGGGTTCTTCCAGACCTCCTTGGGGTTCTTGCCCTCCTTCTTGATCTGGTGGAAGACCGAGCCGTCGCCGAGGCCATTCCATTCGATCATGTGGGCGACGGGCGCCCAGGGGTTGTGGCTGGAGGCGAGGATGATCTCGGCCATCATCGGGCCCCGGTCCCGCTTGCCGAACTCCAGCCGGTGGAAGGCCTCCAGGCTGAACTGGTCGGGCACGGGAGTCCAGCTGAAGTACGGGCCCTGGTAGCCGAGGTGCTCGGAGTCGTAGATGTGGTCGAGTCCGAAGAACCTGCCCTCCGGCCAGGCCCGGCGCACCCCCGGCACGACGCCGACCGTGCGCCAGGCGCCGGTCTTCTGGAAGTAGCGGGTGAGGGTCATGCGGTCGCTGGAGGTGAGGCTGCGGTAGCGCTGCTGGTTCTTGATCCACAGACCGGAGAGGAACGTGGAGTGGCACAGCCAGCTGCCGGCTCCGGTCACCGGCGACCGCAGCCAGCCGCTGCGCGCCTTGAACCCGGCCGCCTCCAGGCCGGCGGTGCCGTCCTCGAGGACCTCGTCGATCCGCGGGGCCATCGCCGGATCCTCGATCGCCGTACGGCCGTAGCTCTCGATGAAGGTGAACAGCACGTCCTTGCCGTGCAGCCCGGTCAGCAGCTGGTCCGGCGGCGTGTTCGCGAACGCGTCGACGGCGGCCTGCCGCTGGAAGACCCGGGCGTCCTTCAGGCCCGCCCGTACCTGCTGGACCCGGTTGTCGACGAGCTCGGCGTCGATCTTCGAGGCGACCGGGGTGTCCCCGAGCCGCACCCCGAGCGTGACACAGGTGATCCAGGCCGTGCCCAGGATCAGCGTGGTCCGGGTGGCCGCCGGGCGGTGGCGGGCCATCAGGTCGGACAGACGGACCGTCGCGAGCGTCGTGAGGACGAGGACCGCCACGACGAGGACGAGGACCGCGGTCACCGCGAGTACCTCTCCGGTCCGGCCGAACGACTCCCGCACCCACTCCACGGCGGACCCGAGCAGGATCCAGTCGAGCACCAGGTCGAAGGGGCGCACCAGCACCGAGTAGAAGCCCATGTCGACGCACTTGAGAACGGTGAGCAGCCCGAGCAGCACGCCCGTGACCACCGCCGTGCCCCGCCTCGCCCGCGGCGGCAGCGCGAGCAGCAGGCCCGCCAGCAGGATCCCCTCCGCCGGGATGCGCAGGAACGCGGTGAGGGTGAGCCGGTCGAGCTGGTTCGGCAGCAGCAGCGCGCCGAGGACGAGGGCGGCGGCCAGGACGGTGGTGCCGACGGTGACCCCGCGGGTGACGCGCGGATACTTCCGCCGCCAGGCGAACCAGCCTGGAGGAGTGGGGTGCGACACCCGAAGGCCTTTCCGTCCGTGGCTCGGCACCTGCCGTTCAGAGCCGAGGCCAACCGTCCGCAAAGACTACGCCGGCACCTGGCCGGCTACGGATCCGCCGCCACCGCCACCTCCCGGGCCCACCGGTAGTCCGCCTTGCCGCTCGGCGACCGCTGGATGGACTGGGTGATCACCAACTGGCGGGGAACCTTGTACCCGGCCAGACGGGTACGGCAGTGGGCCTGGATGTCGGCCAGGGACGGCCGCGCCGCACCCTCGCGCAACTGCACCACCGCCGCCACGTGGTTGCCCCAGGTCGCGTCCGGCACCCCCGCCACCAGCGCGTCGTACACGTCCGGGTGCGACTTGAGCGCCTGCTCGACCTCCTCCGGATAGACCTTCTCGCCGCCGGTGTTGATGCACTGGGAGCCGCGCCCGAGGACGGTGACGACGCCCTCCTCGTCGACGGTCGCCATGTCACCGAGCAGCACCCAGCGCCGGCCGTCCTTCTCGAAGAAGGTCTCGGCGGTTTTCCCCGGGTCGTTGTAGTAGCCGAGCGGTACGTGGCCGCACTGGGCGACCCGGCCGGTCTCGCCCGGCGCGACCGGCTCGTGGGTGGCCGGATCCACCACGCGCGTACGGGAATTGACGCGGATGCGGAAGCCGCGCTCGGGGCCGGAGTCGTCCGTCGCCGTGCCGTTGAAGCCGGACTCGGAGGAGCCGAAGTTGTTCAGCAGCATGGCCTTCGGGACCAGCTCACGGAACTGCCGGCGCACCGTCTCCGACATGATCGCGCCCGAGGAGGACACGCTGAACAGGGAGGAGCAGTCGGCGCCCTTCATCGGCCCGTTCAGTGCGTCGATCAGCGGCCGCAGCATGGCGTCGCCGACCAGGGACATGCTGGTGACCCGCTCCTTCTCGATGGTCCGCAGCACCTCCTCGGGTACGAACTTGCGGTGGATGACCACCCGCTGGCCGAAGTTGAAGCCGATGAACGCGGTGAGGGTGGAGGTGCCGTGCATCAGCGGGGGAGTGGGGAAGAAGGTGATCCCGGAGCCGCCCGCCGCGACCCGCTCGGCGAGTTCCTCGGGCTTCTTCACGGGCTCGCCGGTCGGGGCACCGCCGCCCAGCCCGGCGAAGAACAGGTCTTCCTGACGCCACATCACACCCTTGGGCATGCCGGTCGTCCCGCCGGTGCAGATGATGAACTGGTCGTCACCCGAACGCGCCGGAAAGCCCCGCCCGGGCGACCCGGCCGCCTCGGCCTCCGGGAACGCCACCACGGCCACCCCGGCCGTCCCGGAGACCGGCGACCCCACCCGCAGCAGGTGCCGCAGCTTCGGCGCACGCGGCACCGCCGCCGCCACCCGGTCGGTGAACTCCCCGTCGAAGACCAGCGCGGCGAGGTCCGCGTCCCGGTAGAGGTAGACCAACTCCTCTTCCGAATAACGATAGTTGACGTTGACGGGCACGATCCGCGCCTTCAGGCAGCCGAGCACCGTCTGCAGGTACTCGACGCCGTTGTAGAGGTGGAGCCCGAGGTGCTCGCCGGTGCGTATCCCGCTGTCGATCAGATGGTGGGCCACGCGGTTCGCGGCCGCG
This sequence comes from Streptomyces sp. NPDC051636, assembly GCF_044453765.1. Taxonomy (NCBI): domain Bacteria; kingdom Bacillati; phylum Actinomycetota; class Actinomycetes; order Kitasatosporales; family Streptomycetaceae; genus Streptomyces; species Streptomyces sp. NPDC051636. The sequence goes on along the minus strand of NZ_JBITDA010000007.1, from coordinate 145,256 downwards.
TCCAGCTCCGCGTACGTCAGCCGGCGTTCCTCGCCGGAGCCGGGGTGGTCGACGTACACGAGCGCCTCGCGGTCCGGGACCACGTCGACGACCGACTCGAACAGGTCGGCAAGGTTGTACTCCACCGCTCCTCCTGACCCCGGCGACCCGGCGACACTCGCGAAGAAAGGCGCATCCGTCGGTTCGCCGGTCATCAGAGCAAAGGGCGCGCCAACTGTGAAGGCCCCGTGCCGAAAGAATCTGACTGTCTGTCAGAAAACCCTTGAAGTGCCTCCTCCGCTACTGCAACCTGTTCTCGTTCTGTCAGAGGGGAGATGGGCGATGGGTGGAACCGAACACCTGACCGCGCAGCGCGAAGGCGCCACGCTGGTGCTCACGCTCAACCGGCCCGAGGCCAGGAACGCGCTCTCGCTGCCGATGCTCGTCGGGCTGTACGACGGCTGGCTGGAGGCCGACGAGGACGACGCGGTCCGCTCCATCGTGCTCACCGGAGCCGGAGGCGCCTTCTGCGCCGGGATGGACCTCAAGGCGCTGGCCGGGAAGGGCATGGAGGGGCAGCACCACCGGGACCGGCTCAAGGCCGACCCGGACCTGCACTGGAAGGCGATGCTGCGGCACCACCGCCCGCGCAAGCCGGTGATCGCCGCCGTCGAGGGCCCCTGCGTCGCGGGCGGCACGGAGATCCTGCAGGGAACCGACATCCGGGTCGCGGGCGAGTCCGCGACCTTCGGCCTGTTCGAGGTCAGACGCGGACTGTTCCCGATCGGCGGCTCCACGGTCCGTCTGCACCGCCAGATCCCGCGCACCCACGCCCTGGAGATGCTGCTCACCGGACGGCCGTACACCGCCCGCGAGGCCGCCGGCATCGGCCTGGTCGGGCACGTCGTCCCCGACGGCACGGCACTCGCCAAGGCGCTGGAGATCGCCGAGCAGATCAACGCCTGCGGGCCGCTGGCCGTCGAGGCCGTCAAGGCGTCGGTGTACGAGACCGCCGAGATGACCGAGTCCGACGGCCTGGCCGCGGAACTCACGCGCGGCTGGCCGGTCTTCGACACCGCCGACGCCAAGGAGGGCGCCCGCGCCTTCGCGGAGAAGCGGCCCCCCGTCTACAAGCGCGCCTGACCTTCGAGGAGAGCCTTCGATGCCAGCAGTCCTCAAAGCGCCACTCGTCGTGGAGTTCCCTTTCACCCGCTCCCTCGGCCCGGTCCAGAGCGCCTTCCTCACCGGACTGCGCGAACGCGTCGTCCTCGGGGTGAAGACCGGTGACGGACGCACCCTGGTCCCGCCCGTCGAGTACGACCCCGTGACCGCCGAGGAGATACGCGACCTCGTCGAGGTCGCCCCCACCGGCACGGTCACCACCTGGGCCTGGAACCACGAACCCCGCCGCGGCCAGCCCCTCGACACCCCGTTCGCCTGGGTCCTGGTCCGGCCCGACGGCGCCGACACCGCCCTGCTGCACGCCCTCGACGCCCCCGGCCCCGACGCCGTGCACACCGGTATGCGGGTCCGGATCCGCTGGGCCGAGGAACGCTCCGGCGCCATCACCGACATCGCGTGCTTCGAGCCGTACGACGGTGACGAAGCCCAAGCCACCGTGCGTACGGGCGAGTTCGCGGACCCGGTCACCGGCATCGTCGCCCCCGCCCGCCTCGACTACACCTACTCGCCCGGCCGCGCCCAGTCCGCCTACATCACCGCCCTGTCCGGCCGGCGGACCTTCGGGGAGCGCTGCCCGACCTGCCGCAAGGTGTACGTCCCGCCCAGGGGTGCCTGCCCCACCTGTGGTGTCGCCACCTCCGAACAGGTCGAGGTCGGCCCGCGCGGCACGGTCACCACCTTCTGCATCGTCAACATCAAGGCGAAGAACCTCGACATCGAGGTGCCGTACGTCTACGCGCACATCGCCCTCGACGGCGCCGACCTCGCCCTGCACGCCCGCATCGGCGGCATCCCCTACGACCAGGTGCGCATGGGCCTGCGCGTCGAACCGGTGTGGACCGAGGGGGCCCGCTACCCCGACCACTACCGGCCCACCGGCGAACCCGACGCGGACTACGAGACGTACAAGGAGCTGCTGTGACGCGGGACATCGCGGTCGTCGCCTTCGCGCAGACCGACCACCGGCGCACCAGCGACGAGCACTCCGAGGTGGAGATGCTCATGCCGGTGCTGCACGACGTACTCCACCAGGCCGGCCTGAAGACCGCCGACATCGGCTTCACCTGCTCCGGATCCAGCGACTACCTCGCCGGCCGCGCCTTCTCCTTCACCCTCGCTCTCGACGGCGTGGGCGCCTGGCCGCCGATCTCCGAGTCACACGTGGAGATGGACGGCGCGTGGGCGCTGTACGAGGCATGGACCAAGCTGCTCACCGGGGACGCCGACACCGCGCTCGTCTACTCGTACGGCAAGTCCTCGCCCGGCTCGGTGCGTGACGTACTCACCCGGCAGCTCGACCCGTACTACGTCGCCCCGCTCTGGCCCGACTCCGTGGCCCTGGCCGCGCTCCAGGCGCAGGCGCTGATCGACGCGGGGGAGACCGACGAGCCCGCGCTCGCCGCCATCGGGGCCCGCAACCGGGCGAGCGCCGCCAGCAACCCCCACGCACAGCTGCGGGGTTCGGTGCCGCGGGGCGACTACCTCGTACGGCCCCTGCGCAGCGGCGACTGCCCGCCCATCGGGGACGGTGCCGCCGCCGTGATCCTCGCGGCCGGGGACCGGGCCCGCCGGCTGTGTGCGCGGCCCGCCTGGATCCGGGGCATCGACCACCGCATCGAGGCCCACGGCCTCGGCGTGCGCGACCTGACCGACTCGCCGTCCACCCGGCTGGCCGCCGAGCAGGCCGGTGCCTTCGAACGTCCCGTCGACACCGCGGAGTTGCACGCGCCGTTCACCTCGCAGGAGGTCGTGCTGCGCAAGGTCCTGCGACTCGACGACAACGTCGCGGTCAACCCCTCCGGTGGGGCCCTCGCCGCAAACCCGGTCATGGCCGCCGGACTCCTCCGCATCGGTGAGGCCGCCGCCCGCGTCCACCGCGGGGACTCCGACCGGGCGCTCGCGCACGCCACCTCCGGCCCCTGCCTGCAACAGAACCTGGTCGCCGTACTCGAGGGGGATCCCCGATGAGCAAGGAGCCCGTGGCCGTCACAGGGATCGGCCAGACCAAGCACGTGGCGGCCCGCCGGGACGTGTCGATCGCCGGGCTCGTCCGGGAGGCGGCCCGACGGGCCCTGGACGACGCCGGGTTGACGTGGGCCGACGTCGACGCCGTGGTCATCGGCAAGGCGCCCGACTTCTTCGAGGGCGTGATGATGCCCGAGCTGTACCTCGCCGACGCGCTCGGCGCGGTCGGCAAGCCCATGCTGCGGGTGCACACCGCCGGATCCGTCGGCGGATCCACCGCCCTCGTCGCCGCGAACCTCGTCGCCGCCCGCGTCCACGGCACCGTCCTCACCCTGGCCTTCGAGAAGCAGTCCGAGTCGAACGCCATGTGGGGACTGTCCCTGCCCATTCCCTTCCAGCAGCCGCTGCTGGCCGGCGCGGGCGGCTTCTTCGCCCCGCACGTGCGCGCGTACATGCGGCGCAGCGGGGCCCCCGACACGGTCGGTTCCCTGGTCGCCTACAAGGACCGGCGCAACGCCCTGAAGAACCCCTACGCCCACCTTCACGAGCACGACATCACCCTGGAGAAGGTCCAGGCCTCCCCGATGCTGTGGGACCCGATCCGCTACTCGGAGACCTGCCCGTCCTCCGACGGCGCCTGCGCGATGGTCCTCACCGACCGCGCCGGAGCCGCCCGCGCGCCCCGGCCGCCCGCCTGGATGCTCGGCGGTGCCATGCGCAGCGAGCCGACGCTGTTCGCCGGGAAGGACTTCGTCTCCCCGCAGGCCGGCAAGGACTGCGCCGCCGACGTCTACCGGCAGGCGGGCGTCGCCGACCCGCGCCGGGACATCGACGCCGTCGAGATGTACGTGCCGTTCTCCTGGTACGAGCCCATGTGGCTGGAGAACCTGGGCTTCGCCGAGGAGGGCGAGGGCTGGAAGCTCACCGAGTCCGGGGTGACCGAGCTCGACGGGGATCTGCCCGTCAACATGTCGGGCGGTGTCCTGTCCACCAACCCCATCGGCGCCTCCGGCATGATCCGCTTCGCGGAGGCCGCCCTCCAAGTGCGCGGACAGGCCGGAGATCACCAGGTGGAGCGGGCCCGCAAGGTCCTCGGGCACGCCTACGGCGGCGGGTCGCAGTTCTTCTCCATGTGGCTCGTCGGCTCCGAACCGCCCGACTCCTGAAAGGTCCCCCTCACGTGGCCTGTCGGCCGTCCGGACCGATCGCTAGGCTGGCCGCGGACGACGAACCGGGAGGAGCACGGACGTGGCCGAGAGCATCACCCAGCAGAAGCCGCTCATGGGCTGGGACAAGCCGGAGCTGGACCTGAGCAAGGCCGAGTGGCAGTCCAGCAGCCGAGGCCTTGGGGACGTGCAGATCGCCTTTGTCGAGGGGTTCATCGCGATGCGCAACAGCGGCCGTCCGGAGAGCCCTTCCCTGATCTTCACGCCCGCCGAGTGGGGTGCGTTCGTGTCGGGCGCGCGGGAAGGGGAGTTCGACCTCACCTAGGTCCCTGTCCGGCCGATCACGGTGGAGGAAGGCAGGGGCGCGATCCCGTCCTCGACGAGGTGCGCGTCCACCTGCGGGGACGCACGCAGGACCAGGCCGTGCAGTACGCCGTCCCGGCAGGGGTGACCGGCGCTCCGCTGCCCGAACCGGGCGCCACCGCCCAGATGTCGGTGCTCGGCTCCCGGGGGTGCGGCGGCTTCGTCGGCCCGCTCCTCGGGAGCAGCGGCCCGGCCGCCGCCCACGATGCCGAATGCTCCGTGGCCGTCGTACCCCGGCCCGGCCGCGAGGTGTACGGGGGCCTGGACGGGCCCGGGCCCCGGGTGGTCGCCGCCTGCCCCTGGCCGTAGCTGACCTGACCGGCGTCCGGCGTGCTGGTCCCGCCCCCGTCGACCGGGATGCCGTGGAGAACGAGACCCGCACCCTTGCCGAGGGCTTCCCCTCGCACCGCACACGGCATCCCGAGGCAGGGGCCGAGGTGTACGCGCTGCCGGGAGACGCGGCCGGCCATCTCGTCGCGGCACCGAAGGAGGCCGAACCGGTCGGTGGGCCGCCACCGGCGCCGCCGGCCGAGTGACCGGGGGGACGCATCCGGCGCGGCCCCGTCGACTCCGTGCCGGACCCGACCCGGCCTGCGAACCCCCGCACCACACCCGGCCGCCCCGCGCTGAAGCGCTGGTCGGAGCGGGAGCCTTCACTCGGCGGCCCCCGCCCCGCCTCACCGCCGGCAAGTCCGAGACCTCGCTTCCTTCCTTGCGGAAGGCCGGCGCCCGGACGACACCGAACACGCCCGGGCACGTACCATGGCCGCATGTCGTTCCTCCGCCGCCGCAGTGCCACTCCCGCCGGGCCCGACTTCGACGTGCTGGCCATGGACCCGGGCGACTGGCCCGGCAATCTGGGCGCCGGACTGCTGCCCGCCCCCGACGGCAGCTGCCAGGGCGTCTTCCTGCGCTACGACCTGTTCGGCGGCCGCGGCCCCGCCATGATCATCGGCAACCTGCCCGAGGGCTCCCCGGCCCGCGAGGTCGCCGAGGGCGAGATCCCCTTCGAGGTGGCCCAGCTGCTGCTGGCGCTGGAGAACGACGAGGAGGTGACCGTCACCGACACCGAGGACATGCCGGTGCTCCAGGGCGACAACCTCCTGGTCGTGCGTCGGCTGAAGCTGTCCGAGAGCCGGATCTCCTGCGTGCAGTTCGACCGCAGCGACGGCGTCCTGGTCACCATCGCCGCCTGGGACCGTCCCATCACCGACGACCTGTACGCCCTGCTGAAGCCGCTCCCCGCGGAGCTTTTCCAGCAGGGCTGACCCGGCTAGCCGGCCGACGGCCTCACCGTCACGTCCGCGGCGCGCACGAACGCCACCCGGTGGCCGAACTGGATCTCGTAGTACAGGTCCTTGCCGACCACGACCCGGTGCGAGTCGGTGGTGAAGGTGACCGCGTAGTAGTACTCGCCCGGCACCACGTCACCGACCACGTACCGCTGGCCCGCAGACAGCGTGTACGGCAGTGGTGACACCGACTGGGCGGGCACCCCGGCCGGGTACGCCTCCTTCTCCGGGTACGCGCGGCCGTACACCGGAACACCGCTCAGACCGTCCTTCGGCGTGACGACCAGGCCGAAGGCGTTCACCGCCGACGGCTCGCCCTCCGGGTTGCGGAACCAGGCCTTCTGGCCCAGGTACCAGATCGCCGTCCAGTCGCCCCAGCGGTCGGCCACCGCGTACTGCTGGCCGGTCGACACCCGTGAGGACAGGTCGTTCACACCGGTGGTCGGGGCCGTGCCCAGGCCGACGTCCGTGATCAGGGCCGAGTTCTCGTCGTGGTCGGAGTACAGCCGCACCTCGCCGGAGCCGTGCGCGGCGCACGGCTCGCCCTTGGCGGTGCAGCCCGTGTACATCGGTTGGTTCGCCCCGTAGTCCGGCCGGATCGTCACCAGCCCGCCCTTCTTGCCCGCGGTGCGCTCGAAGGGGCGGCCCAGCAGCTCGAAGTAGTGCCGCCAGTCCCAGTACGGGCCCGGGTCGGTGTGCATGCCCGGGATGGTGGAGGTGGTCGGGCCCGGCACGGTGTCGTGGCCGAGAATGTGCTGCCGGTCCAGTGGGACGCCGTACCGCTTCGAGAGGTACCTCACCAGCCGTGCCGAGGACCGGTACATCGCCTCCGTGTACCAGGCGTCCGGCTGGGCGAGGAAGCCCTCGTGCTCGATGCCGACCGACTTGGCGTTGACGTACCAGTTGCCCGCGTGCCACGCCACGTCCTTCGCCTTCACATGCTGGGCGATCAGACCGTCGGTGGAGCGGACGGTGTAGTTCCAGGACACGTAGGTCGGGTCCTGGACCAGCTTCAGGACCCCGTCCCAGGTGCCCTCCGTGTCATGGATGACGATGTACTTGATGCTCTGCGACACCGGGCGGTCGCCCAGGTCGTGGTTGCCGTAGTCGTTGTCCCCGAACTCCGCGTACGGCGCCGGGATCCACTCGCAGGACACCGTCTTCGGGCACTCCGTGCCGTCGTCGGAGACCGTGCGCAGCCCCGCGCGCTTCAGTTGGGCGGTGTCCGGGTTCAGGTCCGGCTGGGCGGCCAGGGCGACCAACTGCCCGCCGTCCGTGGCGCGCTCCTCGCCGGTGCGCAGCACGTCGTACACGTCGTTCGCGTACGCCGCCGCCGTCGCCGTGTCGTCCGCGCCGGAGAAGCGGGCCACCGCGCCGTACCAGGCGGCCGGGTCGGCGCTCAGGGGCTCGCCCAGGTCCCTCTGGGCGGCGGCGAGCAGGGCGGCACCGCCGGCCACATTGGCCTCCGGGTCGGTGCGCAGTTCCCCGGCGGGGATCCCGGTCAGCTCGGCCGCCTTCGGCAGCGTCTTCAGGCGGGCGGGCAGCGCGGCATCCACCGGGATCCGAGTGCCGGGGTGCAGGGCCGCGCGGGCGCCGTCGCCGCGTGCGTCCTCGGTGCCCTCGCTGTGGTGCGGCACGGTGGCGAGCGCGGTGCGCGCGTCGGTGAGATGCATCGGGCCGTAGCCGCCCGTGACGCTCGGCACTCCGGCGTGCGCGTCCCAGCGGGACTGGAGATAGGAGACGGCCAGCAGCACGCTCTGCGGCACGTGGTACTCGGCGGCGGCGGAGGCGAACGCGTGCTGCAGCCGGCCGGCGGAGGACTCGGTGGCGCTCTGGGAAGGGGCCGCGCCCAGCAGCGGGAACAGCACAGCGGCGGAGGTGACGGCCACGGCCGTCCTGCGCGTGCGTCTGCTGCGGGGTACGGGTCTGGGGGCGGTGGCGGATCCTCGCAATGCGGCCTCCTGGGACGGGCGAGCGTGGCGGGGCGTGCCGGGCCGAGCGTGGGTCAGTGGTATCGGCTGGCCGACGATCCGTCAATGATGCCGGGAGGCAGGCGATTTCCCATGTCACGTGGGGATTGCGGAGTTTCGCGGCGGAGCCGCGGCGGGCCTGCGGAGCGTCAGTGGACTACACCAATGCCCGACCGTCCCGCGGGGCCGGACACACGAAGGTCCGCGGTGCGCCGCCGCTCTTGGCGCCCCGCGGACCTCGCGTCCCCGTCAGCGAGTGCCCACTGCCGCGCGCACGGCCCTGCGGGCCAGCTGGCAGTCGTCGTGCAGCCGCCGGAGCAGCAGCCGCTGTTCCTCGCCGGACGGCGCAGCGCCCGGATGGGCCGTCCCCGGTGCCGCCGGGGCCGTGTCGTACATCGAGCGCTGCACGGCGGTCTCGTACGTACGGATCTCCCGGGTGAGGACGAGCATCAGGTTCACCAGGAAGGCGTCCCGTGAGGCCGGTCCCGCGGACTGGGCGATCTGGCTGATCTGCCGCCGGGCGGCCGGCGCGTCCCCGAGGACCGACCACAGCACCGCCAGGTCGTACCCCGGCAGGTACCAGCCCGCGTGCTCCCAGTCCACCAGCACTGGACCGGCCGGTGAGAGCAGGATGTTCGCGAGCAGTGCGTCGCCGTGGCAGAACTGGCCCATGCCCTGCCGGCCCGCCGCGTGCGCGATGCCGTGCAGCAGCTTCTGCAGGTCCCCCAGGTCCCGGTCGGTGAGCAGTCCCAGCTCGTGGTACCGGGAGATACGGGCGGCGTAGTCCAGGGGGGCGTCGAAGGTGCCCGCCGGGGGCCGCCAGGCGTTCAGCCGGCAGATCGCGCCGAGGGCCGCCCGGATGTCCGCCCGGGGCGGGGCCTCCGCCGGATGCCGCTGGAGCGCCGCCACCCGGCCCGGCATCCGCTCGATGACCAGGGTGCAGTTGTCCGGATCCGCCGCGATCAGTCTCGGCACCCGGATCGGCGGCCGGTGCCGGACGAACGAGCGGTATGCGGCTATTTCGTGCCTGATCCGCTCCGCCCAGGCGGGGGAGAGGTCCAGTAGACACTTCGCGACGGCCGTGTTGCGCCCCGTCGTCCCGACGAGGAGGACGGACCGTCCGCTGCGGCGCAGCACCTGCACCGGAGCGAACTCCGGACAGATCCGGTGCACCGACGCGATCGCGGTGCGCAACTGCGCGCCCTGAGGGCCGGACAAGTCGAGTCTCCCGCTGAGCGGTTGGGTGCCTGGCCCCCCGGTGCGCCGTGGCCGGCCCGCACCCAGTACGGGAGGCCCCTGACGCGCCGCGGGATCCAGATAGGGGCCGCTGCCCGCCGGGCGGGGACGCAGCGGCCGGGGCGGGGCGGACACGGAGGACGATGCTGCGTACATGGGAGATACAGATCCCTTCGTGTGCCTGCGGTGCCTGCCTTGGTAAGTCGTCGCGCACAACCCGGCCCGGAAGCCCGGGTGCACCCTGGGGAATGCACCCGTCGTACAAAGCGGCGACCGGGTCGGGGTGGCGCGTTCCTACCTGACACCCGGTGACCAGTGGCACACCATCTGGCGCACCCTGGCGAACCCTGGCGAATAGTCGCCCGGCAACCTCCACCGGGCTACTGTCAACTCAGCCGAGAACCTGGGGGCTTGCGTGAGCGGACAACCCAACACCCGTCTGGCGGACCTGTTCGGCCTGGCCGGCTGGTCCAAAGGCGAACTCGCGAGGCTGGTCAACAAGCAGGCGGCGGCCATGGGCCACCCCCAGCTGGCGACCGACACCTCCCGGGTGCGGCGGTGGATCGACACGGGAGAGATCCCGCGCGATCCGGTGCCGCGGGTGCTGGCGGCCCTGTTCACCGAGCGTCTCGGCCGTGTCGTGACCATCGAGGACCTCGGTCTGGTGCGGCACGGGCGTACGGGGAGACGGCCGGGCGGCGGGAATGTGGAACATCCCGACGGAGTGCCGTGGGCGCCCGAACGGACCGCCGCGGTCCTCACCGAATTCACGGGAATGGACCTCATGCTCAACCGACGCGGCTTGGTGGGCGCGGGCGCCGCGCTCGCCGCGGGATCCGCACTCAGCAGCGCCATGCACGACTGGCTGCACACCGATCCGACCCTGAAGGCAGACGCCCCTGTCCTCGACGACCCCCTGCACGCCGACCCCGCTGGGTACGACCGCTATGAGGCCGCCCCCATCGGGTCGCAGGAGATCGAGGAGCTGGAGCGCTCGGTGGAGGTGTTCCGAGCCTGGGACGCCGCCCGCGGTGGCGGGCTCCAGCGCAAGGCGGTGGTCGGCCAGCTCAACGAGGTGGGCGGCATGCTCGCCTACCGCCACCCCGACCACCTCCAGCGGCGCCTGTGGGGCGTCGCCGCCAACCTCGCCGTCCTCGCGGGCTGGATGTCGCACGACGTCGGCCTGGAACCCACGGCCCAGAAGTACTTCGTCATCGCCGCCCACGCCGCGCGAGAGGGCGGTGACCGGCCGCGCGCCGGGGAGGCGCTCTCCCGGGCGGCTCGCCAGATGGTGCACCTCGGCCGGCCCGACGACGCCCTCGACCTGATGAAGCTCGCCCAGTCCGGCTCGGGCGACGAGGTGCTGCCCCGCACCAAGGCGATGCTCCACACCATCGAGGCCTGGGCACAGGCCTCCATGGGCAGGGGCCAGGCGATGCGCCGCACCCTCGGCCAGGCGGAGGACCTCTTCGTCTCCGACAAGGGCGACGTGCCGCCGCCGAGCTGGATGCAGATGTTCAAGGAGGAGGACCTGTACGGCATGCAGGCCCTGGCCTACCGCACGCTGGCGGAGCACGACCCGAGCGCGGCCGTGCACGCCCAGCACTACGCGGAGAAGGCCCTGGCCCTGCGGGTCGACGGACGCCAGCGGTCGAAGATCTTCGACTTCCTGTCCATGGCCTCCGCCTGCTTCATCGCCGACGACCCCGAACAGGCGGACCGGTACGCACGGCTGGCCCTGATGTCGATGGGCTCGAACTCCTCCCACCGCACCTGGGACCGGCTGCGCCAGATGTACCGGCTCACGGCCGAGTACGCGAGCTACCCGAAGATCAACGAGCTGCGGGAGGAGATCAGGCTCGCCCTGCCGAAGACCAAGGGCCGGGGCATCGACAGCGCACCGGCATAGTGCCTGGTTTCTCTCAGACCGTTACCTTCAACTATTCACCTTGGCGATGAGCACGCAGGCGTCGTCCTGCCGCTCGGTCTCGCCGCACTCCTCCACGACCAAGCGCAGGCAGTCCTGCGCGGTGCGGGCCGTGCCGAAGCGCGGGGCCCGGTCCAGGAGGCGGTCCACGGCTGCCCGTCCCTCATGCCCCGGCACCAGTCCGTCGGTGTGCAGCAGGAGCAGGTCGCCGGGCTCAAGGGTCACTTCGGCCTGCCCGTAGGTGGCTCCGGTGGTCGCGCCGAGCAGGACGCCGGCGGGTGCGTGCAGTGCGTGCCCCGTCCCGTCGCGGAACAGCAGCGGGGCGGGGTGGCCTGCCTGCGCCCACACCAGGGTGCGGGTGGCGGGCCGGTAGCGGCAGCAGACGGCGCTGCCGAGGGCCGGCTGCACGGTGGCGTCGAGTAACTGGTTGAGCCACGCCATCAGCTGTCCGGGCTGGGTGCCCGCCATCGCCATGCCGCGCAGGGCGCCCAGCAGCATCGCCATGCCCGAGGTGGCGGCGACGCCGTGCCCGGTGAGGTCGCCGACGCTGAGCAGCGTTTCGCCGTCGGACAGTTCGAGCGCGTCGTACCAGTTGCCGCCGATCAGCGAGCTCGTCGCGGACGGCAGGTAGTGGGCCGCCAGGTCCAGGGTCCGAGGTCCCCGGTGCGGGAGCCGCAGGGAGCCGCGCCACGGCGGCAGCACGGCTTCCTGCAGCTCGACCGCGAGCCGGTGCTCGCTCTGTGCCCGCTGCTGGTGGCGGTGCAGCGAGTCACCGGTCTCGCGCACCGTCCGCCGGTGGCGGCGCAGTTCGCTGACGTCGCGCAGCACGGCCCACATCGAGGCGGTGCTGCCGTCGGCGTCGAGCACGGGCTCGCCCATCATGTGCACGGTCCGGACCGATCCGTCCGGCCGTACGACGCGGAACTCCCCGTCGATGGGTTTGGCGTCGACGAGGCAGTCCGTCACCATCGCCGTCAGCTTCGGACGGTCCTCTTCGAGGATCAGCGACGGCAGTTCGTCGAGGGTGAGCGCGGGGCCCGCGGGGTCCCGGCCGAGGATCTGGTAGAGCTCACCGGACCAACTCGCCTCGTCGGTCAGCAGGTTCCACTCCGCACTGCCGACCCGGCTCAGCAGCGAGCCGGACGGGGTGTCGCCCGGTGCCGGGTGGACGGCTGGCGCGGCCTCTTCCGGTGCGGGCGCCGGGCCGTCCCGCAGCTGGGCCAAGTGCTCGTCGAGGTCGCTCAGTTGGTGGAGCGCGAGGTCGCACAGGGCGCGCTGCCACCGCTCCTGCGGGTCCGAGCCGTCGCCCTGCGCGTCCCTCCGCACCGCGTCCACGTCGCTCTTGAGCCGCCGGGCCTGCGAGATCAGCGCGTCGACCGAGCCGCGGCCGGACGGTTGAGCGGCGGGGCGGTCCGCAGAGAGAGGGGACGGCATGACGCACTCCGATGCGGGGACGGTACGGCCAGGGCCGGGGGAAGGCCGTTACGACTGTGGCACAGCCCGCGACGCGCTGTAAGGGATTTGGCAACACACGATACGGTGGTGCTTACGGCATATGCCAGAGTCTTCAAGGCGCGATTGACCGGCCTGGATGACGTAGGCGGCCGGGTGGGCAAGTCGTAGATGAGGTACGTGACTTGACCGATCGGGGAGCCCATTGGTGTAGCGCTCGGGTGGGTGTTCGACGTGCCTGTGTTCTATGGTGCCGCATCGGTGTCGACCGGACCCGGCCACCGGTGGCGGATGCCGGTGGGGCCCATGAGGGTGGGGATGACGCGGCGGGATGTCGATGGGCGGCGGAGTCGCCGGTCGCGGCAGGGCGCGGGACCCTGGGGGACCGTGGCGGAAATTCTCCCGCGCCCGCCCATAGGGTGACGCAGCTCACACCGAATCGGTCCCTGTTTTCCGTAATGCCGACGGCCCCTGCGAGGTCCTACAGGCATGGACTTCACCTTCACGCAGCCCGCCCACGCCCGGCTGATCACCGACGGGGACCGAGAGGTCACCGTGTCCGCCTCCCTCCGGTACACGACCGAGGATCCGCTCGCCGTCTTCGTCGACTTCCCGCCCGAGGCGACGCTCGACGGGGAACGCGCCACCTGGACCTTCGCGCGCTCCCTGCTGGACGAGGGCCTCGGCGCGCCGGCCGGACGCGGGGACGTGCAGATATGGCCGGGCGGGCGGGGGCGCACGGTCCTGGAGTTCCACTCGCCGTACGGCGTGGCCCTGCTGCAGTTCGGCACGCTCGACCTGCGCCGGTTCCTGCTGCGCACCTACACCGTGGTGGCCGCCGGGCAGGAGGACGTCGCAGCGGTGGTGGAGCGCGGGCTGAGCGCCCTCTTCGGCGGCGTCTGACCGGCTGCGGCCCGTGAAGTTCACGACCTGCCGGGCGTCAGCGGCTGACGTCGGCGTACAGGTCCGGGCGCGGGGCGAGCTCGACGGGCACCCGGCGGCCGTTCTCCAGCGCCCGGACCCCGGCCTCGGCCGCGACGGACGCGGCATAGCCGTCCCAGGCGCTCGGGCCGGTGACCCGGCCCCGCCGGGTGGCGTCGACCCAGGCCTGCACCTCGCGGTCGTAGGCGTCGGCGAACCGCACGAGATAGTCCTGCGCCACCTCCTCGCGGGCGCTGCCCCGGGCGGTGACCACCATGGTGTGCCCGTCGCCTATCCGGGCGCTGCCCGCCTCGCAGACGGCCTCGCAGCGCACCTGGTAGCCGAAGCCGCAGTTGACGAAGACCTCCACGTCCACCAGAACGCCGCCGTCGGTCTCGAAGAGCACGAACTGGGGATCGATCAGACCCGCCGGGGCGCCCGCGGAAGAGGCCGGCCGCAGCACGGTCACCGCGGCCGGCTCCTGGCCGAGCAGCCAGCGGGCCGCGTCGATCTCGTGCGAGACGGAGCTGTCGATCAGCATGGCGCTGGTGAAGCCGGGCGGTGAGGAGACGTTGCGGTGGACGCAGTGCAGCATCAGCGGCCGCCCCAGACCGCCCTCGTCCAGCAGGGCCTTAAGACGCCGGTACTCGGCGTCGTAGCGGCGCATGAACCCGATCTGGGCCAGCCGGCGCCCCAGGCGTGCCTCCGCCTCCACCACCCGCAGCGCCCCCGTGGAGCCGGGCACCATGGGCTTCTCGCACAGCACCGGCAGCCCACGCTCGAAGGCCGCGAGCAGCGCCTCCTCGTGCGCCGGGCCGGGCGAGGCGATCAGGACCGCCGCCACGCCGGGCGCGTCGAGCGCGGACACCACGTCCGTGTGCACCGAGACCCCGTCCAGGCCCGCGACCGCCGCCTCGGCCCGCCCGGTGTCCGGGTCGGCCACGGCGGCGACCCTGGCCCCGCTGACCACACGATCGAGGCGCCGTACGTGGTCGGCGCCCATGTGCCCGGCACCCAGTACGGCCACGCCCAGCAGGTCACCCACGTGCGCCCTCCCATTCCGCCGACGATCACGCCGTAGCGTAGACGCCGGTGCGGGCCGCGTGAGCGGGCCGGCGGGTCAGTAGCGCAGCACTCCGGCGATCCCGGCCGCGTCGCCCAGGGTGCCGTCCGGCACGAAGCGGACGTCGGCGCCGGTCTGCAGGCACTGCTCGACGATCTCGTCCACGATGTCCTCGCGGGCCTCCAGGTCGCCGCTCGCGGCCGGTACGAGGTGGTCGGCGACCTCGCCGCGGACCGACACGCGGTAGTTCTCCTCCACGGCCAGCAGCCGCACGCGGCCCTCCCGGGCGCTGTGCCAGACCTCGTCGACGCCGGCCGCGAACGTACGGTGACCGCGCGCCGAGTCCAGCTCCCGGGCCACGGCGGCGGTGTCCCTCCTGGCCTGCGCGTCGAGCACCGGCTTCACCGCCTGCCAGACCGCCTCGGGGCCGGCGTGCGCGAGGCCGCCGTGCCGCACGTGCACGGCACTCTTGGCGACGTTGCCGACCTCGTCCAGCAGGGACAGCGCGGCCTCCTCGCCGGTGATGTACAGCGGGCGGGGCTGCTCGCGCAGGAGGGAGGCCATGGCGGTGTCCGCCTCGCGCAGGAACTGGCGGGTGCCCTCGTCACGGAAGGTGCTCGGCAGGTCGCCGATCCGCTCCTGCCGCTCGGCGTCGAAGTTCTCGCGGCCACGGGCCAGCGGGAAGCCGCCGGAGTGGTCCTCCACCACCCGGTCGGCGCCGCCGCTCCACAGCGTGACCCGGTCCGCGGAGAGCGAAAGCACCCAGAACGGGCGCTCGGCCGCCTGCGCGGAGACGAGGTTGCGGGTCAGGAAGGTGTCCGAGAGCACCACCCGCTCGGGCACCTCACGGGCGAGCGACCACACCTGGTGCTCACCCGGCGCGGCGAAGATCACCAGGCCGTCCTCGGCGTGTGCCAGGTCGACCTCGGCGAGGGCGCGGTCGAGCTGATCGACGACGGCGGCCCGCCGTTCCCGGGTGACCGCCGGGTCGGCCTCCAGCTTCTTCTTGGCTTCGGCCACCACATTGCGCAGCCGGACCGGATCCTGGGCGTTGTAGGGCTCGCGCCGGTGCGTCGGCGTCAGTACGGAGACCGCGGGGTAGGGACGCGGACGGCGCAGCTCGGCAAGGGTCGCTGGACTGAGTGCGTGCTCCATGACAGCACCATAGGACTGATTCGCTTATCGGGCATTCGGGGTAATCGACCTGATGGAGTCCGGTGGTGCGAGGAGGTGACCCCGGTGGCCCGGCTGGTCGTCGACGGGGACGATGTCGTCGTCCGCCTCACCCTGCGGGAGCGGCTCCTGGCGCGGCGCCGCGAGGTCCGGGTGCCGCTCGCGGCCGTGCGGGAGGTGACGGTCCAGCCGGACTGGTGGCGGGCGCTGCGCGGCGAGCGGCACGCCGGCCGCCGGCTGCCCGGGCGGTTCTGCCTCGGCGAGTGGCGGCACACCCGGGGCCGGGACTTCGTCGCCGTGCGCGAGAGCGGCCCGGTCGTCCTCGTCGGCCTGTGGCCGCCCGCCGGCTACGCCCGGCTGGCCGTCTCCGCACCCGACGCCGAAGCCGCCGCACGGGCCGTCCGGCGGCTGCTCGACGACCCCGTCGGCACGCCAACTCCCTTGGACACATAGCCTTTACCTGCGTTCGGCGTTTCGGTCGACAGGACTTGCTATGGTGCTACTCATCGGTAGCAAATTGCTGCGGGGGGATCACGAGGAGTCGTCTGACCTGCGACTCCTCGGGCGGGGTGTCGAGCAACGGTGCTCTCGAACTCCAGTTTCCTCGCCCATCATGCAGACAGGTGAGACTCGTCAATGGCACGTTCCCTGGTCGATTTACTGGCCACGCACGCCACGCACCATCCCGAACGGACCGCCTACCGCTACCTCGTCACCGGTGACAGCGACGGAGAGATCCACGTACTGACGTACGCCCGGCTTCTGTCCCGCACCCGGGCCGTCGCGGCCTGGCTGCAGGAGCACGGGCTGGCCGGTTCCCGCGCCATGCTGCTGTACCCGCCCGGCCTGGAGTTCATCTGCGGCTACCTGGGCTGTCTGTCGGCCGGCGTCGTCGCCGTACCGGGGGTGCCCCCGCAGGGCAGGGCGCAGAACCACCGCGCCCTGACCCGGATGAAGCGCCTGATCGCCGACGCGGACGCCAAGGTGATCCTGGGCGGCCGCGAGGTGATCGGCGCGCTGGAGACCATGGCGGAGCACCTGCCCGAGCTGGACGGCATCGCCCGCGTCGCCACCGAGGACATCCCCGACGAGGCGGCCACGGCCTGGCGCGAGCCCGAACTCACCGCCGACTCGGTCGCGTTCCTCCAGTACACCTCCGGCTCCACCGCCGCGCCGCGCGGTGTGATGGTGTCCCACGGCAACCTGCTGGACAACGTACGGGTCATCAGCGAGCGGATGGGCCATACTCCGGACACGATCGCGGAGTACGGACACGAGATGTTCGTCAGCTGGCTGCCCGTGTACCACGACATGGGCCTCATCGGCCCGGTCCTGACCCCGGTCCACCTGGGCGCCACGTCCACCCTGTTCTCGCCGCTGCACTTCCTGCAGCAGCCGTCGCGCTGGCTCACCGCCGTCACCCGCTACCGTCCGCACACCAGCGGCGGCCCCAACTTCGCCTACGAGCTGTGCCTGAAGCACGCCACGCCCGACCTCCTCGACGGCCTCGACCTGAGCGGCTGGAAGGTCGCGTTCAACGGCGCCGAACCCGTACGCGCCGCCACGCTGCGGCGGTTCGCGCAGACCTTCGCCCCGGCAGGCTTCCACCGTGAGGCCCTCTACCCCTGCTACGGCCTGGCCGAGGCCACCCTGATGGTCACCGGCGGCTCGGTGGACACCCCGCCGACGCTGCTGGAGACCGACGGGAGCGGCCCGCGCGCGGGTGCCGCCGACGCGGCGGCCGTCGGCTCGGGCCGGCCCGGACCCGGCGTCACCGTGGCGATCGCCGACCCCGAGCGCAAGGAGGAACTGCCCGAGGGCGAGGTCGGCGAGATATGGGTCTCCGGCGCGAGCGTCGCCAAGGGCTACTGGCGCAACGCGTTGGCCACCCGCGAGACCTTCCGCGCCACCCTGCCCGGCCGCCAGGGCCGCTTCCTGCGCACCGGCGACCTCGGCTTCCTGCGCGACGGCGAACTCTTCGTCACCGGCCGGCTGAAGGACCTCATCGTCATCGACGGCCGCAACCACTACCCCCAGGACCTGGAACTCTCCGCCGAACTGTGCCACCCCGCGCTGCGCCCCGGCTGCACCGCGGCCTTCTCCGTGGACGGCGGAGCGGAGGGCGAACAGCCCGTCGTCGTCGCCGAGGTGGGCCCGGACGCGGACGGCGAGGCCGAGAAGATCACCGACCTGATCCGCAGCACGATCGGCGAGGCACACGCCCTGTCCGTGCACGACGTCGTGCTGGTCCACCCAGGCACCATCCCCAAGACGTCCAGCGGAAAGATCCAGCGCCACGCCACCCGGACTGCCTACCTCGACGGCACCCTCGCCGTGATGGGCGCGCCCGTCGCGGGATGACACCGCCCGTCCACCCGCGCGCGTCCGCGCCGGCGCCGGGCGGCAGGCCGCAGCCGTACTCCGCCGTGCGGCGGTCGGTCCTGCCCGCACGCCGTCTCCGCGCCGCCGATCCAGCGGCCGTGCCGGCCGTGTCCGTTGTCCGGCCGTACCCGCCGTACCCGCCGTACGGAATCCGCCTGAGCCCGAGTTCCCGAGGACACCTGCCCACATGCCTGCGAACGAGTCGCCGAAGAAGTCCCCCCAGCCGTCCCCGACGACCGCCGAGGGCATACGGGCCTGGCTGGCGTCGGCTGTCGCCGAGGCGGCCGGGCTGGACCCGCTGGCCATCGACCCGGACCGGCCCATCGCCGAATTCGGCCTGGGGTCACGACAGTTGGTGACCCTGGCCGCCGAACTCTCCGAGCGCGTCGGCCGCACTCTGGAGCCCTCGCTGGTCTTCAACCACCCCACGATCGCGGCGATAGCGGAGACGGTCCTCGAACAGTCCTCCGACGCAAGGGGGTTGACGCCACCGGCCGCCCGGCCCGCCCCCGCGCGGCCGGACGACGACATCGCGATCGTCTCCATGGCCTGCCGCTTCCCCGGCGGCGCGGACGACCCCGAGGGCCTGTGGCGGCTGCTGGCCGCGGGCGAGGACGCCATCTCCGAGGTGCCCGCGGGCCGTTGGGACACCCGCGGCCTGTACGACCCCGACCCGGAGACCACCGGCACGGCGTACACGCTGCGCGGCGGCTTCCTCGACGGCATCGACCGCTTCGACGCGGCCTTCTTCGGAATCTCGCCGCGCGAGGCCGCGGCCATGGACCCGCAGCAGCGGCTGCTGCTCCAGACCGCCTGGGAGACGCTCGAACGCGCCGGGATCGTCCCCGAGTCGCTGAACGGCAGCCCCACGGGCGTCTACGTCGGCCTGTACGACAGCGGCTACCTGGCCTCGGCCTCGCTGGGGCAGCTCGACGGGCACGTCGGCACCGGGTCGGCGTCCAGCGTGGCCTCCGGGCGCATCGCCTACACCCTCGGTCTGCAGGGACCGGCGGTCACCGTCGACACCGCCTGCTCCTCCTCGCTCGTCGCACTGCACCTCGCCGCCCGGGCGCTGGCGAGCGGCGAATGCGACCTCGCCCTCGCCGGAGGCGCCACGCTGCTGGTGACGCCGCGCGGGCACGTCGAGTTCAGCAGGCTGCGCGGTCTGTCGCCGTCCGGGCGGTGCAGCCCCTTCTCGGCCGGCGCGGACGGTGTGGTGTGGGCCGAGGGCTGCGGGCTCGTCCTGCTCAAGCGGCTCGCGGACGCGCGCCGGGACGGCGACCGGGTGCTGGCCGTCGTCAAGGGCTCGGCGATCAACCAGGACGGCCGCAGCCAGGGCCTGAGCGCCCCCAACGGCCTCGCGCAGGAACGGGTGCTGCGCGCCGCTCTCGACGCCGCCGGGCTGACCCCGGACGACCTCGACTACGTCGAGACGCACGGCACCGGCACCCGCCTCGGCGACCCCATCGAGGGCCGCGCGCTGTCCGCCGTGTTCGGGCCGGGCCGCCCCACCGGCCGGCCGCTCGCCATCGGCTCCCTGAAGTCCAACATCGGCCACACCCAAGCCGCCGCGGGCATCGGCGGGGTCATCAAGACGGTCCTCGCCCTCCACCACGAGCGGATCCCGGCCTCCCTGCACGCCGACACGCCGACCGAGCACATCGACTGGCCGGACAGCGGCCTGTGCGTCACGGACAGCGCCCGGGCCTGGCCGCGCGACGCCGGGCGGGTGCGCCGGGCCGGCGTGAGCGCCTTCGGGATCAGCGGGACGAACGCGCATGTGGTGCTGGAGGAGGCGCCGGACCAGCCGCCGCACGACACCACCGCGGAACCGTCCGCCCCCGCCCTCTTCCCGCTCTCCGCCCGCAGCCTCCCCGCCCTCCAGGGCCAGGCGGCCCGCCTCGCCGAAGCCCTCGAAGCCCGGCCGGAGTTCCCCCTCACGGCGGTGGCCGCGACCCTCGCCCGGCACCGTACCCACTTCGAGCAGCGCGCCGTCGTGCACGCGGCCACCCGCGACGACCTGCTCCGCGCCCTGCGCGGACTCGCCGAGGCGCAGCCCGACCCGGACCTGACCACCGGCCCCCAACAGGCGCTGCCCACCGGCAAAGTGGCCTTCGTCTTCCCCGGTCAGGGCGCCCAGTGGGCCGGCATGGCCCGTGACCTGCTCGACCGGGACCCGGTGTTCGCCGACGAACTGGACCGCTGCGACGCCGCCCTGCGCCCCTTCACCGAGTGGTCGGTGGCTGCCGTGCTGCGCGGGGATGCGGGGGCGCCCTGCCTGGACCGGGTGGACGTCGTGCAGCCGGTGCTGTTCGCCGTGATGGTGTCGCTGGCCGCCGTGTGGCGGGCCCGGGGCGTCCGGCCGGACGCGGTGATCGGGCACAGCCAGGGCGAGGTCGCCGCGGCCTGTGTCGCGGGGGCGCTCAGCCTCAGCGACGCGGCGGCCGTGGTCGCCCTGCGCAGCCAGGCCCTGACCGGCGTGTCCGGCACCGGGGCCATGGCCGTCGTCGCCCTGTCGCACACCGAGGTGGAGGCCGCCCTCGAAGGACTCGGCGGCCGGGTCTCGGTCGCCGCCGTCAACAGCGGTCGCTCGACCGTGCTGGCCGGGGAGGTGGAGCCCCTTCAGAGCCTGCTCGCCGACCTCGAACGCCGTCAGGTCTTCGTCCGCCGCCTCGACGTCGACTACGCCTCCCACAGCGCCCAGGTCGAACCGGTCCGGGCCGCGGTCCTCGACGAACTCGACGGCGTCACCACCTGTCCGGCCTCCGTCGCCTGGTACTCCACCGTGACCGGCGCCCCGGTCACCGGGGAACTCGACGCCGGCTACTGGTACACCAACCTCCGCGAACCCGTCCGCTTCGCGTCCACCGTGGAGCGCATGGCGGCCGACGGCTACCGCCACTTCGTCGAAGTCGGTCCCCATCCCTCCCTCCTCACCGCCCTGCGCACCGTCGGCGAGGACACCGGCCACGACCTCGTCGCCGTGGGCTCGCTGCGCCGCGCCGAGGACGGCCCTGCCTGCCTGGACCGGGCCACCGCCGAACTCCACGTCCACGGGCGGCCCGTCGACTGGCGCCGCCTGGTCACCGGCACGGCCCCCGTGGACCTGCCCACGTACGCCTGGGAGGGCCGGCGTCACTGGATCGAGCCCGAGTCAGCCACCGGGGGCTCCGGCCTGTTCGACCGCGCCGCCCACCCGCTGCTGGGCATCCAGCTCCAGTCGGCCGACGAGACCCGCTGGACCTTCCGCAACGAGTGGTCCCCGGCCACCGCCGACTGGCTGCCCGACCACGCCGTGCACGGCAGGACCGTGGTGTCGGGCACCACCCTGATGGAAGTGTGCCGCGCCGCCCTCGCCGTGGCCCGCCCCGACGACCCGTCCGACGTCACCGACCTGTTCCTGCTCGTCCCCCTCGTCCTGCCGCCGTCCGGCACGGTCGAGGTCTCCGTCGAGGTCGTCACCGCCGGGCCCGTCCCGGAGATCACCGTGCACAGCCGGCCGCGCGGCCAGGACGCCCCCGGCTGGACCCTGCACGCCACCGCGTCGGCCGCCGAGTCCGCCCCCCTGGCGGCCGGGGCGCCGCCGGTCCGGCCGGAGACGGCCGAGGAGGCCTGGGCACCGGAGACGTACCGGCGGCTGACCGAGCTCGGCCTCGGCTACGGACCGGCCTTCCAGGGTGTACGGTCCGCGGTCGTCACCGGCGACGGCGAGCTGCTGGCCCGGCTGTCGCTGCCGCCCGTGGCCCGCGACGTGGCCGACCCCTACCCGCTCCACCCGGCGTTGCTGGACGCCGCGCTGCACGTCACCGCGGCCCTCGACGCATCCGACGGCCGCGTGCTGCTGCCGGTCGCGGTGGGCCGCTGCGTCCTGCCGCCCGGCGGCGCCACCGATCTGACCGCGTCCGTCCGGCGCACCGGCGGCTCCGCCACGGACCTCACGCTGGACGTCACCCTGTGGGACGCCGACGGCCTCCCGGCGGGCCGCCTGGAGGACGTACGACTGCGCGCCGCGGACCCGGCCGGCCTCGACGCCGGGTCGGAGAACGGGCGGCACCTGTACGAGGTGGCGTGGACGGCCGTGCCCGAACCGGCCGCCGCCGCGCCCGGCACCGTCTGGACGGTGGTCGGCGACCGCACCGATCAGCAGGTGGCGGCCGCCCTGCGCGGCCTCGCCGCCGCCGGGGCCGAGGTCGGCGACACGGGCGCCGGCGTCGTCGTACGGTTCTGGCCGCTCCCGGCGGAGGACGCCGGACCGGCCGCCGTGGCCCAGGAACTGACGGCGACCGCACTGGCCGAGGTGCAGGCGCTGCTCGCCCTGCCCGAAGCGGAGGCGCCCGCCCGGACCGTCTGGGTGACCCGGGGCGCGGTCGCGGCGGGCGAGAAGGACCCGGTGCCCGCCTTCGCCCAGTCGGTGCTGTGGGGCCTGGCCCGCAGCACCCGCGCCGAACACCCCGACCTCGGGCTGACCCTGCTCGACCTCGACGCCTCCGATCCGGCGGACGCGCTGCTCGCCGCCGCCGCGCACACCGACGAACCCGAACTGGCCCTGCGGTCAGGGATGCTGCTCGCCCCGCGCCTGGTCCGGGCCCGCGCCACGGACGTGCTGCGCGTCCCGTCCGGGGACCGCTGGGAGCTGACCGGCCTCCCGGCCGACCCGAGCCTGCGCGTCGCGGAGGCGCGGGACCTGGCGTCCGGCGAGGTACGGATCCAGGTCCACGCACTCACGCTCCCGGCACCCGGCGACGCGTCCGGGCGGATCGTTTCCGCCGGCGTGCTGACCGAGGTCGCCGCCGACGTCGAGGGCCTCGCGCCCGGCGCCAGGGTGGTGGCCGCCGCCGACTGCGCACCCGGCTCCGAGGTGCTCACCGACGCGGTCGCGGTCACGGTGCTCGCGGACGACGTGCCCTTCACCACGGCTGCCGCCGGTGCCGACCGGGCCGACGCCGTACGCCCCCACGTCTTCCCCGTCACCGCCGCCCGCGAGGCGCTCCGCCGCCGGGCCGTGTCCGACCGCCCGGTCGTCCTCGACCTCGTCGGCACCCCGGCCCTCGTGCCCACCGACGGCACCGTCCTGATCACCGGCGGCCTGGGAGCCGTGGGCCGGCACATCGCCCGGGTCCTCGCCGAACACGGGGCGGAGCGCCTCCTGCTGACCTCGCGTCAGGGACCCGGCGACCCACGCGCCGCCGAGGTCACCGCCGAACTGGCCGCGCTCGGCGCCGAGGTGCGGGTGGCCGCCTGCGACGTCGCCGACGCGGAAGCCCTGGCCGCTGTGCTCACCTCGGCCGGCGAGGAGTCGCCGCTGCGCGGTGTCGTGCACTGCGCCGGTGTCCTGGACGACGGAGTGGTCACCGAGCTGACGCCCGAGCGGCTCACGCGTGTGCTGCGCCCCAAGGTCGACGGCGCCGCCCACCTGCACCGGCTCACCTCCGGCACGCCCCTGGACCTGTTCCTGCTGGTCTCCTCCGCCGCCGGCGTCGTCGGCAACGCCGGCCAGGGCAACTACGCGGCGGCCAACGTCTTCCTCGACCAACTCGCCCACCACCGGCGCGCATCGGGTCTTCCCGGCCTGTCCGTGTCCTTCGGCGCGTGGGCGGGGGAGGGGCTCGCCGCCGCCCACGCCGACCTGGACCGGATGGCCCGCCGCGGCCAGCGCGCCCTCACGCCCGAGCAGGGCCGCGACCTGGTGGAACTCTCCCTGCGGCAGGGCGCACCGCACCTGGTCGCCTGGGCCCTGGACCTGCCCCGCCTGCGGGAGAACCCCGCCGCCGAGGCAGCCCTGTGGCGCTCCCTGCTGCCCGCCCCCAGGGACGCCCAGCAGACCGGCGACCGCCTGGCCGACCGTCTGGCCCGCCTCCCGGAGCCCGAGCGCGCCGAACGTGTCCTGGCCCTGGTCCGCGACGAGGTCTCCCGCGCCCTCGGCCTGCGCTCGCCCGAGTCCGTCCGCCCCGACCAGCCGCTGCGCGACCTCGGCATGGACTCCGTGACGGCGGTCGAACTGCGCAACCGCATCGGCACCCGCATCGGCGCCCGGCTCCCCGCCACCCTGCTCTTCGACCACCCCACCGCCGACCGCCTGGCGGGCCATCTCCTGACCACCGTCCTCGCGACGGACGGCCGTACGACCCGGCGCGCCGCCCCCGGTCCGCAGCGGGCCCGCGCCGCCGGACCGGCCGTCGACGAGCCGATCGCCGTGGTCGCCATGGCCTGCCGCCTGCCCGGTTCGGTCACCGACCCGGAGGGCCTGTGGCGGCTGGTCGCCGACGGCCGGGACGCGGTCGGCCCCTTCCCGGCCGAGCGCTGGGACGTGGAGGCGCTGTACGACCCCGACCCGGACGCCCCGGGCAAGTCGTACGCCCGCGAGGGCGGCTTCCTGGACGACATCGAGTCCTTCGACGCGGGCTTCTTCGGGATCACACCGAAGGAGGCCGCCGCCATGGACCCGCAGCAGCGGCTGCTCCTCGAAACGGCCTGGGAGGCGCTGGAGCGCGCCGGGATCGTGCCCGCCCGGCTGGCGGGCAGCACCACCGGCGTGTACGTCGGCATGTTCGGCAGCGACTACCTGTCCGGCTCCCGGCTCGACCAGCTCGACGGCTACGTCGGCACCGGCTCGGCGCTCAGCGTGGCCTCCGGGCGGCTCGCCTACGCACTCGGCCTGCACGGCCCGGCGATGACCGTCGACACGGCCTGCTCGTCGTCGCTGGTGGCCACCCATCTGGCCGCGCAGGCGCTGCGCTCCGGCGAGTGCGATCTCGCCCTCGCCGGTGGCGTGACGCTGATGGTGACCCCGCAGACCTTCGTCGAGTTCAGCCGGCTGCGCGGCGTGTCCCCGACCGGCCGCTGCCGCTCCTTCTCCGACGACGCCGACGGCGCGATCTGGGCCGAGGGCGCCGGCATGCTCGTACTGAAGCGGCTGAGCGACGCCCGGCGCGACGGGGACGAGGTGCTGGCGGTGCTGCGCGGTACCGCCGTCAACCAGGACGGCCGCAGCCAGGGCCTGTCCGCGCCGAACGGCCCGGCCCAGGAACAGGTCGTCCGGCGGGCGCTGGAGCTGTCCGGCCTGGAGCCCGCCGACATCGACTACGTGGAGGCCCACGGCACCGGCACCACCCTGGGCGACCCGATCGAGGCCAACGCCCTCGCCGAGGTCTTCGCCGGCTCGCGCCCGCAGGACCGCCCGCTGTACCTGGGCTCCCTGAAGTCCAACATCGGGCATGTGCAGGCGGCTTCCGGCGTGGCCGGGCTGATCAAGGTGGTGGAGTCCCTGCGCCACCGGACCCTGCCCCGCACCCTGCACGCCGGCACGCCCAGCCGGCACGTCGAATGGGAGGGCAGCGGGCTACGGCTGCTGACGGAGGCGGTGGACTGGCCGTCGACGCCGGGTCGCGTCAGGCGAGCAGGCGTCAGCGCCTTCGGGATCAGTGGCACCAACGCGCATGTGATCGTCGAGGAGGCGCCGTCCGCGCCGGACACCGAAGCGGCTGCCGAGCTCCCGCCGGGCAGGAACCTGTTCGTCCTCTCCGGGCGCAGCGAGACCGCGCTGCGCGGACAGGCCGCACGGCTCGCCCAGTACGTCACCGCCGGCACGGCGCTCCCGGACATCGCCCACACCCTGGCCCGCCACCGCAGCCACTTCGAGTGGCGCACCGCCCTCGTCGCGGATGACCGGGACGAACTGCTGGCCTCCCTCAAGGCATTGGGCAGCGGACGCAGGCCCCTCACCGCGCCCCGCGAGGAGCAGACCGGCAAGGTCGCCTTCGTGTACGCCGGACACGGCGGCCAATGGACCGGGATGGGGCTGGGGCTGATGTCCCACTCGGAGGCGTTCCGGGAGGAGCTGACCCGGATCGACGAGGCCGTCCAGCGGCAGGCCGGCTGGTCGGTGCTCAACGTGCTGCGGGCGCCCGAGGAGTTCTCGCCGCTCGACCGGACGGAGTACCTCCAGCCGGTGCTGTTCGCGCTCAACGCGGCCCTGACCGCCGCCTGGCGGGAGCTCGGCGTCACCCCGGACGCGGTCGTCGGGCACAGCCTGGGCGAGATCGCCGCCGCCTACGGTGCGGGCGCCCTCACGCTGAACGAGGCCGTGGCCGTGGTCACCGGGCGCGCCCAGGCCGTCGTACCGCTGGTCGGACGGGGCGGAATGCTGGCCGTCGAACTGCCCCCGGCCGAGGTCGAGAAGCTGCTCGCCCCCCATACGGACCGGCTGTTCGTCGCGGCGGTCAACAGCGCCCACGCCACGGCCGTCTCGGGCGACGCCGACGCGCTGGCCGAACTGCGCCGGCACCTCGACGCGCGGGGGATCCCGGCCCGGCCGCTGTCGACGCCGTTCGCCTCGCACACCCCGCTGATGGAACCGCTGCGCACGGAGCTCCTCGACCGCTTCTCCGGCGTCCGGGGCACGCGGACACCGACACCCCTGTACTCGTCGGTGCTGGCCGGACCGGTCCCCGGGGACCGGCTGGACGCCGCGTACTGGTTCGCCAACCTCCGCGAGCCCGTCCGCTTCGCGGACACGATCCGGCGGATGCTCGACGACGGCTACCGCTACTTCGTCGAACTCAGCCCGCACCCCTCGCTCACCTCCTCCGTGGAGGCGGTGGCGGCCGAGCGCGGCGTTGACGCGGTCGGCGTCGGCTCGCTGCGCCGGCAGCGGGACGGGCAGGACGTCCTGCCGGCCAGGCTGGGCGAGCTGTACACGGCCGGATACACGCCCGACTGGGCCGCCCTGTTCCCGCGGGGCCGCCGGCTCGACCTGCCCACCTACGCCTTCGCCCGCGAACGCCACTGGCTCGCCCCCGCCCCGGCCGGCCCCACCGGCGGCTCACCGCTCCTCGGCACGCACGTGGAGGCCAGCGACGAGCCCGGCCGGGACATCTTCCAGACCGAGATCGACCTGCGTGACAGCCGCTTCGCCTACCTCACCGACCACCGGGTCACCGGAGAGGTGTGGCTGCCGGGTTCGGCCTTCCTGGACATGGCGCTCGAGGCCGCGACCGCGCTGACGGACCACGGTGAAGTACGGCTGGCGGACGTCCGGTTCGTGCGTCCGCTGCGCCTGGACGCCGAACGGCCCGTGCGGCTCCAGCTGGTCGTGCGGACCGCCGGGGACGGCGTGCGCGAGTTCACCATCGCCTCGGCCGCTGCCGGTGAGCGGCGGTGGGAGCGGCACGCCACCGGACGGCTCGTCCTCGCTGCCGGACCCACCGAGGAGGGCGAGAGTCTCGCCGCGCTGCGCGAGCGCTGCGCCGAGCGGGCCGACGTGCCCGCCGTGTACGGCCGGCTCGCCGCCCTCGGCATCGACTACGGTCCCGCCTTCCGGGGCCTGGAGGAGGGCCACCGCACCGACGCGGAGGCGCTGGGCCGGCTCGCCGCCCGGCCCGCCGCCGGGCACCTGCTGCACCCCGCCCTCCTCGACGCCGCCTTCCACACGGCCGCGCTGCCCGCGAACGCCCCCGAGGGACGGGCGTTCGTGCCCGCCGGCGCCGGACAGGTGCGCTTCACCGGGCTGCGCACCACCCCCGCCTGGGTGACCTGCGCCCTGCGGTCCCTGGACGGCGACACCGCCACCCTGGACCTGCGGCTGTGGGACGAGGACGACCGACTCGTCCTCGACATGAGGGAGTTCCGGCTCGCCGCGCTGTCCCCGCTGGACGGCGCGCTGTTCGAGACCCGCTGGCAGCGGCGCCCCGAGGCCCAGGACGCGCCCACCGAGGGCGGCTGGCTGATCCTCGCCGACGACAGCGGAGTGGCCGCCGAACTCACCGCCCGGCTCGGCGACTCGGCCCCGTACGTCATCGCGCGCCGGGGTACGGAGTACGCCGCCGAGGCACCCGGACGGTACGTCCTCGACCCGGCCGATCCCGGACACCTGGCCCGGCTGCTCGACGAGGCCTTCCCGGACGCGCTGCCCGGCCGGGTGGTCCAGCTGTCCGCGCTCGACGCCCCGGCGATCGGCGACGCCCGTAGCGCCGAGGAGGCCGCCCGCCTGTGCTGCCTGAGCACCCTGCACCTGGTGCGCGCCCTCGCCGACCGCCCCAAGGGCCGGGCGCCCCGCCTGTTCGTGGTCGTCCGGGGCAGCCAGGCCGCCGGGGACAGCACGCGGGTCACGCACCCGGAGCAGGCACTCGCCTGGGGCTTCGGCCTCGCGGTGGCGCAGGAGTACCCGGAGCTGGCGACCACGCTCGTCGACCTGCCGCCGACCGGCGGCGACGCGGAGCTGTGGACGCAGTTGTGGCACGCCGACGACGAACGGCTCGTGGCGCTGCGCGCCGCGGGCCGTCTCGTCCCACGCCTGGCCCGTACCCGCCCCGACGACGGTGGCGGTGACCCCGGGACCGACGGCGTCCACCTGATCACCGGCGGCCTCGGCGGCCTCGGCCGGGTCGTCGCCGAGCGGCTGGTCCGCCGGGGCGTCCGCCGGCTCGCGCTGCTGAGCCGCGGCACACCGGACACGCAGGCCGCGGCCTGGATCCGGGGCCTCGAGGAGCGCGGAGTCACCGTCCACCTCGCCCGCGCCGACGTCGCCGACCGCGAGGGGCTCGCGTCCGCCCTGGATGCCGTACGCCGTGAGGGCGGCCCGATCGCCGCGGTCGTGCACGCGGCCGGTGTCCTCGACGACGCCACCCTGGCCAACCTGACCGACGAACGCGTCCTGCGCGTCCTCGCCCCCAAGGTGCTGGGCACCGCCCTGCTCACCGAACTGGCCCCGGAGGCCGGCAACCTGGTGCTCTTCGCCTCGGCGGCCGGTCTCCTCGGCTCGGCCGGACAGAGCCCGTACTCCGCCGCCAACGCCTTCCTCGACGCCTGGGCGCACCACCTCTCCCACGCCGGCCGGCGGGCGCTGAGCCTGGACTGGGGCGCCTGGTCCGGGGTCGGCATGGTCGCCGGCTCCGGCACCAGGCAGGCCGAGACCGGCCGCAGCGGACTGGTCGCCTTCTCCCCGCAGGACGGCGGCGAACTGTTCGAACGCCTGCTGCCCACCGCCCGCCGCCAGCTCGCGCCCGTCGCCCTGGACTGGGAACTACTCTCCCTCGACCCCGACGCCGTGCGCGGCCGCCCGATCCTCGGCGACCTGGTCACCGTCCCCACGGGCAGCGCGGACACCGACGACCTCGTCAGGAAGGTGTTCGCGGCGACCACCCGGCAGGACCGCGCCGAGTGGCTCGAAGCGTACGTACGGGCCCGGGTCGGCGAGGTCTCCGGCGGGGCCGTGGACGTCTTCGCCGGCACCGCCCTGAAGGAACTCGGCCTCGACTCCCTGATGCTGGTCCGGCTGCGCAACGCCTTCGCCCGCGAACTGGGCGCGGAACTCCCGGCCGCCGACGTGTTCTCCGCGGCCGACATCCGTGGCCTGGCCCGCGCGCTGGGCGAGGCCCTGCCCGAGCGCCCCGCGTCCGCCCCTCAGGAGTCGGCGCCCGTCCCCGCGGAGGTGCCGGAGACCGAGCTGCGGCCCGCGACCCGGGACGTCGTACGCCTGCTGCGCAGCGCCCAGCCGGACATGCCCGACGCGGCCCACGGCGTCGGCCTCGCCGTACGCCTGACCGAGCCGGTCACCCGCGAGCGGCTCACCGACATCCTCGCGCGGCTCACCGGACGGCACGCGGCCCTGCGCACGGCGATCGTCAGCGGCGCGGAAGGCGGCCGGCACCTGCGCGTGGACCGGGACCTGGCGGAGCCACTGCTGCGGTGGACGGTCGACGAGGACCCGGATCCCGCCGACCGGCTGCGCCGACTGCTCGAGCCGCCCTTCGACCTGGCGAGCCCCTCGCTGTGGCGGTTCGAGCTGCTGGACGGCGGGCCGACGGGCCAGATCCTGGTGTTCGGCGCCCACCATGTGGTGAGCGACCTGCAGTCGCTGCTGCTCGTCGCCCGGGAGATCGACGCCGAACTGTCCGGCACCCACCTGGGCGACACCCTCACCAACCGCGACATCGCCCTGCTCGTCGAGGCCCAGCAGGGCGGCGAGGGAGCCGGCGCCGAGTGGCGGGAGGCCTTCCGGGGCAGCGAGCGCCTCGACCTGACCCTCGCCCGGCCGCGCCCGGAAACCCGGTCCTACCGGGCGGGCAGCGTGACCGTGACCCTGCCGGACGGGCTCATGGAGCGGGTCCTGGCCGCCGCGAGCGACCTCGGCGTCACGCCCGCCGCCTTCTGCCTGGGTACCCTGACCGTGCTGCTGGCCAGGAAGCGGCGGCGCGAGCGGTTCGTGCTCGCCGTGCCGGTGGACACCCGTATCCACGTCGACGCCTACGACGCGGTGGGCTTCTTCGGCGTCCCCGTGCCGTTCCCGGCCCGGGCATCGGCCGGCGAGCCGGTCGAGGAGGTGCTGCGCCGCACCGACGGGCGGCTGCGGCAGGTCCTGGCGAAGGGCGCGATGTTCTCCGACGTCCTGGCCACGCTGGCACGGCAGGGCCTGCACCGGGCCAACGCGCCGCTCGTGGAGGTCTACTTCAACTTCGTCCGCCACAGCGGCCGTCTCCACCGCCTGGAGGTGCTCCCCGCCGGGACCGGCTACACCGACCTCGACCTGATGATCACCATGATCCCGGACGCGGGCACGGTCCGGCTCGACCACAGCCTGGACATCTTGGACGCGGCGACCGCCGGCGAGCTGGGGGAGGAGTTCCTGCGGCTGCTCGCGGAGACGGCGCAGGACGCGACGGGGACGGTGGGTACGACGTCGGAGGCGAACGCAACTCCGGTGACCGGCGGGCAAGTCGAAGCACCGCGCCGCTCCCTCGCCCTCGCCGCCACCTTCGCTTCGGGCAACCTGCCGGTGATGTGCGAGGCGGCGATGGACGCGGAGGGCGTGACCGTCGCCGAGGCGCCGTACCACCAGGTGCTCGCCGGCCTCCGGGACCCGTCCGGCGTCTTCGCCGACCCCGGTACGGCGGTGAGCGTGGTACTGCTGCGGGCCGCGGATCTGGAGCGGTTCGGCCCGGTGGACGACGCGCTGCTCGCCGAGTTGCGCACCGCCTACCCTGCGGCGCTGAAAGCACTGGCCGAGCGGACCCGCAAGCCGCTGATCGTCGGCTTCCTGCCGTCCGCCCGCGAGGAGGAGCGCTGCCTCGCCTGGGAGCGGGCGGTCGCCGCCGACCTGGCCGACCTGCCCGGCATCGCGGTGCTCGGCCCCGACGACTGGACCCGGCGGCAGGCCGTCGAGGACCGCTTCGACCAGCGGACCGAGCGGCTGGCCCACCTGCCGTTCACGCCGCCCTTCCAGGCCGCCGTGGCCCTGCGCCTGGCCGAGGTGGTACGCGCGGTGCTGCGTCCGGCGCCCAAGGTGATCGCCGTCGACGGCGACGAGACCCTGTGGGGCGGCGTGGCCGGGGAGATCGGCCCCGGCGCGGTGGATCTGACCGGCCCCCGCGCGCTGCTCGCCCGCCGGCTGCTGCGGTGGCGGGAGGCCGGTGCCCTGCTGGCACTGGTCAGCAACAACGACGAGGCCACCGTCCGGGCCGTGCTGGACCGCCCCGACAGCCTGCTCAAGGCCGAGCACTTCAGCGTGGTCTCGGCCGCCTGGGGGCCCAAGCCGGGGCGTCTCGCGGAGGCGGCGCGCACGCTCAACCTCGGGCCGGACAGCTTCCTGTTCCTGGACGACAACCCGGCGGAGATCGCCAGGATGCGCTCGGCGCTGCCGCAGGTGCTGTCGGTGACCTGCCCGCCCGCGGCCGGGCTGGAGGAGTTCCTCGGCCGGTTGTGGCCGCTGGTCCCGGCGGCGGCGACCGCCGAGGACGCGTCGCGGGCGCGGTTCTACGAGCAGGAACGGGAGCGGGACGCCGTACGCGAGCAGGCCGGATTCGAGGAGTTCCTGGCCCAGCTGGACCTTCAGGTCGACATCCGGGCCCTGGCCGAGGACGACGTCCAGCGGGCCGAGCAACTCGTGCGCCGCACCAACCAGTTCACCCTGCGGGCCCGCTCCGCCGACGGCGGCGACCTCGGGCGGTGGCGGGAGCGCGGCGAGGTGTGGACGGCGGCGGCCCGGGACCGGTTCGGGGACTACGGGCAGATCGCCCTGCTCGCCGTCCGCGCCGACGCCGGTCAACTCGACGTTCTCGCTTGGCTGATGAGCTGCCGGGCGCTCGGCCGGGGCGTCGAGGAACGCCTGCTCGGCTGGCTCGCCGAGCGCGCCGAGGAACTGGGCTGCGCCAAGGTCCGGCTGACGGCGGAGCGCACCCCGCGCAACGCGCCCGCCCGCCGGCTGCTGGCCGCGCTCGGTGGCGGCCACCAGGACGACGAGCGGCTGGACGTCGTGGTCGTGCCGGAACAGCTGCGGGCGTTCCGGTCCTGGCAGCAGTGAGGAACAGCGGTGACGGAAGGGACAGTGCACAAGGTGAAGGGCTCTCATGGGTGATCTGAACGACGACGCCGGACAGCGGGCGACCGCCGAGTGGATCGAACGGGGCGACGGTGGGCTCGGCGTCACCGACCTGCTGGCCAAGGTGGCGGCGACCGGCACACCCCCGCGGGCCGCCGCCCCGGTGCGGGACGTCGACGGCCTCGCCGCGGCCATCGCCGAGGCCGCGGGCCGCCACCTGCCCGGCGGCCACCTGGCACCCGGCGCCGACTTCTTCGACGCGGGCGGTACGTCCGTCCACGCGGTGGAGCTCGTCGCGGAACTGGAGGATACGCTCGGCATCGAGGTCGATCTCGACGACGTGTTCGCCGACGCCCGCCCGGTCAGCCTGGCACGGTGGTGGCTGCCGCTGGTGGCGGGGGAGGGCGGGGCAGAGGCCTTGACGGCTGCGGGTGGCCCCGCGTCATCCGCTGCGGCTCCGGCGGCCCACCGGGGCGTCGCCGCTCGGCCGGGGCCGGGGCCTGTCGGGCCCGCTGCGGGGCCGGGGCACGGCGCGGCCGCGGGCGGCCCGGCCTGCGCCGCGCCGGTTTCGGCGTCCGGCGTGCTTCCCCCGGAGGCTGCCGTCCCCCGCGCCCGCCAGGAGGACCTCGACCAGATCCTCGCCGACCTCGCCCTCGCCGACCGCCTGCCGTTCACGGACGTCCCCGAGCCGCTGCCGCCCCGCCGGATCCTGCTCACCGGCGCGACCGGGTTCCTCGGCAGCCACATGTTGCTCGACCTGCTGCGGCACAGCGACGCGCACGTCTGCTGCCTGGTCCGCGCGGCCGACGAGGAGGCGGCCACCGCGCGCCTCGGCGAGCAACTGCGCAGCTACCGCCTGCCCTGGTCATCCGAGGTGCGCCGCCGGGTGACCGTGCTGCCCGGCGACATCCGGCGCCCGCGGCTCGGCCTGTCGGAGGAGCTGTGGCACACCCTCGCCCACGAACTCGACAGCGTCGTCGGCGTGGCCGCGGCGGTGGACTTCCTGCGCGGCTACCACTCCCTGCGGAGCAGCAACGTGCTCGGCGCGCTGACCCTGGCCGAACTCGCGGCCACCGGCCGCCCCAAGCCGCTGCACCACATCTCCTCCATCGCGGTGTTCAACGAGGTCGGCATCACCTCCATGGGCGAGGACGACCCGCTGGCCCACGTCGACCGCCTCGTCTCCGGCTACGACCAGTCCAAGTGGACCGCCGAGGTGGCCCTGCGCCGCGCCCGCGACCACGGCCTGGTGGTCACCGCCCTGCGCCCGGGCGGCATCGGCGGCCACACGAAGACCGGCGCCTACAACCCGCAGGACCTGAGCAGCGGTCTCGTCTCGGCCTTCGGCCGCCTCCGCACCGTACCGGCGTTCCGCTATCTCAACGCGGCCCCCGTGGACTGGGTGAGCCGGGTCGCCGTCGCCGCTGTCTGCGCACCCGACGCATGGGGCTTCGACTACAACCTGACCGGCGTGCCCAACACCCTCGACGACGTCGTCCGGGACATGGCGCTCGGCGGTATGCACGTGCGCGTCCAGGACTGGGACGAGTGGCGCACCGACACCCTGGCCCGCCTGGAGACCGAGCCGGTCCCCGAACTCGACTTCCTCTCCCGGGTGTTGCGTAGCCCCACCGCGCTCAAGCTGTGCGAGGCCACCCTCAAGGGCCCGGCGGCCGGCGGCGAGCGCACCGCCGCGCTCGTCGAGGCGCTCGGCCTGCCGCCCGCCGCCCGCTACGACGCACAGGCACAGATGAGGACCTTCGAGAAGCTCGCCGCCGACGGCCTGGCCCGGTTGCCCCGGAAGGACGACCAACCGTACCTGTGGTTCACCGAGACGACCGAGGGCACCGTGGGCCCGGTCGGCGCCCCCGCGCAGACCCCGTGCTCGATGGCGCTCACGCTCTCCATCGCGAGCATGTACCAACTCGTGAAGGAGCGCCGGGTCGATGTCAGCGGAGAGGTCACCTGCCCCGCGATCAACCCCGAGCCGCTCACCGTCGAGCGCGGGGACGTCTGGGTCCGCCCCGAGGAGGGCATCCCGCAGCAGCACGGCCACCGGCACCAACTCCTGCGGTACCGGCTGAAGTTGCGCGACAAGGACGGCGGCCTGTGGTGGCTGGAGGGCCGCAAGTACGCCCGTGCCCGCCGCGATGTGTGGCGGCAGACCCGCGCCCTGACCGTCGAGATCGGCCGCGAGGGCGAGGCGGCGAGCCTGCTCGGCGAGGTCGTCGTGCCCGCCGACTCCTACGTCCGCGACCAGATCGACGGCATCCGGGTCGCCCCGCACCTGACCGGCCAGGAGAAGCGGGCCGCCAAGCTCACCTGGCTCGCCTGGTTCGGCCTGGAGATGGGCCGCGGACTGCTCGCCCCCTTCGCCCGGGCCGCCGCGGACCTGCTCGACCTGCGCCGCACCCCCACCCTCAGGGAGCACAACCGATGATCTTCAGGACCGCGAACCCCAGAACCAGCAGGCCGGCCCTGCGCAAGGTCCGCACCACCACCGAACTGCGCGCCCTGCGCCACCGCCTCGACCCGGCGGCCGTCGAGGAGATCCCGTTCCGTACCGGTGACGGCTTCCGGCTCGGCCTCACCCGTGTCGGCCCCGGCTCCGGCGACCGTCCCGCCGTACTGCTGCTGCACGGGCACACCGCGTCCGCCGACATGTTCCTGCTGCCCGAGACCCGCAACCTGGTCGACGTCCTGCTCGACGAGGGCTACGAACCCTGGCTGCTGGACTGGCGGGGCAGCCGGCGGCTGCCGTACAACGAGACCGGCCGCCGGTACACGTACGACGACGTGGCCCTGTACGACATCCCGGAGGCCGTCTGCCACGTCCGCGCCCGCATCGGCGAGAGGCCGCTGTACGTCGTCGCCCACTGCATCGGCTCCCTGACCCTGTCGCTGAGCATGACGGCGGGGCTGGTGCCGGGCCTGGCCGGCGTGGTGTCCCAGGGCGTGTTCCTGACCCCGAAGCTGGCCGGGCGCACCTCGCTGCGGATGACGGTGGCGGGGGAGCTGCTGAAGACCCGGATCGACCACATCCCGGTCGACTTCCGCCAGGTCGGCCTGTGGTCTAAGTACACGCCGCTGTTCGCCCTGGCCTCCCGGAAGGCGACCTGCCCGGACCCGACCTGCCAGATCCTGCACAACTCGGCCTGGGGTACGGGCGCCTCCCTCTTCGTGCACGAGAACCTCGCCGAGGCCACCCACGACCGGCTCGCCGAGCTCCTCGG
Organism: Streptomyces sp. NPDC051636; assembly: GCF_044453765.1. NCBI lineage: Bacteria > Bacillati > Actinomycetota > Actinomycetes > Kitasatosporales > Streptomycetaceae > Streptomyces > Streptomyces sp. NPDC051636. The sequence goes on along the minus strand of NZ_JBITDA010000007.1, from coordinate 109,638 downwards.
CCCCGCGCCGCTGTGGATCCTGCCGCACCTGCGCCGCATCGAGCTGGCCCGCAGCGTCGTCCGCTGGCACGACACCGACCACCGCTACCGGGCCCTGCCGCCCAACGCGCTGGACGCGGCGGCCCGCATCGACACTCCCGTCCTGCTGCTCGCGGGCAGCGAGAACGGCCTGTGGCTGGACTCGCAGAAGCTGTGCCACGAGGTGCTGGCCCACCGGCAGCCGCAGCTGGACGTGACGTACACCGAGATTCCCGGGTACGGGCACCTGGACACGTTCATCGGCCGCGGCGCCGCCCTGGACGTCTTCGGGCACATCCTGGATTTCCTCGCCGGACAGCGGTGACGGCGAGCCGGTCGCCCGGCTACCCTACCGATCAGTAACCCGACCGCATCCAGGAGACACCCCATGCCGCAGCTCGAGGTCGACGGCGCAGCGCTGACGTACGACGACGAAGGCCCCCGCGACGGCGACGGCGTGCCCCTGGTGTTCGTCCACGGGTGGACGGCCAACCGGCACCGCTGGGACCACCAGATCGCGCACTTCGCGGAGAAGCGGCGGGTGATCCGGCTCGACCTGCGCGGCCACGGGGAGAGCGGCGGGGCGGGAGTGCCCACCATCGAGGAGCTGGCGAGGGACGTCCTCGCCCTCCTCGACCACCTGAAGATCGAGCGCTGTGTGCTGATCGGTCACTCCATGGGCGGGATGATCTCCCAGACCATCGCCCTGTCCCACCCCGAGCGGGTCGAGCGCCTGGTGCTGGTGAACTCCATCAGCCGGATGGCCTTCAGCCGGGGCCGCGGTCTGCTGATGGCCGCCTCGACCCTCGTGCCCTTCAAGCTGTTCGTCGCCGCCAACATCCAGCGGGCCTTCGCCCCCGGCTATCCGCGCGAGCGGATCCGGGAGTACATCCGGGCCTCGGCCGAGACCCCGCGCGAGGTGGTCATGACGCTGTACGGCGCCATGCGGGCCTTCGACGTCCTCGACCGGGTCGGCGAGATCCGCACGCCCACCCTGCTGGTGCACGGCTACCACGACATCCAGCTCCCGGTGAAGCAGATGCTCCGGATGGCGACGGCCTACCCGGACGCGGTGATCCGCATCATCGACGCGGGCCACGAACTGCCGGTCGAGAAGCCGGCCGAGCTGACCGCAGCGGTCGACTGGTTCGTGAGTCCCGCGTCCGTGGCCTGATCCGCCTGTCCGGCCGAGGGCGTTGGGGAAATCTTTGCCCGTGGCCGGTTCCCGGTGGACCGGCCCGGCGTGACGCCGATTCCTTAACCTCGCATGGGCAAAGCGCGGCCGAAACCGCACGGGGGGACCACCCGTTCAGGTTACGGCCGTGTTGACCGGCCGGAGCGCGGGGCACAGGCTCGCCGTACTAGGTGCTGGTTACAACTGGTTCCGTGGGCGTCGGCATCCACCCGGGAAAGGGGCAGGTGAGCCAGCCGCTTCCGACGGGCCGGAGGCAGGAGGTACGGCATGTGCGGCATCACCGGATGGGTCTCCTACGACCGCGACCTGCGCTCCGAGGCCGCGGCGCTGGACGCGATGACCGCGACGATGGCCTGCCGCGGCCCGGACGACCGCGGCACTTGGGCCGAGGGACCCGCCGCGCTCGGCCACCGCAGGCTCGCCGTCATCGACCTGCCCGGCGGACGCCAGCCCATGACCGCCGGCACCCCGAACGGAGCCGTCGCCCTCGTCTACTCGGGCGAGACCTACAACTTCACCGAACTGCGCGCCGAACTCACCGGCCGCGGCCACCGCTTCACCACCGGCTCCGACACCGAGGTCGTGCTGCGCGGCTACCTCGAATGGGGCGACGCCGTCGCCGAGCGCCTCAACGGCATGTACGCCTTCGCCGTCTGGGACGGCCGCCACGACAAGCTCGTGATGATCCGCGACCGCATGGGCATCAAGCCCTTCTGCTACTACCCGACCCCAGACGGCGTCCTGTTCGGCTCCGAACCGAAGGCGATCCTCGCCAACCCGCTCGCCCGCGCCCGGGTCGGCCTCGACGGCCTGCGAGAGCTGTTCACCATGGTCAAGACGCCCGGCCACGCCGTGTGGGAGGGCATGCGCGAGGTGGAACCCGGCACCGTCGTCACCGTCGACCGCTCGGGCCTCGCCACCCGCACGTACTGGCGGCTGGAGACCCGCCCGCACCCCGACGACCGCGACACCACCGTCGCCACCGTCCGCACGCTCCTGGAGGACATCGTGCGCCGCCAGCTGGTGGCCGACGTCCCGCGCTGCACCCTGCTCTCCGGCGGCCTCGACTCCTCCGCCATGACGGCGCTCGCCGCCCGGCAGCTCGCCGAGCACGGCGAGAAGGTCCGCAGCTTCGCCGTCGACTTCGCCGGACAGACCGACCACTTCGTCGCCGACGACCTGCGCGGCACCCCCGACACGCCCTTCGTGCACGACGTGGCCCGGCTCGCCCGCACCGACCACCAGGACATCGTCCTCGACGCACACACCCTCGCCGACCCCGCCGTGCGGGAGAAGGTGATCCGCGCCCGCGACCTGCCCATGGCCTTCGGCGACATGGACGCCTCGCTCTACCTGCTCTTCCGGGCCGTCCGCGACCAGTCCACGGTCGCCCTCTCCGGCGAGTCCGCCGACGAGGTCTTCGGCGGCTACCGGCACTTCTTCGACGAGGACGCGCGGCGGGCCGGCACCTTCCCCTGGCTGGTGCGCCACGGCCGGGACTTCGGGGACGACAATGACGTCCTGCGCGCCGACCTGGCCAAGGCGCTGGACGTGGAGGCGTACGTCGCCGACGGCCACCGCGCCGCCGTCGCGGCCATCGACCGCCTCGACGGCGAGAGCGACTTCGAGTACCGGATGCGGCGGATCTGCCACCTCCACCTGACCCGCTTCGTGCGGGCCCTGCTCGACCGCAAGGACCGCATGAGCATGGCCGTCGGCCTGGAGGTCCGCGTGCCGTTCTGCGACCACCGGCTCGTGGAGTACGTCTACAACACGCCCTGGTCCCTGAAGTCCTTCGACGGGCGGGAGAAGAGCCTGCTCAGGGAAGCGGTGGCGGACGTCATCCCGAAGTCCGTCCACGACCGGGCCAAGAGCCCCTACCCCTCCACCCAGGACCCGCTCTACGCCCGCGCCCTCCAGGAACACGCCAAGGACCTCCTCGCCCGCCCCTCCCACCCGGTCTTCGACCTCGTCGACCGCGAGAAGGTCGACCGCGCCGCCCACCGCGAGACGGCTCCCGTGAGCACCCAGGGGGCCCGCCGCGGCCTGGAACGCACCCTCGACCTGGCGGTCTGGCTGGACCTCTACCGTCCGGAGCTGTCGCTCGGCTGAGCATCCGGCTCCCCCCGCGCGCACGCTGCCGCCACGTGGTCACCCGGTCACGGCGGACGGGGTGTCCGCAGCGCAGGAGCTGCCGCTGGCCGGCAGGGAGCCGTACAGGAGGAAGTCGTCGACCTTGCGGTGGACGCACTTGGAGGAGGAGTAGCCGGTGTGGCCCTCGCCCCTGTTGTCGAGCACCACGGCCGACGGGCCGAGCCGGGCGGCGGTCTCCACGGTCCAGCGGTACGGCGTCGCCGGGTCGCCGCGGGTGCCGACCAGGAGCATCTTCGGCGTGTGGACGTCCTTGACCCGGTCGCGGATGAAGTCGGTGCCCCGCGGGCGGCCGTAACACATCACCAACTGGGTGAGCCGGTACCGGCCGAAGACCGGCGACGCCTGCTCGTACTCCGCGCGCAGCCGCTGGAGATCCCTGCTGATCTGCCCGGCGGCGGGACGGTCGGGGTCGTCCGCGCAGTTGATCGCCATCAGGGCGGCCGTGAGGTTGTCCGCGGGGACGTCGTCCGCGTCGACGAGCCCGCCGTCGCCGGCCCGGCCGGGGGAGAGCGCCATGCCGCCTGAGGCGAAATTCTCCACCCCGCGCGTGTCCCCGTCCTCGACCAGGGAGGCCAGGGCCCGCTCCAGCAGGGGCCACAGCTCCCTGCTGTACAGCGCCTGCCCGATCGCGCCCACCAGGTCCTGGCCGGAGAACCGGTCGCCGAAGGCCGTGGGCACCGGATCCTCGTCCATCGAGTGCACCAGACGGACGACCTGGTCCCCGGCCGCGCGCCGGTCCTGCCCGAACGGGCAGGCGAGGTCGGTCACGCACCAGTCCAGGAAGTCGTCCAGTGCCGTCTGCTGCCCGGCGGCGCCCGCCACGCCCTGCTCGGCCAGCGGTTCGGTCAGCGTGTCCACGCCGTCCAGCGCCAGCCGGCCCACCTTGTCGGGGAACTGGGTCGCGTACACCGCGCCGAGCCGGGTCCCGTAGGAGAAGCCCAGGTAGTTCAGCTTCTTGTCGCCGAGCGCCTGCCGCATGACGTCCAGGTCCCGGGAGGCGTTGACGGTGCCGATGTACGGCAGGACCGGGCCGGAGTGCTGGGCGCACTCGGCGGCTGCCTTCCGCACCTGCTCCAGAACGGCCTGTGGATCGCCGGGGTCCGCGGCGTCCTCGGTGGCGGCGAAGGCCTCGTCGGACCCCTCGCCGCAGCTGACGGGGGAGGACCGGCCGACGCCGCGCGGGTCGAAGGTGACCACGTCGTAGCCGTTGGTCAGGCCCATGAAGTCCTTGCCGCCCCGGGCGAGTTCGGGTATGCCCGCACCGCCCGGTCCGCCGAAGTTGAGCAGCACCGAGCCCCGCGACCTGCCGGTGGCCCGGTAGCGGGCCAGCGCCACCTCCAGCGTGCCCGCGCCGGGACGGGCGTAGTCGAGCGGGACGGTGACCTTGCCGCACTGCAGGTCCTTGGGCATGTCCGGGCCCTTGCAGGCCGACCACGCGACCTTCTGCCGGTAGAAGGGGGACAGGTCGGGCTGCGGCTCGTCGGCCCCCACGACGGGCAGCCCCGCTCCCAGCAGGGCCAGCGCGACGGCTCCGACGCCCGCGCAGTGCCGGGCGGCGCGCCGTGTGGACAGCTTGGCCAGCATCGATGCCTCCAGGGTCGCCCCGCTGCGGACCGGGGACAGCGCCTCTCGCTCACCATAAGCGGGCCCCGGAGGGCACGCCTCCGGGCGTGCGCAACGGTCCGCGGTGCCCTACCCTGCGCACGCTCCGTGACCATTCCGGGACTTTGCGTACGGTTCGATAACCGGGCCACTCGATGGGGTGAAAGGCCGATAAGCCATAACTCGGATCGGGTCCCCGGCGTTTGATCCGGTGCGGGTGAGTGCCCGCGACCATGTCTGGAAGGCAGGGAACCTATGAGACGGGTTACCCGGAACGGTGTGATCGCCGTCGCCGCCGCATGCGGCGCGATGGCCGCGACGATGCCGGTGTCTGCCGCCTTCGCGGCCGACGGCGCCTCCGCCGGCGGTTCGGCGGCCGGCTCGACCGGGGTGATCTCCGGCAACACCGTCCAGCTGCCGGTGCACGTGCCGGTGAACGTGTGCGGGAACACCGTGAACGTGGTGGGGCTGCTCAATCCCGCCACCGGCAACACCTGCGCCAACGCGGGCGGTGCCGAAGCGGGCGGTGGCGGCGGGTCCGGCACCACGGCCTCCGGCGGAGCGTCCGCGAGCGGTGGCGAGCATGACTCCCCGGGTGTGCTGTCCGGCAACGGCGTCCAGCTCCCCGTCCACCTCCCGGTGAACGTCAGCGGCAACTCCGTGAGCGCGCCCGGCGCCGGCAACGCGGCCGAGGGCAACGAGTCGGTGAACGCCCCCGGCGACCAGCCCCGGCAGCCCACGCACCCGGCCCCTCGGCCGACCGTTCCGGCCAAGGCCCACCCCGCTCCCGCGGCGCCCCACGCGGCCCTGCCGCAGCCAGGGGCGGCCCTCGCCCGCACGGGAGCGGACGACATCGCGCCCGCCGTAGCCGCGAGCGCCGCGCTCCTGCTGACCGGCGCGGTCCTGTACCGCCGTTTCCGCTCCCGCCCGGAGAGCTGACACCGGCCACCATTCCCACCCCCGAAGGCCCCACCGGACCCCCGGCCGGTGGGGCCCGGCCGTACGGCGGCCCAGTCGCCTCCGCCTCCCTCAACGGCCACACGCGAAGAAGCGGTTGGGGCCGGCCAACGGCTCGATCCCGGCGTAGCGGATCGGAGGGTGATCGGGAAGGATGCTGCGGGCGCGACGGATCATCGTGCCGCCCGGCACCACCCACGGACCCGACACCCACGGAATGGAGCGCACCGATGACCTCTCCGGCCCCCCAGGACCTCGTCATCACGCAGGCCACCCTCGAGGACTGGCCGGTGATCAGCGGGTGGGCGGCGGACGAGGGCTGGAACCCCGGGCTGTCCGACGGCCCCGCCTTTTTCGCCCAGGATCCCGAGGGGTTCTTCCTCGGCCGGATCGACGGCGAGCCGGTCTCGGCCATCTCCGTGGTCAACTACGGCCCCGACTACGCCTTCCTGGGCTGCTACCTGGTCCGCCCGGACCTGCGCGGGCGCGGCCACGGCATCACCATCTGGAAGACCGCCCTGGCGCACGCCGGAAACCGTACCGTCGGCCTGGACGGAGTCGTGGCCCAGCAGGACAACTACCGCCAGTCCGGCTTCGAACTCGCCTACCGCACCATCCGTTTCGCGGGCACCGCCCCCGAGGCGGAGGTGCCCGCGGGCGTCCGCCCGGCCGGCCCCGCCGACCTGGCCGCCATCACCGCCTACGACAGCGCCTGCCACCCGGCCGACCGCCCGCGCTTCCTCGCCGAGTGGCTGACCACCCCGCAGCACCGGACCGCCGTCCGCCACGACGGCGAACGCCTCACCGGCTACGGCGTGATCCGCCCCGCCCGCGACAGCCTGCGCATCGGACCGCTCTTCGCGGACACCGCCGAGGACGCCCGGGCCCTGTTCGCCGCCCTCACCGCCGGCGCCGCCGGAACGGAGGTCGCCGTCGACGTGCCCGAGACGAACACGGCGGGCGTGGCACTGGCCGAGGCGGCCGGCTTCACCCCCTCGTTCGAGACGGCGCGCATGTACACCGGCCCGGTGCGCCCGTACGCGACGGAGCGCGTGTTCGGCGTGACCACGCTCGAACTCGGTTAGAGCCTTGCCCCGTCGCCCCACCCGGCCCCGGATGCTGGAGAACGCCTGGGCTGCCATCCGCTGACCACGACGACGTCGTACCTGTACGGGGCGTAGGGCGTCGCCGCCGCGCCACCCGCTGTGCTCGAGGTCAGCGGAGCGCCTTCGAGCGGTCCAGCGCCGCGACGCCCGCCGCCGCCAGGCCGATCTGGACGAGCCACTCGATCCAGTCGACCCCCTTGGTGTCGGCCACCCCGAAGCCGGCGGCGATCGCCGAGCCCAGCAGGGCGGCGGCGATGCCGACCACGATCGTCCACAGGATGCCGATGTGCTGCCGCCCCGGGACGACCAGGCGGCCCAGCACACCCATGACGACGCCGATGACGATGGCGCTGATGACGCCTGAGATCCCCATCTCCGCCCCTCTTCGTCGAGATCCCCGCTGTTGTCCAACTGCCCGCTCCGGGGAGAAGCAGTCCGTTCCGCCCGGTACCTGTGCATGCCGGGACTTTCTGTTCACCGAGCCGTCATGCCATGTACCTTTCAATCGATCGACGCGTGTAGAACCCTCAACTCGGTACCACGCGCACAGACTTGGCGCCGCACCGTCTCTACCCCGCCCCACACGGAGGTTCGCCGGATGCTTGGACCGAGGAGATCCCGCCGCCGAGTCGCCACCGCCCTGGCCGGATTCGGGCTGCTCGTCATGGGAGCGGCCCTCCAGGTCAGCACCACCGCGACACCGGCCAACGCGGCCACCACGCACGGCATGGGCACCCTGGCGACGTACTCCAACCTCAACGCCGCCTCCGGCTGCACCCGGCGCAGCTTCGGCCTCAGCGGCTACGCGGGGCAGACCGTCACCCTGAGGTTCACCGGCACGGAGGGCTCCGAGCTCCAGACGTCGTTCGTTGTCGACGACACGGCGCTCAACGTGAGCTGACGTCCTGGGGCCCGGCCGCCCCAGGGCCGGGCCCTACCGCATCACGCCGCCGGAACCGTCCGCTCCGGCGTGTTCCAGCCGGAGATCCGCACCCGCGGCGCCGAGCCGTGCAGGTCGGCCGTCCGGTAGGTGGCGGTCAGCGTCACCGACTCGCCCGGCCAGAGGCTCACGTCGTTGTCCGACCAGCGCACCGGCAGCACCGGCCTGCCCGCCGCGTCGACGACATGCACGTCCGTCAGCAGCGACGGGGTCTTCCCGCTGCCCGTGGCGCGCAGGGTCACCGTGGTGGTCGACGTACCGTCCGACGAATCGGTCGACGCCGTCGCCGACACCGGCGCCTGGGCCATCGAGGCCAGCCCCTTCAGGTCGGCGTAGCTCGTGGTGGGCGTGTAGTACCAGTCGGTGTTGTCCCAGTCGAGCGTGTCCGGCTCGGTGGAGAGCCAGTACACGTTCCGGCTCACCTCCTCGCCGGTGGAGTCGGTCAGCGTCAGGCGCACCAGGTACGTCGCCGACAGCCCGCTCACCGAGGAGGGCAGGGTGAGCACGGTGCTGTGCGCGCCGTCCCCGTTCACCGTCACCCCGGTGACGGTCCGGTCGTACTTCTGGGTGCCGTCGGGGTTGAACAGCGTGGCCCGCACGGTGAGTCCGGAGGCGGCGGCGTGCCGGTTGCCGATCACGACGACCGAGCGGTTGTCGTAGGAGTACTGCACGTGCAGCGGCTCGTTCGCCTTCTTGGCCCCGAAGTAGGCGCCGCCCTGGTCCAGACAACGGTCCATCAGTTGCCAGTGCAGGGACGTCCAGCCGCTGTTGAACATCCAGTACACGACCCCGGTGGAAGGCTTGGAGGAGTCGGTGGCGTTGCGCTCGTACGCCTCGAACTGGGCGCGGACGGCCTCGTACTGTGCGAGCTGCGCCTTGCGCACGTAGTCGGTGAGGCTCGTCGGGGCGCCGTAGCGGCCGGTGAGCGCCTTGTCGTAGATCTTGAGGGTGCCGAAGACGGATGACGGGGAGCGGTGGTACTGCCTGTCGCCCGGGTTCTTCCAGAGTGTGTCCAGTTCGGCCGGTGTCATCATCCGGCGCAGCGTGTCGAGGGTGGGGATGTCGGGGCCCGCGCTGGTCTCGGAGTTGAAGCCGGTGGCTCCGCCCTCGCGCTTGGCGTACCAGTAGTCCGGCGGGATCCAGTCGTAGGGGCCGGTCATCTTCATGCCTGAACTGCCCAGCTGCGGCGATGACTTGTCGGATGCGGCGGCGACCACGGGGGTCGGCCAGTCGGCGGCCTTCAGCGCGTCCAGGTAGTTCTTCTCGATCGTGGCGTCGGGTGCGAAGTCGCTGCCGATCAGGAAGGAGATCACGCTCGGGTGGTCGCGCAGCCGGGCGGCCTCGGCGGCCATCGAGGCCTTGGCCACGGGATAGTCGGCCGGCGTCCACTTCTCGCCGGACTCGCCGCTGCCGTTGACCTGGCCCTCCCACTTGTCGCAGCACTCCCAGCCGGGCAGCGTCAGGATGCCGTACCGGTCGGCGAGGTCGAAGAACTCGTCCGGCTCGATGTGGCCTTCCAGGCGGATGGTGTTGAGGCCGAGGTCGAGGGCGTACTTCAGCCGGTCCTCGACATAGGTGGCGTCCCAGCGCAGGAACTCGTCCGGCGACCAGCCGCCGCCCTTGACCAGCAACGTGCGGCCGTTGATCCGGTACTGGCGGGCACCGTCGGAGTTCAGGGGCGCCTGTACGTCCCGGATGCCGAAGCGCTCGTGCGCGGTGTCCGACACCGTGCCCGAGACGGACGCGGTGAGGTCAAGGCCGTACAGGGGCTGTCCGCCCATGCCCGCCGGCCACCACACCTTCGGGGACGTCAGGTGCAGACCGGGAACGTCGGCGGGGGTGAAGGTCACGGTCTTCGTCTCGTGCGGGGCGAGCGTGACCGTCTTCGCGAACGAGATCCTGCCGATGCCGCCGGTGACCTGGGCCGTGACGGCCGCGTCCGAGTCGTTGCGGGCCCGCGCCTTGACCGTCAGGTCCGCCGAGCTCAGCGACGGGACGTCCAGCTCGGTCACCACGTGCGCGTCGCGCAGCGCGACCGGGCCGCCGCGGCGGACCAGGACGTCGCGCACGATGCCCATGTTCTGGTCGGGTGGCGGCTGGAGCCAGTCGATCCAGCCCATGGTCAGGTTCTTGTTCGGTTCGTTGGGCCGGATGCGGAAGGCGACCGAGTTCCTGCCGGACCTGACCAGTGAGGTGACGTCCAGTTCGTGATGGGTGTAGGCGCCGGTGACGTCCGCCGCCTTGGCGGCCTGCTTGCCGTTGACGTACACGTCCGCCGCCGAGATCACCCCGCTGAAGTCCAGGTAGGTGCGCTGCCCGGGGTCGGCGACCGTGAAGTCGGAGCGGTACCACCACGGGACCTGGAAGTCGGATTTGGGGATCTTCTGCTGGTTGGTGGAGTAGAAGGGGTCGGCGTGGACGCCGTTGGCGAGCAAGGCCGCCAGGACGGTGGAGCGGGGACCCGCCGGGTACCAGCCGGCCGCCGGGTAGCCGGGGGAGGAGACGGCCGACGGCGAGTCGCTCACCTTCCCCGTGGACTGGATCGCGAAGCCGGAGAGGGGGGTGCTGGTTCCGGCGGCGGACGGGACGCGGGTGGTCCGGGCCTGCCCGTGCGGCGGGGCCGGATGCCGGGAACCGGCCCAGGCGCCGGAGTTGAGCGAGCAGAGCAGGCCCAGGGCGACGGCGGCCGTGGCGAGGCGGCGGCGGGCGGCGGGGCGAGGGAACACGGCGGTCTCCAGCCTCGTAAAGTTAGGAAACTTTACTAACCTGGCTCAAGCTAGGGCTGCGAGTGGGCCGTGTCAATCACCGTGGCCCGGGTGGGAATTGCTGTGACCCGGACGACCTGCGCTCGAACACCACCTCCCGCGCCGTCCCCAGCGCCGTCGCCACCGCGCCGAGGAGCACCGCGTCCTCGCCCAGCCGGCTCGGGGCGATCTTCGGCCGCAGCGGGGTCAGGGCGCGCAGGTGCTCCCGCACCGGCCCCAGCAGCAGGTCCACGCTGTGGCCGACGCCCCCGCCCAGCACCACCAGGTCGGGGTCGAGCACCGCGGCGGCGGCCGCCACGGTGTGCGCTATCCGCTCACCCTCCAGCTGCACCGCCTGACACGCCGCCGGGTTTCCCTGCCGAGCCGCGTCGAACACCGCCTTCGCGGTGAGCTGCCCGCTCATCCCGAACCGGCGCGCCGCCTCCACGACGGCCACCCCCGACACGGCGTCCTCCAGCCGTTCCGGCTTCTGCTGCCCCGGCCACGGCAGGAACCCGATCTCCCCGGCCAGCCCGTGCGCCCCGGTGAACAGCCGCCCCTCGCTGACGACCCCCATGCCGAGACCGGTGCCGATCAGGATGTACGCGAACAGCCGGCTGCCCGCGCCGACCCCGTACGTGTACTCGCCCAGGGCGGCCAGATTCGCGTCGTTGTACACCTCCAGCGGGACGCCCAGCTCCTCGCGCAGCCGGTCCAGCAGCCCGGCGCGGCCCCAGCCCGGCAGGTGCATCGCGTATCGCACCCGCCGCTGCTTCTCGTCGTACACGCCGGGCGTGCCCACCACCCCGTGCACCACCTCGGCCGGGTCCACGCCGGAGCCCGCGACCACCTGCCGGGCGGCCGAGACGACCAGGTCGGCCAGCGCCTCGGAGCCGCGCGCCCGGTTGCGTACGTCGGCGCGGGCGACCGGCGTGCCGTCCAGGTCGGCGACGGCCACCCGCAGCCAGCCGCGGCCGACGTCCACGCCGAGCGCGTACCCGGCGGCCGGATCGGGGGCGTACAGGACCGCGGTACGGCCGCGTTCGGGGGCGTGGGTGCCGGCCTCGCGGACCAGCCCGGCGGCCTCCAGGGAGGCGAGCGCGCTGGAGACGGTCGGCTTGGACAGGCCTGTCTCCCGGGCCAGTTGGGCCCGCGACGCCGCGCCGAGCCCGCGCAGCCGGTCGAGGAGCAGCCGCTCGTTGGTACTGCGCAGACGCTGCCGGTTCCAGGGCTGCTGCTGCTCTACGGCGTCGCTGGCGGGCATCCGACCATTCTCATGCATTCCCGGCGCCTACTTGACGCGTCTAGTAAGTCTCCTTAACTATATCGGCCACTCGGCCAACTCGGCCCCGCCGGGCGAGCCCCTCTCCCTGCCGCGCGTCAGGAGTCCCCATGTCCGGTAGCCCGCCACCCACGGGTGGTTTCGTCCGCCGCGTCGGCCTGTTCCAGGCCACCACCATCAACATGAGTCAGATGTGCGGGATCGGTCCGTTCGTGACGATCCCGCTGATGGTCGCCGCGTTCGGCGGCCCCCAGGCGGTCATCGGCTTCGTCGCGGGCGCGGTGCTCGCCCTGTGCGACGGCCTCGTCTGGGCCGAGCTGGGGGCCTCGATGCCCGGCTCCGGCGGCAGTTACGTCTATCTCCGCCAGGCCTTCCAGTACCGTACCGGGCGGCTGATGCCGTTCCTGTTCGTGTGGACGGCGATGCTCTTCATCCCGCTGATCATGTCCACGGGCGTGGTCGGCTTCGTCCAGTACCTGGGCTACCTGGCCCCGGACCTCGGCAAGACCCCGGGCGACCTGATCGGCCTCGGCGTCATCGCCCTGGTCGTGATCCTGCTCTGGCGCGGCATCGAGCACATCGCCCGCATCACCGCCGTGATGTGGGCCGTGATGATCGCCTCGGTGCTCCTCGTCATCGTCGCGGCGGCCACGGACTTCAGCCCGCACCTGGCCTTCACCTACCCGGCCCACGCCCTCGACCTGACGAGCGACCACTTCTGGCTCGGCTTCGCCGCGGGCCTGACCATCGGCATCTACGACTACCTCGGCTACAACACCACCGCCTACATGGGCGCCGAGATCAAGGACCCCGGCCGCACGCTGCCGCGCTCCATCCTCTTGTCCATCCTCGGCATCATGGCGATCTACCTGCTGCTGCAGATCGGCACGCTCGGCGTCATCGACTGGCACCGGATGACCGACCCGCACGACATCGCCGCCACCTCGGTGGCGTCGGCGGTCCTGGAGAAGACCTGGGGCAAGGGGGCCGCCGACACGGTGACCGTCCTGATCCTGATCACGGCCTTCGCGTCGGTGTTCACGGGCCTGCTGGGCGGCTCGCGCGTCCCCTACGACGCGGCCCGCGACCGTGTCTTCTTCCGCCCGTACGAGAAACTGCACCCCCGGCACCGCTTCCCGATGCTGGGCCTGGCCACCATGGGCGTGATCACCGCGGTCGGCTTCCTGATCGGCCGCCACACCGACCTGGCGACCCTGATCCAGCTCCTCACCACGGTCATGGTGATCGTCCAGGCGCTGGCCCAGATCATCGCGCTGAGCGTCCTGCGCAGGCGCCAGCCGGCTCTCCGCCGCCCGTACCGGATGTGGCTCTACCCCCTGCCGAGCATCGTGGCCTTCGCCGGCTGGTGCGTGATCTACGGCTACGCCGACAGGAACTCCCCGGGCCGCCACCCCATCGAGTGGTCGCTGGCCTGGCTCGCCCTGGGATGTGTGGCGTACGGCGTCTGGGCGCGGCTGGAGAAGGTGTGGCCGTTCGGGCCGAAGGAGATCAGCGAGGAGTACCTCACCGTGCCGGCGGCGGAAGCGGAGCCCGCCGGGGCCTGACGACATGAACGCGTCGCGGGGCCGGTCCGCCGACCACGGACCGGCCCCGCTTCCTCCCTCCAGAGGCTCTTCGGTTACGGCATGGGAGTGCTCTTCGCCGCCGTACCGGCGCACATCAGCCCGAGGATCACGGCCAGCGCGCCGATGATGACGTTGTTGATGATCACGCCGGCGTCCGGGCCGCTGCCCACGACCCACGGCGCGATGATCATCCAGACACCCATGGCACACATGGCCCAGCTGAGGCCGTACATCCGTGCCGGGGTCGTGGTGAATCCGAGGGCCAGCAGGCCTATCGCGATGCCCATGATCAGGTTGTGGGTCACGAGTGCGGGCTGGCTCGTCGTGTAGTGGAGGATCCACGGCGACGCGGCGCAGTACAGACCGAGCAGGAACACCGGTCCGTCCACGAGCGCCACATCACGACCGCCGAGCATGCGGGCGTACCGTGCCCGCATTTCGGATACATCGGGGTGGCTCGTTATGTCACCTCTGTGCGAGACGTTGGCCATGACTCGTCTCCTTCTTGACTGTGCAGGCCTGACCGCGTCCGGTGCGGTGCGGTAAGCGCCGCTTACCTACCATTCTGCTCTTATTTTTTCCTTATGTGTAGGCTCGTGCGCTGCGGAAGCGTGCCAGGCCGTCGGACAGGTCGACGATCGGCTCCGGGTAGTCGATGGCGGTCCGGGCCGGGCCCCGCGGTTTCCACGGCTCGTGCACCGAGGAGCCCTCCAGCGGCCCCAGTTCCGGCACCCACCGCCGGACGTACACGCCCTCGGGGTCGTACCGCTTGGCCTGGGTGACGGGGTTGAGCACGCGGTTGGGGCGGGTGTCGGTGCCGGTCCCGGCCATCCACTGCCAGTTGAGCTGGTTGTTGGCGAGGTCGCCGTCCACCAGGAAACGGAGGAAGTGCCGGGCGCCCACACGCCAGTCGACGTACAGCGTCTTGGTCAGGAAGCTCGCGGTCAGCAGGCGGCAGCGGTTGGGCATCCAGCCCTCGTGGCGCAGCTGGCGCATGGCCGCGTCCACGACCGGATAGCCGGTGCGTCCCTCCCGCCAGGCCTCGATGTCGTCCCCGGCCGTGCGCTCGGACCGCCAGCGGTCGTGCTTCGTACGGTAGTCGGCGCGGGCGGCGGCCGGCCGTGCGGCCAGGACCTGGCGGTGGAAGTCGCGCCAGGCGAGCTGCCGTACGAAGGCCTCGGCGCCCGGGCCGCCCGCCCTGCGGGCCCGGTGGACGACTTCGACGGGGGAGAGCGTGCCGAAGTGGAGGTGAGGCGAGAGGCGGGAGGTCGCGTCGCCGGCCAGAGCGTCGCGGTGGTCCGCGTACGCGGCGATGCCCCCGCGCAGCCAGGCGGCGAGCCGCTTGCGGGCCTCCGTCTCGCCGCCCGCGGCCAGCCCCTGCGACACCCCCGGCAGCGCGGCACGGGAGGGGAGACCCTCCGAACCGACTCCGTCCGGCACGGGCACCGTCCGGGGCGTGCCGAGCGCGTCCCGCAGCCGCTGCCGCGACCACTGCCGGAAGTACGGCGTGAACACCGCGAAGTGGTCCGAGGAGGCCGGGGCGGGCGCGCCGGGCGCGACCGCCGTGGTCACCGTGTCGTGCACGTGCAGCCGGCGCCCGTCCGCCTCCAGGGCACGCCGCAACCGCTCCTCACGGCGGTGCGCGTACGCGCTGACGTCGGCCGCCATGTGCACCTCGTCGGCATCCGCCTCGGCCGCCACCTCGCGGACCTCGTCGACGACGTCACCCGACCGGACGACGAGCCGCCCGCCGCGCCCGCGCAGACCCGCGTCCAGATCCCGCAGGCAGTCGGCGAGGAACGCCAGCCGGTTGGGCGCGGCGAAGCCGGCCGCGTCCACGCCCCGGTCGCGCACGAAGAGGGGGACCACCTGGCGTGAACCGTCCAGGGCGGCCCGCAGGGGCGGGTGGTCGTGCAGGCGCAGGTCGGAGGTGAACAGGACGACCGAGACGTTCATGGCGCGGCTCCGGGGCGAGACGGTGTGGACGGTCAGCGGCTTCCGGCCCGGCGGCCGCTGAGGATTTGTCAGGGCAGCGCTGCGCGTTCCCCCGTGAGGGTGGGCGGGGTGCGGGTGGCCGCGCGTGCGATGTTGCGGGCCATACCGGCGAACACCAGGGCGTGGAACGGCGACACGCCCCACCAGTAGACGTGGCCGAGCAGCCCGTGCGGATGGAACAGGGCCCGCTGGCGGTACCGGCTGCGGCCGGTGCCCTCCGGCTCGGCGTACATCTCCAGCCACGCCAGGCCCGGCAGCCGCATCTCGGCCCGCAGCCGCAACAGGTGCCCCGGCTCGATCTCCTCGACCCGCCAGAAGTCCAGCGAGTCGCCCGCGCGCAGCCGCTGCGCGTCCCGGCGGCCCCGGCGCAGGCCGACTCCGCCGACCAGCCGGTCCAGCCACCCGCGCAGGGCCCAGGCGAGGGGGAAGGAGTACCAGCCGTTGTCACCGCCCACGCCCTCGATCACCCGCCACAGCGCGTCGACGGGGGCGTCCACCCCCGCCTCGCGGTGGTCGGTGTACAGGCTGCCGCCCGCCCAGTCGGGGTCGGTGGGCAGCGGATCGCTGGGCGCGCCGGGCACCGAGGCGGAGGACCAGCGCGTGGTGACGTCGGCCTCGCGGACGCGTCGCAGGGCCAGCCGGACCGCCTCGTCGAAGCCGAGCGGGTGTCCGGCAGGGGCGGGCACGTACCGCGTGATGTCCTGCCCGCGGCAGACCACCTCGTGCCGCAGCGACTCGGTGAGCGGCCTGGCGATGGACGCGGGAACGGGAGTCACCAGGCCCACCCAATGGCTGGACAGCCCGGGCGTGAGCACCGGCACGGGGACGATGAGCCGCCGGGGCAGGCCCGCCGCCTTCGCGTACCGGATCATCATGTCCCGGTACGTCAGGACGTCCGGGCCCCCGAGGTCGAAGCTCCCGCTGACCTCCTCCGGCATGCGCGCGCTGCCGACGAGGGCGCGCAACACGTCCCGCACGGCGACAGGCTGGATGCGGGTGCGCACCCACCTCGGGGTGACCATCACGGGCAGTCGCTCGGTGAGGTAGCGGAGCATCTCGAAGGAGGCGGAGCCGGACCCGATGATGACCGCGGCCCGTAGGACGGTGACGGGCACCCCCGAATCCAGCAGGATGCGGCCCACCTCCGCCCGCGACCGAAGGTGCGGCGACAGTTCGTGCTCCGGCACGCCCGCCGGGGTGAGGCCGCCGAGGTAGACGACACGCCGGACGCCCGCGGCCCGGGCCGCCGCCCCGAAGATCCGCGCAGCGCGGCGGTCGGTCTCCTCGAACTCCCTGCCCGTGCCCAGCGCGTGCACCAGGTAGTAGGCGACGTCGACGTCCCGCATCGCCGCGGCGACCGAGGCGGCGTCGGTCACGTCTCCCCGGACCTCCTCCGCCTCGCCCGCCCATGGATGGTCGCGCAGCTTGCCGGGGGAGCGGGCCAGGCAGCGCACCCGGTGGCCGGCGGCCAGCAGCTCGGGCACGAGCCGGCCGCCGATGTACCCCGTGGCACCCGTCACCAGGCACCGCGGTCCCGCTCCGGCGTGGTCACTCTTCATGGGTCGTCCGCCCTTCCTGCCGGCGCGTGCCGGCTCCTCCTGGGACCACTTCCACGCGGGCGGGGTGTTCGGACGCACCGTGCGGACATCGCCGCCGATCCGGGACATGTCCGCGCCGATCCGGGGCAGCCGGAGTAATACACGTGGTGAACGTCCCGTACCCCCATCGAAACCGGAGGTGACCAGCCGCTATGGGCGCGAAGGTGTTGGAGCGGTTCCCCGCGGGAGCTCCGCGCGGATCGTGGCCGGCGGAGGAGTACGCGGCCCGGCGCCGGGCTGAGGGCGAACCCGCGACCGTGGTGATGGACCTGAAGTCCGACGCGTTCCTCGTGGTGGTGCGCACAGGAGAGGACAAGGCCGCCTAGCGCGGTCCGGGCAGCGCTCCGCCCAGCTCGCGCGCCCGGCGCACGAACGCCTCGTGCAGGTCCCGCGCCGCCTGCGGCACGGACTCCGCCCGGCGGCGCTGGAGCATCAGCAGCACCCGCGTGGTCTCGTCGGTCAGCGGCCGGTGGGTGAGCGCGCCGCACCGCTCCAGCGGGTCCCCGACGACACTGAAGTCGGGCAGTACCGTCGCCCCCAGCCCCTCGGCGACCATCAGCTTGCCCATCTCGGCGCCGTCGGTGGAGTACGAGAAGGACGGGGTGCGGCCGGCCAGCAGCCGGTGGACGTAACGGTGCATCACATATCCGGTGCGCATCGCGATCAGCGGCACGCCGAGCAGGTCCTCGACCGAGACCGCCGCCAGGGAGGCCAGCGGGCTGTCGGGGCGCACGCATACCACCGGACGGCCGCGCAGCAGCTCGGCGGACTCGAAGCACGCGGGTACGTCGTCCCCGTCGAGGTGGTTCACCAGCCCCAGGTCGAAACCGCCCTCGGACAGCCCCCGGTGGATCTCCGCCTGCTGCGCGCCCACCACCTCCACCTGCGTGACCGGGTGAGCGGCCCGGAAGTCCCGGACCACCGGGATGAGCAGGGGCACGGTCGCCGCGTTGACCGTGCCTACCCGCACCATGCGGCTGACCCGGTGCTGCTCGCCCGCGGCCGACCGCAGCCGGTCCACCGCCTCCAGTACGCCGACGATGTGCGGCAGCAGCTCCCGGCCCTCCGCGCTCATCCTGGCCCCGGATCGCTTGCGCTCCAGCAGGTCGACTCCGAGCTCCCGTTCGAGGTTGCGCACGGTCTCGCTCAACGCGGGCTGGGAAAGCCGCAGTTCCTCGGCGGCCCGGCGCAGAGAGCCGAGCCGGGTGACGGCCGCGATGTATTCCAGCTGTTCTATCCGCACGACCGCAGACTGCGGCCATTTCCCGGGCCGGTTCAAGGGTTTCCCTGTCACGCCTTCGTGAAATTCAATGGTCCGGGATGCGAGAACGGTCGGGTTTTCCTTGACTGCCGTCACCGGCGGCTGCCACGATCGACGGCATGAAGATGCGACTGGACCTCACGCGGCGACGCCACGTCGACCTCGCGCGCGTCTCCAGCGCCTCCTGTTGCGCCGCGGCCTGATCCTCGTCCGAGCCGCCGCCTTCTTCCCCCTCCTTCACCGTCCGAATTCCCTGTCTTTCGCGTGCCCGCGTGCCCGGAGCCTTTCTCGTGCCGCGTGGCCGGAATTCGGCGTGCTCACAAAGATGCTCGAGCGCATTCCGCAACAGGAGTTCCGCATGTCCGCAGCGCCCGTGAAATTCGCCTACTGGGTCCCCAACGTCAGCGGGGGACTGGTCACCAGCAGGATCGAGCAGCGCACCGACTGGGGGTACGACTACAACCGCGAACTCGCCGTCCTCGCCGAGAACAACGGCTTCGACTACGCGCTCAGCCAGGTCCGCTACATGGCCAGCTACGGCGCCGAGAACCAGCACGAGTCGACCAGCTTCAGCCTCGCCCTGCTCCTCGCCACCCAGCGCCTGAAGGTCATCGCCGCCGTCCACCCCGGCCTGTGGCACCCCGGCGTCCTCGCCAAGTTCGGCGCCACCGCCGACCACCTCTCGAACGGCCGCTTCGCGGTCAACGTCGTCTCCGGCTGGTTCAAGGGCGAGTTCACCGCCCTCGGTGAGCCCTGGCTGGAGCACGACGAGCGCTACCGCCGCTCCGAGGAGTTCATCCGCGCCCTCCGCTCGATCTGGACGGAGGACCACGCCGAACTCGCCGGTGACTTCTACCGGTTGCGCGACTTCTCCCTCAAGCCCAAGCCGCTCATCACCCCCGAGCGCGCGCACCCGGAAATCTTCCAGGGCGGCAATTCCACGGCCGCCCGGCAGATGGCCGGCCGGGTCTCCGACTGGTACTTCTCCAACGGCAAGGACTTCGACGGGGTCATCGAGCAGATCGCGGACGTACGGAAGTCCGCCGCCGAAGCGGGCCGCACGGCACCGAAGTTCGGTCTCAACGGCTTCCTCATCGCCCGCGACACCGAGGCCGAGGCCCGCGAAACCCTCCGGGAGATCGTGGCCCAGGCCGACACCGAGGCCGTCGAGGGCTTCGGAGCGGCGGTGAAGCAGGCCGGGCAGTCCACCGCCGACGGCAAGGGCATGTGGCAGGACTCCTCCTTCGAGGACCTGGTCCAGTACAACGACGGCTTCCGCACCGGGCTCATCGGCACCCCGGAACAGATCGCGGAGCGCGTCGTCGCCTACAAGAAGCTCGGCGTCGACCTCTTCCTCCTCGGCTTCCTGCACTACCACGAGGAGGTCGAGTACTTCGGCAGGCGGGTGCTGCCCCTCGTACGGGAGCTGGAAGCCCAACTGCCCGACGCCGAGACCGAGTCGGCCTCCGCCCCCGTGCACGCCTGACCCTCCCCGCCTTCCGCACCGCACCGCGAAAGAGGTCACCCCAGCATGAGTACCGTCACGCCCACCGAGTGGCAGACCCGCCCCGCCCCGCAGACCGCCGGGGAATGGATCGCCCGGGCCGCCGAGGTGGCCGCCGTCCTCGCCACCGACGCCGCCGCCCGCGACCGGGCGGGCGCCATCCCGTACGCAGAAGTCCAGCTGCTGAAGGACGCCGGCCTGGTCACCCTGCTCGGCCCCGCCGAGCACGGCGGCGCAGGGCAGGACTGGCCCACCGCCTACCGGGTCGTCCGCGAGGTCGCCAAGGCCGACGGCTCCATCGGCCAGCTCCTCGGCTACCACTACCTGTGGAACTGGGCCGCCCGCCTGGTCGGCACCCGCGAGCAGTGGGAGCAGGTCGAGGCCGAGGCCGCCCGGGGCCGCTGGTTCTTCGGCGGCGCGGTCAACCCGCGTGACAAGGACGTGGTCGTCACCGAGGACGGCGACGACCTGGTCTTCACCGGCCGCAAGTCCTTCTCCACCGGCAGCAAGGTGTCCGACGTCACCGTCCTGGAAGGCGTCCTCGAAGGCACCGACCAGCACGTCTTCGCCATCGTGCCCTCCGACAGCGAGGGACTGGTCTTCCACGACGACTGGGACAACATCGGCCAGCGGCTCACCGAGAGCGGCAGCGTCACCCTCGACGGCGTGCGCACGCCCTGGTCGTCGGCGGCGGGTTACGTCGACAAGCAGTTCCGGCCCCGGATCTACAACACCCTCAACGTCCCCACGATCCAGCTGGTCTTCGTCAACTTCTACCTCGGCATCGCGGGCGGCGCGCTGGAGACGGCCGCCACCTACACCCGCACCAAGGCGCGGTCCTGGCTGCACGGCGGGTACGAGCGCGCGGTCGACGAGCCGTACGTCATCGACGCCTACGGCGACCTCACCGCCAAGCTCTGGGCGGTCGAGGCACTGGCCGACGCGGTCGCCGCCGAGGGACAGAAGCTGCACGACGACCCCGACGCGGTCACCGAGCGGGCGCGCGGCGAGTTCGAGGTGCGGGTGGCCGCCGTCAAGGCACGGGCCACCGACGTCGCCCTGGAGATCGCGAACCGGATCTTCGAGGTCACCGGCGCCCGCTCCACCGCCACCGCCGAAGGCCTGGACCGCTTCTGGCGCAACATCCGTACGCACACCCTGCACGACCCCGTCGCCTACAAGCGGCGCGAGGTCGGCCGCTGGGTCCTCGAGGGCGAACTGCCCGAACCCACCTGGTATTCCTGACCGTTCCCCTCCCGGGCGCCCGTCCCGCGACGGGCGCCCGGGCTCCGCAGAAAGAGGGACCCATGGCCACCGTCCTGTCCGTCTCCGGCAGCCCGTCCGCCGCCTCCCGCACCAACCGCCTGCTGCGCCACCTGGACCAGCGGCTGACCGCCCAGGGGCACGAGGTGATTCCGCTCGACGTCCGCACCATCCCCGCCGAGGCGCTGCTGGGCGCGGACTTCCGGCACCCGGCCGTCGTCGAGGCGACCGAACTGTTCGCCCGCGCGGACGGGGTGGTGGTCGGCACCCCCGTCTACAAGGCCTCGTACTCGGGTGTTCTCAAGGCGCTGCTCGACCTGCTCCCGCAGTACGCGCTCACCGGCAAGACCGTACTGCCGCTGGCCACCGGCGGCAGCACCGCCCACGTGCTCGCCATCGACTACGCGCTCCGCCCGGTCCTGAACTCCATGGGTGCCGCACACATCGTCCAGGGCTGGTTCACCCTCGACAAGGACATCACCGTGCACGACGACGGCGCCCTGACCGTCACCCCGGCCGTCGGTGAGGCCCTCGGCCAGGTGCTCGACCAGTTCTCGGCCGCGCTGGGACGCTCCCCGCTGCTCGCGGCGGCGAGCTGAGCGCCATGACCGCACATGTCATCGCCGACGACGCCGAGGCGCTCGCCGTCGCGGCGGCGCTGGCCGAGGACTTCCGGGCCGGCGCAGCCGAGCGGGACGCGGAACGGCGGCTCCCCCGCGCCGAGCTGGACCGGCTGTCCGCCTCGGGCCTGCTCGCGGTCACCGTGCCCGCCGAGCACGGCGGCGCGGACATCCGCGCGCAGACCCTGGCGGAGATCTTCCGGCTGCTGGGGTCCGCCGACGGCAGCCTGGCGCAGATCCCGCAGAGCCACTTCGCCTACGTCAACGTCATCCGCCGCCAAGGGACCGAGCGGCAGCGGAAGTTCTTCTTCGCCGAGCTGCTCGCGGGCCGCCGCTTCGGCAACGCCCAGTCGGAGGCGGGCACCCGGCACGTCCAGGACATCCGCACCCGCCTGGAACCCCAGCCGGACGGCTCCTACCTCCTGACCGGCGTCAAGCACTACTCCACCGGCGCCCTCTTCGCCGACTGGATCCCCGTCCTGGCCCGTGCCGAGGACGACAACCTCCACGTGGCGTACGTCCCCCGCGACGCCCCCGGTGTCACGGTCGTCGACGACTGGGACGGCATGGGCCAGCGTACGACGGCCGGCGGCACCGTCCGCCTGGACGCCGTCCCGGTCCCCGCCGACCGGGTCCTGCCGCACCACCTCACCTTCCAGGGCCCCCAACTCCACGGCGCGGTCGCCCAGTTGCTGCACGCGGCCATCGACACCGGGATCGCCCAGGGAGCGCTGGCCGAGGCCGCCGCGTTCGTACGGACGAAGAGCCGGCCCTGGTTCGAGAGCGGCGTCGACACGGCCGCCGAGGACCCGCTGCTGATCCAGCGCTTCGGCGAACTCGCCCTGCAGGTGCGGGCGGCTCAGGCTCTGCTGCGCGAGGCCGCCCGCACGGTGGACGCGGCCCACGCCGGCCTCACCGACGACTCGGCGGCCGAGGCGTCCATCGCGGTCGCCGCGGCCAAGGTACGGGCGGCCCAGGCGGCGGTGGAGGTGGCGAGCGCCCTGTTCGAGGTGTCCGGCACCCGCTCGGCGCTCAACTCGCTGAACCTGCACCGGCACTGGCGCGACGCCCGCACCCACACCCTGCACGACCCGACGCGCTGGAAGATCCAGCACATCGGCCGGTACACGCTGAACGGCACGCGGCCTCCCCGCCACGGCCTCCTCTGACCCCGCCGGACAGCCGGACAACGGACACTCGCGATCGGAGACCCCCACGTGTCCCTCACCTTCCACTGGTTCCTGCCCACCAACGGCGACAGCCGTCACGTCGTCGGCGGCGGCCACGGCACCCCGGCCACCGCCTCCGGGCGGGACCGGCCGCCGACGGTCGCCTACCTGAGCCAGATCGCCCGCGCCGCCGAGGACCTCGGCTTCGTCGGCGCGCTCACCCCGACCGGTGCCTGGTGCGAGGACGCGTGGCTGACCACGGCGATGGTCTCCCAGGCGAGCGACCGTCTGAAGTTCCTGGTGGCCTTCCGGCCCGGCTTCGTCTCGCCCACGCTCGCCGCGCAGATGGCATCCACCTTCCAGCGGCAGACCGGCGGGCGGCTCCTGCTCAACGTGGTCACCGGCGGGGAGAGCCACGAGCAGCGGGCCTACGGCGACTTCCTGGACAAGGACACGCGCTACCGCCGTACCGGGGAATTCCTGCAGATCGTACGGGAGTTGTGGGACGGCAAGACCGTCGACCTGCACGGCGAGCACCTCCAGGTCGAGGACGCGAAGCTGGCCCGGGTGCCCGATCCCGTCCCCGAGGTGTACTTCGGCGGATCCTCGCCGATCGCGGGGGAGATCGCGGCCCGGCACGTCGACGTGTACCTCACCTGGGGCGAGCCGCCCGCGCAGGTCGCCGAGAAGATCGCCTGGGTCAGGGGACTGGCCGCGAAGGAGGGGCGGACGCTGCGGTTCGGGATCCGGTTGCACGTCATCACCCGGGACACCGCCGAGCAGGCCTGGGCCGAGGCGAACCGGCTCCTCGACGGCTTCCACCCCGAGACCGTACGGTCCGTCCAGGCCGGGCTGGCCCGCAGCGAGTCCGAGGGGCAGCAGCGGATGCTCGCGCTGCACGGCGGCGGCCGGGACGGGCTGGAGATCAGTCCCAACCTGTGGGCCGGGATCGGGCTGGTACGCGGGGGTGCGGGGACCGCGCTGGTCGGCAGCCATGAGGAGGTCGCCGAGCGGATCAAGGAGTACCACGCCCTCGGCATCGACGAGTTCGTGCTCTCCGGCTATCCGCACCTGGAAGAGGCCTACTGGTTCGGCGAGGGCGTGCTGCCACGGCTGGCCGCGCAGGGCCTGTGGCGGCATCCGGCCGGACAGCGGGACGCCCCCTCGGCACAGGTGCCGTTCGCGAGCTGAACCTCAGCCGGCCAGATGGTCGAGGTGAGCCCTGCGCACCTCGCTCGTCTGCCCCTGGACCAGCAGGAACATCGCCTCGCGGGCCAGCCGCTGGGCGCGGCTTGCGCGATCCAGGGACCGCCCGCCCCCCGCCACGATCGCGGCGGTCGTCGCGGCACGCATCAGGTCGAACGCCCGCGTCTTCAGGGCGAGCCGCTCCTCGATGCGCTCGTGCGGCACCGGGTGGTCCCAGAGGGCGTACGCCTGCCCCCGCACCTCGTCCAGGCGGGTGCGCAGTGCACGCGCCGCGTCCGCCGCATCCGGGACCTCGTCCAGCAGGGCGAGCGCCGCGTACGCCACACCGAAGACGGCCGGTGAGGCGTTGGTGTTCCTGGGCCGGTCGACGAGGGCGAACCTGTCCTGCGGAGTGCGCAGGACGACCGCCTCCCCGGGCAGCCACATGCCGTCCAGGCGCAGTGAGACCGTACGGGCGGCGGTGAGCGCCGCGAGCCGCATCGGCGGCGACGGGCGCAGCCCCGGCTGCTCACGCGCCTCGCCGAACGCGAACACCACCTCGGCCGCGTCGGTGACGCCCGCCAGCAGCATCATGTCGTTCAGCCCCCAGCCCGTGTACCAGGGCACGACGCCGTCGAAGCGCCAGCCCCCGCGCTCGGGGACGGCCCGCACCGGTACCCGGGGAAAGGCGCGGACGTGTGCGAAGGCGATGCCCGCCAGCAGCTCGCCGGAGGCCAGGGGACGCAGCAGCCGCTCGCGCACGGGCTGATCGGACGAGGCCAGGAGCTTCACCGGGGTGTGGTGCTGCGTCACCACGAACCACGTCGAGCAGCACGCCCCGGCCAGGATCTCCGCCGTCTCCCGGGCCACCCCGGCCGGCGCCTCGGCCCCGCCGTACTCCTTGGGCGCGCTCACCCCGAGCAGGCCCGACCGTCTGATCGCCTCGATGTGACTCGCGGGCACCTCCTCCTGGTCGACGCGCTCGGCGTTCGGGGCGAGCAACTCGTCCGCGAGCAGGCGGGCGCGGACGACGAGGGGGTGTGCTGCGACGGTCATGCACAGGATTCTCCCGATTCCCTCCGGTGAGATGTCCATCCGGGGGGTGTGCCGTTCGCGCAGGAGGTGAGACGACCTGCCGGCCCGGAATTCATTTGGCACCTGAAAGGTTGGTGTTTACATCTGAACCGTCGAGGCCGTACCCTCGGGCCGCAAGGTCCCTGCACACCAGCGAGGCACCGTGAACCACTCCACCCCCGAGCAGCCCGCCGACATCGTGGCCCGGCTGCGCGCCACCTTCCGCACCGGCCGCACCAAGCCCGTCGAGTGGCGCACCGGCCAACTGGGCCGCCTGCGCGCGATGCTCACGGAGAACGCCGACGCGCTCGCCGCCGCGCTCCACACCGACCTGGGCAAGAGCAGCACCGAGGCCTACCGGACCGAGATCGACTTCACGGTCCGCGAGATCGACCACACCCTCGACCACCTCGACGGGTGGCTGCGTCCCGAGCCCGCGCCCGTCCCGGCGCACCTCGGCGCCGACGCGACGGCCTGGACGCAGCACGACCCGCTCGGCGTCGTCCTGGTCATCGCCCCCTGGAACTACCCGGCCCAGCTCCTGCTCGCCCCGATGGTCGGCGCGCTGGCCGCGGGCAACGCGGTGGTGGCCAAGCCCAGCGAGCTGGCCCCGGCCACCTCGGCCGCGCTGGCCCGGCTGATCCCGGCGTACCTCGACACCGACGCGGTCGCCGTCGTGGAGGGCGGCGTGCCGGAGGCCACGGCCCTGCTGGCCGAGCGCTTCGACCACATCTTCTACACCGGCAACGGCACCGTCGGCCGCATCGTGATGCGCGCCGCCGCCGAGCACCTCACCCCGGTCACTCTCGAACTCGGCGGTAAGTCCCCGGCCTTCGTCGACCGCGGGACCGGCCTCGACGCGGTCGCCGACCGCCTGGCGCGCGGCAAGTTCCTCAACGCCGGCCAGACCTGCGTGGCCCCCGACTACGTGCTGACCGACCCGGAGACCGCCGCCGCCCTCGAACCCGCGCTCGTCCGGGCCGTCGAGGCGCTGTACGGCACCGACCCGGCGGCCTCGGCCGAATACGGCCGGATCGTCAACGAGCGTCACTTCGACCGGCTCAGCGCCCTGCTCGACTCCGGCCGCGTGGCCGTCGGCGGCGACCGCGACCGTGCGGCCAAGTACATCGCGCCGACCGTCCTGGCGGACGTCGATCCGAAGTCCCCCGTGATGCAGGAGGAGATATTCGGCCCGATCCTGCCGATCGTCACGGTGCCGGACCTGGACGCGGCGATCGACTTCATCAACGACCGCGACAAGCCACTCGCGCTGTACGTCTTCACCGAGTCCGACGAGACGCGGGAGCGGATCGCCGCCGAGACGTCATCCGGGGGCCTCGGCTACGGCCTGCCGCTCGCCCATCTCACCGTCTCCGACCTGCCGTTCGGCGGTGTGGGGGAGAGCGGCATGGGCAGCTACCACGGCCGCTACTCGATCGAGACGTTCAGCCACCGCAAGGCGGTACTGGCGAAGCCGCTGAGCTGAGTCAGGGGATCCCTCGGGCCCGGCCGCACGAGCGGTTGGGCCCGAGGGATCTTCACTGCACCGGGTGACCTCCACCGCTGACAGCCCCCGCGGGAGGGCGCCTGCGAAACTCCGCCGATGACCACTCAAGCGATCACCGCGGACGCGTCCGGCACCTGGACACTCGGCGACCTGCCCGTCCACCGTGTCGGCTTCGGCGCCATGCGGCTGACGGGCAGCGCCGCCTTCCACCTCGGCACGCCCAGCGACCGTGAACGATCGGTCGCCGTGCTGCGCAGGGCGGTCGAGCTCGGCGTCAACCACATCGACACGGCGGCCTTCTACTTCTCCTCCCTGCACTCCGCCAACGAACTCCTCAACACCGCGCTGGCTCCCTACCCGGACGACCTGGTCATCGTCACGAAGGTCGGTCCCCTCCGCGACTGCTCCGGCGAGTGGGGCACCTCCGCCCGGCCCGACCAGCTGCGCGGGCACGTCGAGGAGAACCTGCGCCAGCTGGGCCGCGACCACCTCGACGTGGTCAACCTCCGCCGGATGCGCCAGGACTCGATCGCCGAGCACTTCGGCGCCCTGGCCGAACTGCGGGAAGCCGGGCTGATCCGGCACCTGGGCGTGTCCGAAGTCGAGCCGCGTCATCTCGCCGAGGCGCTTGAGATCGCCCCGGTGGTGTGCGTGCAGAACCGGTACGGGCTCGGCAGGCCGGACCCGCAGACCGACGACCTCCTGCGGATCTGCGGACAACGGGGTATCGCCTTCGTCCCCTTCTTCGCCGTCGCCGGCGAGGGCGGCGCGCACGGCGCGACCGGCGACGAGGACGACGGGGTCCGCGCCGTGGCCCGCGCCCACGGCGCGGGCCCGGCGCAGGTCCGCATCGCCTGGACGCTGGACCAGGGCCCGCACGTGCTCGCCATTCCCGGCACCGGCAACCCCGACCACTTGGCCGAGAACGTCGCCGCGGGCGCGCTGCGGCTCACCGGCGGCGAACTGGAGCGGCTGAACGCTCTGCACACGAGGCGGCCCCTTTCATAATGGGCGTGCGGGCACAGCCGTAGGACGGCACCCGAACGGCCACGGTCGCGCAGACGGTCCACCGAGTTGCAGACGAAGACGGGATGAGGAACGTTCCCATGACCGACACGAAGGACCAGCGCCGCCCGGCCGGCGAGCTGGAAGCGAGTGTCATGGCCGCCCTCTGGGCCGCCGGGGTGCCCCAGACGCCCGGTCAGGTGCAGCTCGGTCTCGGTACGGACCTGGCGCGGACCACGGTGACCACGATCCTGTCCCGTCTGCACGACAAGGGTGTCGTCGACCGGCGGTGGCAGGGTCGCGGCTACGCCTACTTCCCGGTCCAGGACGCCCACGGCCTCACCGGCCGCCGGATGCACACCGAACTCGACCGCGACAGTGACCGCGAGACCGTACTCGCCCGCTTCGTCGCCCAGCTCAGCCCCGACGACGAACGCATCCTGCGTGATCTGCTCGAACCCCCCGCGGAGCGATGACCGCCCTGCTGCTCCTGCCGCTCGTGCTGACGTTCGCCCTGCCCGCGCCGGCCCGGCGGAGCGTCGACCGGCTCGCGCCCGTCGCCGCGCTGTGGGTGATCACCGTCTCGGCGGTCGTGTGGGCGGGCTGCTCGCTCGCCGCGCTCGGTGCCTTCGTGCTGTCCGGGCTGCTCGCGCTGTCCGTCTTCGCCGCCCTCGTCGGCCACGCCTACCCTCCGAACGCCCGGACTTCGCCCCGGCCGTGACGACCGGCCCCGTCCCGCAGCGCGTCCGGGCCCTCCTCGCCGGTCCCCACCGCGCCGCCCCCTGGACCCCCTCCTCCTCGCAGCCTGCGCCACCCTCTCCTTCGCCGCCTCGGCGACCGGGCTGATCGACTTCCATCACCGGGTGGAGGCCGCCCAGGGTGAGGAGAGCCGCTCAGCGCAGGCTCACGGCCGGACCGTCGGAACCCTGGCCACCCTGACTGGCGCCCACGGGGTTTTACGTATAACCTCACCCGTCAACCACCCTCCTCCAGCACTCCTCGGAAAGGCCTCGATGAGACGCGTCGCCCTGGTCACCCTCGTCGTCGACGACTACGACGAGGCGATCCGCTTCTACACCGAGGCCCTCGGATTCCGGCTCGCCGAGGACGCCCCGCGGCCCGACGGCTCCCGCTGGGTCGTCGTGGAGGCCGGGCCGGAGGGAACGGGCACCGGCCTGCTGCTGGCCCGCGCCAGGGGCGGGGCCCAGCGGGCCCGGGTCGGCGACCAGACCGGCGGGCGCGTCGGCTTCTTCCTGCACACCGACGACTTCGCCCGCGACCACGCCCGGATGGCCGCCATCGGCGTGATCTTCCTGGAGGAGCCGCGGCACGAGCCGTACGGCACGGTCGCCGTCTTCCAGGACCTGTACGGCAACCGCTGGGACCTGCTCCAGCCCGCCACCGACTGATCCACCGAAACCACCGCACCACCATCTGCCGAGGAAGCACGCCCATGACCGCGCCCCGCATCGACACCGACACCCTCCGCCGGCTGCCCAAGGCCGTGCTGCACGACCACCTGGACGGCGGCCTGCGCCCCGCCACCGTCGTCGAGCTCGCGGCCGCGGTCGGCCACACCCTGCCCACCACCGACCCCGACGAGCTGGCCGCCTGGTACTTCGAGGCCGCCAACTCCGGCGACCTGGTCCGCTACATCGCCACCTTCGAGCACACCCTCGCCGTCATGCAGTCCCGCGAGGGCCTGCTGCGCACCGCCGAGGAGTACGTCCTCGACCTCGCCGCCGACGGCGTCGTCTACGGCGAGGTGCGCTACGCCCCGGAGCTGATGCTGAAGGGCGGGCTGACACTGAACGAGGTCGTGGAGACCGTCCAGGAGGGCCTCGCCGCCGGCATGGCCAAGGCGGCCGCCGCCGGTACCCCGGTCCGCGTCGGCACCCTGCTGTGCGGCATGCGGATGTTCGACCGCGTCCGCGAGGCCGCCGACCTGGCCGTCGCCTACCGCGACGCCGGTGTCGTCGGCTTCGACATCGCCGGCGCCGAGGACGGTTTCCCTCCCGCCGACCACCTGGCCGCCTTCGAGCACCTGCGCCGCGAGAGCGTGCCCTTCACCATCCACGCCGGCGAGGCGCACGGCCTGCCCAGCATTCACCAGGCCGTCCAGGTGTGCGGCGCCCAGCGCATCGGCCACGGCGTGCGCATCACCGAGGACGTCGTCGACGGCAAGCTCGGCCGCCTGGCCGGCTGGGTGCGCGACCGCCGCATCGCCCTGGAGATGTGCCCGACCTCCAACCTGCAGACCGGCGCGGCCTCCTCGATAGCGGAGCACCCCATCACCGCCCTGAAGGACCTGGGCTTCCGGGTCACCCTCAACACCGACAACCGGCTGGTCTCCGGCACGACGATGACCCGGGAGATGTCCCTGCTCGTCGAGGAGGCGGGCTGGACGGTCGAGGACCTGCGCACGGTCACGGTGAACGCCCTCAAGAGCGCGTTCCTCCCGTTCGACGAGCGCAAGGCCCTCATCGAGGACGTGGTCCTGCCCGGCTATGCGGCCGCGCTCTGAAGCAGCCCCCGGAGGTAGGCGGCCTGTCCGATGTGCTGCAGATCGTCGGACAGGACGCTCACCAGCCGCACGCCCAGGCTGACCGGCGGATCCCACCGCTCGTCCACGATGCGTTCCAGGTCCTTGGCGGGCAGGTCGCGCAGCACGCCGAGCGTCTGTTCGTGCACGGCGTCGTAGTACCCGGTCAGCAGGCCGGCGGAGTCGACCCGCACCTTGGCGACCTTCGCGGCGCTGTGCCCGTACCCCGTGTCGTGGCGGGGCAGGCCGAGCCCGAAGCGCTTGTCCCAGCCCTGTGACAGCCACACCTGGTCGAGGTCGAAGGCGTCGGCGACGTGGTCGTCCTGGACCCGGGTGAGGTGCCAGACCAGCCAGGCGATGGAGTTGGCTTCGGGGTCCGGGCGGGCGTGCAGGTCGTCCGGCCCGAGCCCGTCGAGGGTGGCATGGACTTCTTCCCGGATGCGGCCGTAGCCGTCGATGAGGATGTCCCTTGCATGCATAGGTCCACCATCGCGCATCGCGTGCCGTCATGCGTCCGGAAGCCGGCTCCCGTGGAAGCCGAGCGGCACCCGCCCCGGCAGGTGCACCGGGCCACGGGCTCGCCCGTGAAATCCTGCGCGGTGAGGATCACCAGGTCGGCGGCCCCGCGGTCCGGGTTGTGGACGTACGCGACGGCGTACCCGTCGTCTCGGCGGCCGACGGGACACCGCCTCTCCGGCCGCCGCGTCCCTCGGCAGCCGGTGCACCTGCGTGGTGCCGCGCAGCAGGTCGTGCTTGATGAGGGCGTTGGCGGAGGCCCGGTCGGGCGGATTGCCCTCGCCCGTCAGCTCCGCCAGGGTCAGCTCGGCCGCCGTCGCCGAGTAGCCGTAGCGGTGGCGGCGGTTGACCAACGCCTCGTTCACCCGCGGGAATTCCTGCGGCCGGTCGTCGAGGGTCGCCGTACGGACCCGGCCCCGGCGCGGGGCGACGGTCCAGCGCTCCAGCTTGGTGGTGCCCGCCCCGTACGGGCCGTCCGAGCCGAGGCCGGCCACGTGGAAGGGCGCCGGAAAGGTCGTCATGTCGATCACGACGTGCGGGCCGTCGTCGTAGGCGTTGAGCGCGTGGAGGAGAACACCGGTTCCACGTCGAACCAGCGGACCTCTCCGCCTGCCCGCGGCAACAGGCCCACGCGCGCGAGGTGTTCGCGGTTGCAGACGTACGGCACCGGGTCGCCGCGCCCGGCAGCGGCCGGGTCGAAGGTGACCGGGAGGTCGAAGACGACGACGTACCGCTCGGTGAGCGCGAAGTCGTGCATCATCGGTGCGCCCGCCACCGGGATGCGCGTGGTCCGGCTGATCCGGCCCGCCGGGTCGACGACCAGGTGCCGTACGTGGCCCCAGGTGGGGTAATAGGCGATCGCGTGCAGTTCGCCGGAGCGCGGGTCGCGTCGCGCAGCCGGACGCCGTGCACCATGCCCTCGCCGAGCGTCCAGTGGTGGGAGCGCGGCTCCTCCAGGCCGAGCACGTCGGGGGCCGTTGCGCAGGAAGCGGCCGTTCAGCTCGCGCGGACCGGCAGGCCGAAGGCGGTCAGCTCCTCGGTGACCGGCTCAACGCGCCCTCGCGATAGGGCAAGTGACGGACCGTCACCTCATCCGGCGCCGCTGTTGCCCGAGGCGGCTCCGTCCCGATGAGCGCGCCGCCGCCGCGATTCCCCGCCGCGCCGCGCAGTACGTTCCGTCGTGTGTGCTCCGTCATCCGGCCTTCTCCTGACCGCGGTTGGTGTGAGAGACGTTCACGAGTCTGCGGTGGCTCCGGGCCCGGGTCAGGAGGGGTGGGCCCCGTCGTGGGGTGGTGCCGGGCCCCCCGTTCCGAGCGTTCCGAGCAGCGTGACCAGGGCGCGGGCCGCGGGGCTGGTGGCGGTCTCGGGCGGCAGCAGGGCGACGGTCTCGTACTCCGCCTCGCCCGTTCCCTTAAGGGGGAGCGCCGTGAGCGCCGGCCGTTTGTGGCGGAAGTGCCGGGGCACGACGGCGATCCCGAGGTTCTCGTCCACCAGGTCCAGGAGGCTGTGGACGTCGTTGACCTCCAGGGCGACCGTGCGCCGTACGCCGGCGGCGGCGAAGGCCGCGTCGGTGGCGCGGCGCGGGCCGAAGCCGGGGTGGAAGTCGACGAAGACCTCGCCGCCGAGATCGTCCGGCGTGAGCGCCGCGCCGGCCGTGGCGAGGCGGTGGCTGGGATGGCACAGCACCGTCATCGGCTCGCTCGTCAGCGGCACCGACCGCGGCTGGTCGGTGTCCGTCTGCGTGCGGTAGGCGAACGCGAGGTCCAGTCGCCCGGCCGCCACCTCCTCCGCCAGGGCGCCCGAGCCCGCCTGCCGCAGCCGGATCTCCACGTCCGGATGGCGCCGCCGGAACGCGGCCAGCAGTCCCGCCACGTGCACCCCGGCGATGCACTGCTCGGTGCCCAGCGCCAGCGTCCCGCGCAGCACGCCCTGTACCGCGGCCACCGCCTCGTGCGCGGACCTGACCTGCGCCAGGATCCGCTCCGCCTCGACGAGCAGCGCGCGCCCCGCCTCGGTCAGCGTCACTCGGCGGGTGGTCCGCACGAACAGCGGCGCCCTGAGCTCCCGCTCCAGCGCGCGGATCGACGCGGACAGTCCCGACTGGGACACCATCAGCCGCTCCGCCGCCCGGGTGAAGTGCTGGTCCTCGGCGACGGCGACGAAGTGCTGGAGGTGACGCAGTTCCATGATTGAGAACCTTAGTCGCTGAATTCCATCGGATTCTTCTGTTGGACCGCTGCACGCGGCTCGGGCAAGAGTGGACACCGGTAGATCGTGTGCCAACCCCTCTGGAGTCGCGTTGTACACCGCACACCCCGGCCGTTACGCGGAGATGCCCTACCGGCGCACCGGACGCAGCGGCCTGAAGCTCCCCGCGCTGTCGCTCGGCCTGTGGCACAACTTCGGCCCGGACCGACCGGTCGGGACCCAGCGCGCCATCCTGCGCCGCGCCTTCGACCTCGGCGTCACCCACTTCGACCTGGCCAACAACTACGGCCCGCCGCCCGGCGCCGCCGAGTCCGCCTTCGGAGAGGCGCTCACTGCGGACCTCGCGCCGTACCGCGACGAGCTGGTCATCTCCACCAAGGCGGGCTACCTGATGTGGCCCGGCCCCTACGGCGAATGGGGCTCGCGCAAGTACCTGCTGTCCTCCCTCGACCAGAGCCTGAAGCGGATGGGCCTGGACTACGTCGACATCTTCTACTCGCACCGCCCGGACCCGGAGACTCCCCTGGAGGAGACGATGGGCGCCCTGCACGCGGCGGTCCAGCAGGGCAAGGCCCTGTACGTCGGCGTCTCCAACTACTCGCCGGAGCAGACCCGCGAGGCCGCCCGCATCCTCGGCGAGCTGGGCACCCCGCTGCTGATCCACCAGCCGCGCTACTCTGTGCTCGACCGCCGACCCGAGGAGCAGGGACTGCTCGACACCCTGGACGAGCTGCGGGTCGGTTCCATCGCCTACTCCCCGCTGGAGCAGGGCCTGCTCACCGCCCGCTACCTCGACGGCATCCCCGAGGACTCCCGGGCGGCGAGCGACAGCCCCTTCCTCACCTCCGACGCGGTGACCGAGGAACTGGTCGGCAGGCTGCGCGCCCTCGACGAGGTCGCCAAGTCCCGCGGCCAGACCCTGGCCCAGCTCGCCCTGGCCTGGGTGCTGCGCGGCGGCCGGGTGACCTCCGCCCTCGTCGGCGCGAGCAGCCCGCAGCAGCTGGCGGACAGCGTGGCCGCGATCCGCAACCTGGACTTCGACGCGGAGGAGCTCGCGCGCATCGACGCGGTCGTCACGCCGTGAGGCGCGCACCCGTGAGGTGCTCGCTCACCTTCCGGAGGCGGGCGGCCGCCTCCGGGTCGCACCAGACACTTGTGGCCGGCCCCCTGCGGGACCGTCCTGAGCCGGCGGGCGGGATCCCGTACGGGGCGGCCCGCGTCGTCGACAAGGCGCACGGCCGGCCGTCACATCCCGGCCGGCACCCGGTCCAGGAAGCCGAGCACCGAGGTGATCCGGCCCGCCGCGTCCAGCGTGACCACGTCGGATCCGGCTACCGGCGCGGAGCCGTCGGCCTCGTTCACCAGCTCCCAGGCGAAGCGGGCGGTGTCGTGGTGCCCGTCCACGACGCCCAGCGGACGGAAGACGAAGCCGGGGAACTGCTCGTGCGCCCCGGCGATCAGCGCCGCGATCTGCTCGTGCCCGGTGACGTCGGCCAGCGGGTCGGTGTAGGAGCCGTCTGCCGTCCAGGCGGCGGCGACCGCCTTGGCCAGGGCCTCCGGGCCGGCGGCGTTCCACGCCTCGAAGTAGCGGGCGGCGGCGGTCTCGTAACGGTTCGGGTTCACGGACATGGCGAATCAGCCTCCATCGAGGTCGGAACTGCTGGTCGGGAAACCGGATCTTCGGCGCGTCTCTTCGCTGCGCCGAACCGGTAAGACCACCATGCCGTCGGGCGTCGCGAGGGTCGATTACTCCCCGGGTAATGGCGGACGCGAGGCGGAAGAGCGGGGGCGCCCGCTCCGGCCGGTTTCGGCCAAGAACGGCCGTGAATATGCCAACAGACTGGCCGGAAAGTCATGGTGACAGAGTGTCAGTAGTGAAGATACTCGAACGCCAGGGGCACTTCACCGCACAGGAGCCGCACGGAAAGCGAGGGCCCGGCCGCCAGCAGACCGACGCGACGGGGGAGTGATCGTGCACGACGAATTCCTGTGTCATGTCACGGCGTACGGCTGGTGCGACGGGCGGCGCATCGGCGTACCGCTCGGCACCTACCGCGCGCCGACCCTGGCGCTGGCCCTGTGGTGGCTGCGCGACCGGGCCCTGTGGATCGCCGAGCGGCTGGACCCGCAGCCCGACAGCCCGCACTTCCCGCCGCACGCCCTGGTGCCGGTCGCGGACAGCGTCACCGACGTGCCCGGCGTGCTGCGCGCCTGGTGCGCCGACACGGGCCGGCAGGAGCTCGTCGCCGACGAACTGGCCGACGGACGGCTGGTGCGGATCGCCGCCAACGACGACACCACCGAGTACGAGCTGCTCGCGGAGTCCGTCGACGCCCTGCGCATGCAGCGCACCATCCCGGCGCTCATCGTTCCCGTCGCCTGACACGCGACAACGGGTCGCGGCCCGGTCCACCCCTGGCCCACAGCCCGGGCGTGCAGGTGGTCGAATCGGTAGAATCCAGGCCATGACGGACCGGCCGGTCGCCCCGACGGCGCCCGAACTCGTCCTGGAGACCGACACGGGCTCCACGGTGATGAGCCCGGGCCGTGACTACCACGTCGGCCGCGACCCGGCGAGCGACATCGTCCTCGACGACGCCCGGGTCTCGTGGCACCACGCGGTGCTGCGGCCCGCGGACGGCCACTGGACGCTCGAGGACGAGCACAGCACCAACGGCACCTACGCCGACGGCCGCCGCGTCCACGCCCGGGGTGTCGGCCCGGGCAGCGTCATCCGCTTCGGCAACCCGGCCGACGGCCCCCGCGCGGTCCTGGCCGACCGCCCCGCGCCCCCCGAGGACCGCCCCTCCCGGGTGTCGATGCCCGGCCTGACCGGCACCTTCCGGCGGCCGAGCAGCGTACGGCGGCTCGCCGCGCGCGCCGTCCGCATCGGCCGGGCCACCGACAACGACATCGTCGTCGACGACCTCCTCGCCTCCCGCCGGCATGCCGAACTGCGCGCCCTCGCCGACGGCTCGTACGAGATCGTCGACCTCGGCAGCCACAACGGCACGTACCTCAACGGCCGGCGCGTCACCGGCGCGCCGCTGGCCCCCGGTGACATCGTCGGCATCGGCCACTCCGCGTTCTGCCTGGTCGGGGACGAGCTGCAGGAGTACGTCGACACCGGCGAGGTCTGCCTCGACGTGCAGGACCTCACCGTCGTCGTCGAAAGCGGGCGCAAGGTCCTCCTCCACGACGTCTCCTTCCCGGTGGGCGAGAAGTGCCTCCTCGCGGTCGTCGGGCCCAGCGGCGCCGGGAAGTCCACCCTGCTGCACGCCCTGACCGGGCAGCGTCCCGCCGACCACGGCACCGTCCTGTACGACGGCCGCGACCTCTACCACGACTACGCCGAGCTGCGCCAGCGCATCGGCATGGTGCCGCAGGACGACATCCTGCACACCCAGCTGACCGTGCGCGCCGCCCTGTCCTACGCCGCCGAACTGCGCTTCCCGCAGGACACCGGGAAGGCGGAACGCCAGGCCCGCGCCGACGAGGTCATCCGCGAGCTGGGCCTTGAGCAGCGCGCCGGACAGCGGGTGCACAGCCTCTCCGGCGGAGAGCGCAAGCGGGTCAGCGTGGCCCTGGAGCTGCTGACCAAGCCGTCGCTGCTCTTCCTCGACGAGCCGACGTCCGGACTCGACCCCGGCATGGACCGGTCGGTGATGCACACGCTGCGCGGGCTCGCCGACGACGGCCGCACCGTCATCGTCGTCACCCACAGCGTCCTCAGCCTCGACGTCTGCGACCGGCTCCTGGTGCTCGCGCCGGGCGGCAAGGTGGCGTACTTCGGGCCGCCCGGGGACGCCCTGCCGTTCTTCGGCTTCGCGCACTGGCCCGAGGCCTTCGAGGCCTTCGAACGCGACCGCGACCGGGACTGGGCGGGGGAGTACCGGGACTCGCCGCTCCACCGGCAGTACGTCGTCCGCTCGACCGCCCAGCCGCGGCAGCCCCGCTCCGGTCCGGTCGTCATGGCCCCGCCGCCCCGGCCCCGCAGCCGGAGAGCCCAGCTCGGCACGCTGGTGCGCCGTTACACGGCCGTGCTCGCCGCCGACCGCGTCTTCCTCGCCGTCATGATCGCGCTGCCGTTCGTGATGGGTGCCATGGCGCGGGCGCTGGGCGGCTCGAAGCTGACCCAGGAGACCGCGATGAACGCGCTGCTCCTGCTGTGCGTCGGCGGCGTGCTCACCGGCGCGGCCAACGCGGTGCGCGAACTCGTCAAGGAACGCGTGATCTACCGGCGGGAGCGGGCCGTGGGCCTGTCCAGATCGGCGTATCTGCTGTCCAAGGTCGCGGTACTGGGCACGGTCACCGTGCTGCAGGCCGTGGTGCTCACCCTGGTCGCGCTGTACGGTGTCGACCTCAACTCGCCCGGCGGACAGGGCGTGCTGCTGCCACCCCTGGCGGAGATCACCCTCGCGGTGGCCCTGCTGGCCTTCACGGCGATGATGCTCGGCCTGCTGGTCTCTGCGCTGGTGCGCAAGGAGGAGGTGACGATGCCGCTGCTGGTGCTGCTGGCCGTCGTCCAGGTCGTCTTCTGCGGTGCCCTGCTCACGCTGGACGGCGTCCCCGGCCTGGAGCAGCTGTCCTGGCTGGTGCCCTCCAGGTGGGCGCTCGGCGCCATGGCCGGCACGGTCGGGCTCGCCCGGATCGTGCCCGGCGCGCTGACCGCCGACCCGCTCTTCAGGCACTCCGCCGGCGTGTGGCTGCTCGACCTGGCCATGCTGGTGGTGCTGTCGGCGCTGTCCGGCTGGGCGGTCACCCGGCTGCTGCGCCGGCAGGAACCCGCCGTGATGCGGAAGTAGGCGCCGCGATGACGACCCCCGGCTTCCGGCCCACCCACGTCGTCCCCCAGCACGGCATGCCCGCCTGGGAGGCCCCCGACCCCGACCGCCCCACCGTCCCCCTCGACCCGCTGCTGCCGGTGGAGCTCGTGGAGCGGCGCGGCGACTGGGGGCACATCCGGTGCGCCAACGGCTGGACCGCCTGGGTCGACGGCCGCTTCCTGGTCAGCGTCCCCGACGATCCGCCCGTCACGGGCGGCGAGGTCGACGGCACCACCGACCCGCGCCCTCTGCTGGCCCGGGCCGAACGGGCCCTGGCCGACTACCGGGCCGCGGTGGAGGACCTCGTGGCCGGCGGCCTCGACGGGGAGTCCTTCCGCGACCGTACCCGGGAGTTGCGGATCGGGGTGGTGGTCGACGGCGAGTCCATGTGGCTGTACGACACCGACGAGGAGCGGTGGGTGTACGGGGACGGCAAACGGCTGACCACCTACGCCACGGACCGCGCGATCCCGACCACCGGCCCGCGCCACGCCCCGACCCGCGTGGTGACCCCCGAGGCCGAGCGCTGACGGACGGCAGGACAGGCCCGCACAGGCCCACCTGCCCGTGGGGGAGGTCGTCGCGTGGCACGGGCGGGAGGTGTCAGCGCCGACCAGGACCGCTCGCCCTCGCCTCGCCCCGCCGCCGCACCGGCCGCGCCAGCAGCGCGCCCAGGAAGCCGGTGATCAGGCCCCACAGCGCGGCCAGGCCCAGGGCGGGCCACAACCGGGGGCGTAGAAGGAGTTCTCCGGACAGGTCGCCGCCCAGGTCGCCGATGCCGAGCAGGGACAGGCCGTAGTGGGCGGAGACGCGGCCGACGAGGCAGATCGTCAGGACCGTCAGGCTGAGGGCGACGGCCATACGCACGGCGTGCCGCCAGGCCCGTACGCGGGCGGGGGAGCGAGCCGCCATCAGGAACGCGGCCGCCAGCAGGAGCGCCGCGTCCACCACCAGCAGCCACCACGCGTGGGCATCGTGCTCGGCGAGCGTACGCAGGTTCAGGGTGGAGACGTCCGGGGTGCGCAGCAGCTCGTCGAGGATCCGGGGCACGGGCAGCCCGAACGGGCCGTCCACCCGGCCGTGCCAGGTGACGCCCAGGCCGAGGGTGAAGGCCAGCCAGGCCAGGTTGGGCATGCCGAGCAGGATCAGCGCGAGCGTCTCCAGGGGGTGCCCGCGGGCCGCCTTCACCAGCGCGACGACGATGCCCACGACGACACAGGCGAGCAGCAGCACGACCATGGCGTACGCGGCCGGACGTACCGACTCCTGCGAGCGCAGCAGCCGTCCCGGCAGCGGCGCCGCGCGCGACACCAGCAGGGCCAGCACCAGGACGCCCGCCAGCCACAGCAGTCCGAACAGCACGGTCAGCGGCATGTCCGTGGTGAACCCGACCTTCGGCGCCGCGTCGAACAGGTCGGTGAGGTCACTGAGCGTGCCGTTGCCGGGGTCGACGGCGAAGGTCTGCCGCGCCCCCAGGGCCAGGCCGGTCAGCGCGAGCAGCCACAGCACGGCGATACGGGCGGCCCACCCGGCCAGTTCGGCCGCGCCCGCGACCGCCCGGTGCCGCAGCGGCTGCAGGAAGCCCGCGGCGACCGCGAGGGCCCCGGCGAGCGTGACCGAGAGGGGGATCACGGTCAGCCCCACCTGGGTCCTGGCGAGGGGTCCGGCATCGCCCGCGAGCCGGACGGTGCCGCCGACGGCCGTCACCACGGTGGCCATCACCACCCGGGGGAACGCGTCCTCAGGAAGGTCCGCCGCGCCCGCCGCCCACAACCCCAGCGCGGCGACGACGACCATGGTGAACACCCCGGCCAGCACCGTGGTCACGGCCTGCCACCAGCCGTGTCGGGCGACGGTCTGGTCGGAGGCGGTGCGGGGGGTCACGCTGCCACGCTAAGCAGCCCTCCGGGCGACGCGCCCGCCGGGTGGGCCGTCCGCGTCGTGTTGCGGGCCGTCAGGGACCGGAGCACACAATGGGATCATCGTGCAGCAAAGCGGCCGTTTGCCAGCGAAGGCCGCATTCCGCGTCGGAAGAAGAGCTCGTGAGCGCCGAACCGCCGTTCTCCGACCGTCCCACAGGACCGCCCTCCGGCCCGCTGTCGGGCGGCCCCTCCCAGCCGCCGACGGGGCCCCCGGTACCACCGACGGGAGGCGCCGGCACGGGAGAACCGCACCCGCACCGGCCGTGGTGGCGCTCCGTGCCCCGCATCGCCGCGCTCACCGCCGCCGTCGTGGCGGTCGCCGTCCTGGCCGTGGTCCTCACCCGCCCGGACGGCGGTTCGGGGAAGGGCGGCGAGATATTCCCCCAGGCCGCGGGCAGCACGGGCCCGGACCCGTTCACGCCGTCCACGGCGACGACCAGCTCCGTTCCGCCGGTCACCGTCTCCCCGGCCCCCTCGTCCCCGCAGGTCACCCCCTCCGCGCCGGCCGTCTCGTCGTCCGGGCCGGTCACCACGGTGCGGGGCGTGAACGGGGCGTCGGAGGGCCTCTACAGCGGCACCCGCAACGTCCCCGCCTGCGATGTGAACAAGCAGAGCCATGCCCTCCAGGCGGACCCCGCCAAGAACAGGGCGTGGGCCTCCGCCGCCGGCGTCCAGCCGTCCGGCGTCCCCGCCTATCTCCACTCGCTCACCCCCGTACAGCTGCGCGCGGACACCCGCGTCACCAACCACGGTTACCGCGACGGCGCCGCCACCCACTACCAGTCCGTCCTCCAGGCGGGCACGGCCGTCCTCGTCGACGGCCACGGCGTGCCCCGGGTGCGCTGCGCCTGCGGCAACCCGCTGGCCCCGCCCGTGGCACAGAAGTCCACGCCGAAGCTGGCGGGGCACGTGTGGCCGTCGTACCGCCCCTCGAACGTCGTCGTGGTCACGCCCGCGCCGGTGGTCATCAAGGTCTTCGTCATCTACGACCCCCACCACCACGGCTGGTTCCACCGTCACCGGGGTGACACGGGACACAAGGACCAGCAGAGCAGGCCGCCGGCGAGGCCGTTCGACCCCAACCCGCCGTCGCGGCCCCCGGAGTGCGCGTCCTCGCCGGGTCAGAAGCCACCGTGCCCGCCGCCGTCGAGAGGCCCGGAGTCTCCTTCGTCGGAGACGCCGTCCTCGGGTACCTCGTCGTCGGAGAACCTGGTACCGCCGTCTTCGGATACCCCGTCGTCGGACACCTCCTCGGACACCTCGTCCTCGGACACCCCGTCGTCGGAGAACCTGGTACCGCCGTCCTCGGAGACGCCGTCCTCGGACAACCCGTCCTCGGACAACCCGTCCTCGGACAACCCGTCCTCGGACACCCCGTCCTCGGACACCCCGTCCTCGGACAACCGGTCGTCGGACACCCCGTCCTCGGACATGCCGTCGTCGGAGACGCCGTCCTCGCAGAACCTGGTACCGCCGTCCTCCGGATCCGAGAGTACGGGGGAGTCCCCAACCTCCGAAGAGGTGACCTCCGACGCCCCGGAGGCCCCGATGACGAATTCCCCGGAGCAGTGACTCAGCCGGCGCGGACGACCATGGCGTAGTCGCCCAGGCCCAGCAGGCGGTCGGCCGGGATCGTGCCGAGTGCGGTGAAGACCGTCTCCACGCGGCCGGTTTCCGGATCGAACGCGAGGTCCTGGACGGTGCCGCGCTCGTCACCGGCCTCGGTCAGGATCCGCTGGTGCAGCGCCTCGTGGTGCGGCGGCGCGGCGGGCGCGGAGGTCTCCGCGGCCGGATCCCGGCGGACCAGCACGGCGTCGGCGCCGACCGCGTGCAGCGCCTCCCAGGGCAGCACGGTGTCCCCCCGGCCGTGCCGCGCGCCGACGCGGACGTGCGTGACCGCCCGCGCCGCGGCGTCGACCGTCAGGGCCTTCACGACACCGATCTCGGCCGCGTCCGTGAGCGTCAGCACGGGCAGGTTGCGCACCTGCGAGTACAGCATCACGGCAGCGGCCCCTTCGGCGGGCGGGGCAGATGATCCGCGCCGTACCGGGCGTGGAAGGCCTGCACCTGCCCGACGAAGCTCGGGAGGTCCTCGGCCACGTACAGTGTCGCGTCCGCGGGGACGACCAGGGCCTGGCCGGAGACCGCCAGGGTCTCGCCCCGCGGGACGTACACCTTGTGCCGGCGGCGGCTCGAGCCGGACGTCAGGGACTTGCTCGCCGCGATCCGGAAGCCCACGACCCGGCCGCTGCTGCCGCCCTCCACGACGACGTCGAGCACCTTGCCGACCTCCGTCCCCGCGTCCGTGAGCACCTTCGCACCCAGCACCCGGCCCTTGGCCGCCTCCTTGCGGACCACCACGGCGCCCGCCTCGGCCAGGGCGCCGGGATCGCGGATCATCACCGCGTGATGCCCCAGCGAGTGCACGCCCGACCAGGGCAGGCTCCGCTTCAGCGGGCCGGAGAACAGGCCCCGCCCGCTCAGCGTGAAGCCGGTGATGCGGCCGGCCGGGGCGTCGAAGACCGTGTCCTTGATCTGCGCGACCGCGTCACCCGCGAGTGTGACGACCGGCAGGGTCGTCAGACTGCGCGCGGCCATCAGCTCCGAGCCCATCCGCCCGGGCTCCGACAGGATCCGTCCGGCCATCACACACCCCGTCCGCCGTACCGGCGTCCGCGCCGCACCGCGATCACCGTCCCGGACCGCCGGCCGGCCTGGATGCCCAGCGCCAGCAGCGCCGTGACCGCCACCGCGGCCACCGCCAGGACCAGCCACACCCACCAGACCACCGTCCACCTCCGGCCGTCCGTCCCGGCCGCTTTCGGCCGGGTTCTCACCGTCCGGGTGCCCCGGAGCGCCGCGCGGATGCCCACTGTGCGCGGACGGCGAACGGCCGGGCTGGACTGCGCGGCGCCCGTCGGGGTACGAGGACTGGTGCAGTAGTGACCGGCCGGGCCGGATTCCGAAAGAGAAACGCATGACCGACCACGTGGACGAGGCAGTGATACCGAGTGGTTTCGACGTGCCCGTGGAACCGCTGCGACGGGCGGCGCACTACACCGGGGAACCCGGGTGCATCGCCGAGGCGCGGTCCTTCGCCGCCCAGTTCCTCGAGCAACTGAGGAACGAGTGGTGCGCCCGCATCGACGCACGCGCCGACGGTGAACTGCTGCTGGTGGTCAGCGAGTTGGTCACGAACGCCGACCGGCACAGCAACGGGCCGTACATCCTGGAGCTG
Source organism: Streptomyces sp. NPDC051636 (assembly GCF_044453765.1). Classification (NCBI taxonomy): domain Bacteria; kingdom Bacillati; phylum Actinomycetota; class Actinomycetes; order Kitasatosporales; family Streptomycetaceae; genus Streptomyces; species Streptomyces sp. NPDC051636. Next base: position 66,621 of record NZ_JBITDA010000007.1, on the reverse strand, counting down.
GAAGGAACGGACACGGCCGTCTCGGTGTCCGTCTACGACAGCAGCGTCGCCCTGCCCCGCCGCTTCCCGCGCGACCCAGAACGCGTAGGCCGCCACGGCCTGGAGATCGTGCACGCGCTGGCCGCGGAGGTCACCGCCGAACGCATACCCGTCGGCAAGAAGGTGCGCGCTCTGGTGAACCTTCCCCATTGAGCCGTCAGGAGCCGTTGAGCCGTCACGAGTCGTCGGACGCCGCCCGCCGGCCGGGAAGAGTCGGCACAAGGGCGGAGTCCGGCGACCCGCGGCGTCAGGCGCAGCCCAGCTCGCCCAGCATGCCCTGCCGCAGGCGTGTGATGATCCGCTTGATCAGGCGTGAGACGTGCATCTGCGAGCAGCCGAGCCGTTCGCCGATCTCCGCCTGGGTGGCCTCCTCCACGAACCTCATGTGGATGATCTGCCGGTCCCGTTCGCTGAGTTCGGCCATGAGCGGGGCGAGGGAGTGGAAGTCCTCCACCAGCCGCAGCCCCTCCTCCTCGACGCCGATGAAGTCCGCGAGCACCGCCTCGCCGTCCTCGGGGCCGTCCCCGGTGAGCGCGGCGTCCAGCGACGCGGAGTTGTATCCGTTGGCGGCCAGCTGGGCCTCGACGACCTCGTTCTCGGAGATGTTCATCAGAGTGGCGAGCTCACCGACCGTGGGATCGCGGTCCAGCCGGCTGGAGAGCTCCTCGCGCGCCTTGGCGAGCTCGACCCGCAGCTCCTGCAGCCGCCGCGGCACGTGCACCGCCCAGGTGGTGTCGCGGAAGAACCGCTTGATCTCGCCCACGATGTACGGCAGCGCGAACGAGGTGAACTCCACCTCGCGCGACAGTTCGAACCGGTCGATGGCCTTGATCAGGCCGATCATTCCGGTCTGGACGATGTCCTCCATGTCGTCACCGCGGTTGCGGAACCGTCCCGCCGCGAACCGCACCAGCGACATGTTCATCTCGATGAGGGTGTTGCGGGCGTACTGGTACTCGTGCGTGCCCTCTTCCAGCTCGGTCAGCCGTCGGAAGAACTGGCGGGACAGCTCGCGCGCGTCACGCGGAGCGATCGCGCTCGGGTCCTCGATTCCAGGCAGTGATCCCTCGCCCGTCCTGTCCTCGGCGGTCTTCTCGGCGACCACTGCTTCCGACCGGATCCCGGCGGTATTCATTACCTCTCCCACGAAAGTCACGGTTCGACGTCTGCCTTTTCGGCTCGGTGTTTCCGGATGCCTGCCTTGGACTGTGGCGGGCGGGTACCCGGAATGCGGTCATCCATGCGTGTCCCACGGTGCGGGTACCCCGAGTGACGCTGCGCATGCGGGCCGTCCGCCGAAGTGGCGGAAACCGGTGGTTTCCGCAGGTTACCGACCGCTGGCCGAGCACGGGGTGACCCGAGTACGTCAGCGGCGGGCCGAGGCGGCAGTCGGTGGTGTATCCGCGGAACGCGGTCGCGCACACCACCGCGTCCGGAACCGTGATTTCCCTCAGGGCGGAATGCCGATCCGCTCCCGATCCCTTCCCCGGATGGCCTCGGCTCCTAGGCTGAACGGGTGAGCAACCAAGCGCCGAACCAGGGCCGCGTCATCCCCCTTCACCCCCAAACCCCGGCCCGCGCACCGAGGGAGCCCCTCTGGCGCGACCTGGTCGGTGACGTCCTGCGCCGTGAGCGCCTGACGCAGGAGCGCACGCTCAAGGATGTCGCCGACGCGGCGCGGATCTCCCTGCCGTACCTCTCGGAGATCGAGCGCGGTCGCAAGGAGGCCTCCTCGGAGGTCCTCGCGGCCGCCGCCCACGCGCTCGGCCTGGGTCTCGGGGACCTGCTCTCGCTGGCCCAGGGGGAGCTCACCCGGCAGGCGAACGGGAGCCGCCGGGCGTCCCGCGCGCCGTACCGGGGGCTGTGCCTGGCCGCCTGACCGGGCGCGACCGGTACGGGCTCAGTCGACGTCCTTCTCGCGCAACTGCCGGAAGAACGCCCGCACGTCACCGACGAGCAGGTCGGGTTCCTCCATGGCGGCGAAGTGCCCGCCCCGGTCGAACTCCGTCCAGCGCACGATGTTGTCCGTCCGGTCCGCCTTGTGCCGCAGCGCCATGTGGAGTTCGGCCGGGAACAGCGCCAGCGCGGTGGGGGCCGTCGACGGTTCGGCCGGGGCGGTGGCCCGGCCGGTGGCGTGCGCCCGCTCGTAGTAGATCCGGGCGGACGAGCCCGCCGTACCGGTCAGCCAGTAGAGCATCACGTTCGTCAGCAGCTGGTCCCGGTCGACGGCCTCCTCCGGCAGTTCCTGGGAGTCCGTCCACTCCCGGAACTTCTCCACGATCCAGGCGAGCTGGCCGACGGGCGAGTCGGTCAGGGCGTACGCCAGGGTCTGCGGCCGGGTGGAGTGCAGCATGGCGTACCCGGCCCCCTCGCGTGACCACGCCTCCCACCGGCGCCACGACACGAGCGTGCGCTCCCGCTCCTCGGGACCGAGCTCCGCCAGTTCCCCGGCCGTGGGCTCGGTGAGCGCCTGGGCGCCCGGCAGCAGGTTGAGGTGGACGCCGATCACCCGGTCGGGATGCGCGCGGCCCAGCTCACGCGAGATCACCGCGCCCCAGTCGCCGCCCTGGGTGCCGAACCGTTCGTAGCCGAGCCGCCGCATCAGCTCCGCCCAGGCGTCGGCGACCCGGACCGCCTCCCAGCCCGTCCGCGTCGTCGGCCCGGACAGTCCGAAACCCGGGATGCTCGGTACCACGACGTGGAAGGCATCGGCCGGATCACCGCCGTGCGCCGCGGGATCGGTGAGCGGCCCGACGACGTCCAGGAACTCGGCGATCGAGCCCGGCCAGCCGTGCGTGAGGACCAGCGGGGTGGCGTCCGGCTCCGGGGAGCGCACGTGCGCGAAGTGGATGTGCGCCCCGTCGACCGTGGTGGTGAACTGCGGCCACGCGTTCAGCCGCGCCTCGGCCGCACGCCAGTCGTACGCGTGCCGCCAGTACCGCACGAGGTCCCGCAGATAGCCCGCCGGTACCCCGTACGCCCAGCCCGCGCCCGGCAGTTCGTCCGGCCACCGGGTGCGGTCGAGGCGCTCGTGCAGGTCGTCGAGGTCGCCCTGGGGGATCGCGAGACGAAAGGGCCGGATGCTGTCGGCAGGCGGTGACGTCATGGCCCCGATGCTAGTGCCGCGCTTCCGCCATCCGGATTAATCGCCGGCCCGGCCGATGAGTTCCGGGTCGAGGATCGGTCGACACAGGTGACCGCGTTCCACGCCCCAGGAGGTGCTCATGACCACCGACGGATTCACCACGTGTCTCTGGTACGACGGCCAGGCCGAGGAGGCCGCCCACTTCTACGTCTCGGTCTTCAAGAACTCCGGCATCGGCCGGATCGGCCGCTACAACGAGGCCGGTCCCGGCCCGGCCGGCTCCGTGCTGGCCGTCGAGTTCACGGCCAACGGCCAGAAGTTCGTCGCGCTCAACGGCGGCCCGGAGTTCAAGTTCAACGAGGCCGTCTCCTTCCAGATCATGTGCTCGGACCAGGAGGAGATCGACTACTACTGGAACAAGCTCACCGAGAACGGCGGCGAGGGCGGCCCCTGCGGCTGGCTCAAGGACAGGTACGGCGTTTCCTGGCAGGTCGTCTACGACCGGCTGATCGACATGATCGGCGACCCGGACCAGGAGAAGGCGACCCGCGCCACCCGGGCCATGATGTCCATGGGCAAGCTCGACGTGGCCGAACTGGAGAAGGCGTACGCGGGCGAGTGACCGACGCGCCGGCCGCCCCGCACGGGCGGCCGGCCGTCACTCGGCCAGGATCTCGGCGATCGCGTGCCGGGAGTTCTCCGCGAGCGGCGGATTCGTCTCCCAGTAGTACGGCAGCTGGATCAGCGAGATCGACAGCGCCCAGCCCCGCCCCCGCGCCCATTCGGCGTCATCGGCGCCGACGACCTCGCGGAAGACGCCGCGGGCGGACGCGGGCAGCAGGTTCCAGGCCACGATCAGGTCGACGGCCGGATCGCCCACCCCCACGGTCCCGAAGTCGATCACCGCGCTGAGCCGCCCGTCCACGACCAGGACGTTGCCCGGTGACAGATCCCCGTGCGCCCAGACGGGCGGCCCGGTGTGCTCCGGGGCGCGCAGGGCCTCCTCCCACCGGGCCGTGACCGCGGCGGTGTCCATCCCCCGGTACGCGAGCTGGGCGATGGCCTCCCGGGTGGCCGCGTCGCGGGTCGCCAGGGGCACGCCCCGGTGCTGGGGCGGCCCCTCGCGGGGGTCGATGCGGCGCAGGGCGCGGATGAACGCCGCGAGGTCCCCGGCGAGCGGCCCGGGCTTCTCGACCGCCCCCGCGACCGGATTGCGCCCCTCCAGCCAGCGGTACACCGACCAGGGCCACGGGAAGCCCGTCCCGGGCCCGCCCCGCCCGATCGGCTCCGGCGTCGGCACGGGCAGCAGCGGCCCCAGCCGGGGCAGCCGGCGCTGCTCGTGCGCCACGTCGGCCACGGCCCCGGGATGCCGGGGGAGCCGTACGACCTTGTCCGCGCCGAGGCGGAACATGGCGTTCTCGGTTCCGGAGGACTCCAGGCGCTCCACGGGCAGCGACGCCCACGCGGGGAACTGCCCGGCGATCAGCCGGCGGACGAGGGGGACGTCGACGTCCACCTCGTCCGCACGCATCTTCATGGCACACACAGGCACCATTCCAGCGACCAACGCGCCCGCTGTCGAAGGAATTTGACGGTCCGCCCGCGCAGGCGCCCCGGCTCAGACCCGGTCGGCCGCGATCAGCAGGTACTGGAAGCTGCCGTTGCGGTAGGCGCTCAGGAAAGTGTCCTCGATGCCCGTGACCAGGTGGTCGGCCTGCTTGCGCAGCTCCCAGTAGGGGATCGTGGCGTCGGTCAGGTCGGCCACGTGGACCGGCACCAGGCGGTTGGCGGCCATGGCCCGGAAGTACGCCGACCGAGGATGGATGTCGCAGATGTAGTGCGCGTTGATGAGGGACACCTCGCGCGAGGCCCGCCCGTAGGTGTCGTTGTAGCAGCCGGTGATCACCACGTAGCGCCCGCCGCGCCGCAGCAGCCGGGCGTGCTCGGCGAACAGCAGATCCAGCTCGACGTACATGGTGGACTCGTTGTTCCACGACGCCGCGTACGCGCCGGAGGGGAGGCCGGTGTCGAGCATGTTGCGGTGGTGGTAACGCACCTTGCCGTCGATGCCCCGGTTGCGGGCCTGTTCGTTGGCGAAGTCCGCCTGCTTGGCGGAGATCGTGACGCCGTCGGCGTGGCAGCCGTAGCGCAGGTTCGCCACCACGCTGCCCCCGCCCCGGCCGCAGCCGGCGTCGAAGACGCGGTCGGTGGGGGAGAGGGGGCCGAGGTGGGAGGTGAGCAGCTCGGCCTGGGCGTGTTCCAGGCGGTGCAGTTCGGTGGTGATCCGCTCCCGGCGCAGGCCGGCGTCGGGAGCGTCGAGCACCGACCAGTCGGCCTCGCCGACGCCGTAGTGGTGGTGGTACAGGTCGTCGATCTTCCCGAGTTCGAGGTTGACCGGGTTCTGCTCGGCGTTCCAGTAGTCCGCGACGCGGTTCTGGTACGTGGACTGGGTCGGCACCGGTGCTGACGTGGTGCCGGCGACGGGGGCGGTGGTCAACGGGGCTCCTCCTGGTGGATCTGGCGCTCGCTCATCGGGCTACCAGTAGTCGGGCAGGTGGTAGCGGTGGCTGTTCGTGGCGTGCCACTCGTGGTTGCCGGACACCCAGGCGGCCAGGCCCCGGGCGTAGCGCTCGACGAGCGGCGAGGTGGCGGACAGCAGGGCGGACTCCTCCTCGAAGGCCGCCATGATCCGGTTGTGGATCTCGACGGACCTCAGGTAGGCGGCCTTCAGCCCGCCCCGCTCGTTGGCGGCGACCACCTGGGGCAGGTTGAGGTGCGTCGGGTCGTTCGCCAGCTCCTTGGTGAAGGAGTACAGGTCGTTGACGACGGTGGTGGCGTTGCAGGCCAGGGCGGTGATCCGCTGGATCTCGGGGCGGGCGTAGACCTGCTCGGGCAGTTCGTAGCCGTCCACGGCGTCGACGATCGACAGACAGGGACGGAAGTTGTTGAACTGCCGCATCACCAGGTACTCCCAGACCCGCGGCACGTACCGGGTCTCCGTCCAGGCGGCCTCGCCGAGGTAGCCCAGGTGCAGCCGGGCGATGTCGTGCGTGAAGCGGGTGGTCTGGCTGGGCGTGGCGAGGACGGCGAGGTCCTTCAGGGCGAAGTGGTACGAGCGCAGCGGACCGTCGGCCCGCATGCCGTGCCGCCACTCCTCCTCCAGCTCGGGCGTGCCGTGGTACGGGTCGATCGCCGACTGGGCCATGATCAGCCGGCCGCCGAGCCCACGCGGGGAGCCGCCCCGGTCCTCGCAGTAGCAGTCGTCGACGATGTTCTCGGCGAGCAGCAGCTTGCCGGCGACGGTGAGGCGCTCCAGGTCGGCAGCGCCCGGGTGCTGGAGTACCACGGCCCGGCCGAACTGGAAGCCCGTGAAGTCGCCCGTCCAGGCCGCGGGGAACAGGTCGAGGCCGCGGGCCCAGGCCTCCAGCCTGCGGTCGATCTCGGCCGCCTTCTCCGGGTCGGCGGGCACGGCGGGCCGGTACCTCAGACCGGGGATCGCCCCGGTGCGCCGGGCCCGCACCGACCGGGCGAGGTTCGGCGGGCCGGGCAGCGGAAGGGAGGTGGGGGGTGCGTTCATGGGGTGCTCCGGGCCGTCACTCGGCCGTCCGGCCGATCTGGACGTTCTCGAGGATCCCCGCCGCGTCGGGGACCAGGATGGCCATCGAGTAGTAGGCGGTGACGAGGTAGCTGATGATCGCGGCGGTGTCGATGCCCATGAAGCGGACGTTGAGCCCGGGCTGTTGCTCCTCGGGGATGCCGGTCTGGTAGAGGCCGACGACCCCCTGGTCGGCCTCTCCGGTGCGCAGCGCGAGGATGCTGGTGGTGTGGTGGCCGGTGATGGGGATCTTGCTGCACGGGAACAGCGGGACACCGCGCCAGGCGGGGACCTCGTGCCCGTCGACCGTCGCGGTGCCGGGCACCAGGCCGCGCCGGTTGCACTGCCGGAAGAACGCCGCGATCGCCTTGGGGTGGGCGAGGAACAGCCTGGTCCTGCGCCGCATGGAGAGCAGCTCGTCCATGTCGTCCGGGGTGGGCGGTCCGGTGAAGGTGCTGATGCGCTGGCTGTAGTCGGTGTTGTGCAGCAGCCCGAACTCCCGGTTGTTGACCAGCTCCCACTCCTGGCGTTCGCGGATCTCCTCGATGGTGAGCCTGAGTTGCTGCTCGGTCTGGTTCATCGGGTCGTTGTAGAGGTCGGCGACGCGGGTGTGGACCCGCAGCACGGTCTGGGTGAGGGACAACTCGTACTCGCGCGGGCTTAGTTCGTAGTCCACGAAGCCGCCGGTCAGCGTGGGCTCGCCCACGTGGCCGGCCTGCACCGGGACGTCCGCCTCGCCCTTGCGGTTCATGGGCCTGCGGTGCCGCCCGACGTACGCCTCGAGGTGCGCGGCGAGGGACGGCACCCGCTCGGTGAACTCGGTGACGACGGCCCAGGGCAGCGCCAGCACCACGCCCGACGTCTCCGCCCGCACCGAGCTCAGCCACAGGGGGTCGGACTGGCCGACGGCCTCGTCGCCCATCTGGGCGCCGTCGCTCACCACCCCGACGACCTCTTCGTCGCCGTACTTTCCGTTGATGTAGCGGATGAACCGGCCGTGGGCGACGAGATACGCCTCGGTGACCGGCTGCCCGGCCTCGAACAGGACCTGCCCGGCCCGCACCTCACGGCGCTGGAACCGGCCGGCGATCTCCCGCAGCACGTCGAGGTCGGCGTAGCCGCGCAGGACCGGCAGCTCGGTCAGCGTCTCGGGGATGACCCGGATGTCGTCGCCGCCGTTCTGCTCGAAGTGCACCCGGCCGCGGCCGGAGCGCAGCTGCAGACGCCGGTTGACCCGGTAGGCGCCGCCCTTGACGTCCACCCACGGCAGCATCTTCAGCAGCCACCGCGAGGTGATGGCCTGCATCTGCGGCTCGGACTTGGTGGTGGTGGCGAGCCGGCGTGCCGCCCGGGTGCTCAGACTGGTGAGGTGCCCGTCGGTGGAGGGGTCGGGGGCTGGTTCGTCGACGGTGGAACCGGTGGCGCTGTCCGGTGTGGACACATTCCCTCCCGGGAGGTGAACAGGGGTGACCGGATCGGTCGGTGGTGAACGAGGTGGTCCTGCGCGTGGACAAGCCAAACAGCATGGGGGAGGTGCCCGGTACGGCGTGAAAGGGGCGGCTTCATTCCTTGGTGGTGCAAACATGCCGTTCGGGGCGGATGGGTCAGGTGTGGATGATCGCGCGCCGGTCCCGTGCTCCCACTCCCGGGCGCAGTGGAGCGACAAGCGGGTCAGGAGAGGTCGTTCAGCAGCACGGCCGCCCCGTCGAAGCGGCCGGCTTTCAGGTCCCGCAGTGCCTGCGCCGCCCTCGACAGGGGATACGTGTGCGTCCGCGCCCGGACCCCGTGCAGCGTGGCCAGCGCCAGGAACTCGCGGGCGTCGTCGCGCGTGCTGGAGGTGACGCTGCGCAGCTCCTTCTCGTAGAACAGCTCGCTCTCGTAGCGCAGCGGCGGAACGTCGCCGAGGTGGATGCCCGCGACCGCCAGGACCCCGCCTCGGTCGAGGGCGCGCAGCGCCACCGGGACCAGGTCGCCGGCGGGTGCGAACAGGATCGCGCTGTCCAGCGGCTCGGGCGGCCGGTCGTAGACGTCCCGTGCCGAGGCGGCGCCCAGCTCGAGCGCGAGCCGCCGGGCGGCCTCGTCGCGGGTCAGCACGTGCACGGTGGCGCCCTCCGCGAGCGCCACCTGCGCACACAGGTGGGCGCTGCCCCCGAAGCCGTACAGCCCGAGCCGGCCGCCCGGCGGCAGTGCGGCCCGCCGCAGCGCGCGGTAGCCGATGATCCCGGCGCACAGCAGCGGTGCCGCGGCCACGTCGTCCAGGCCGCCGGGCAGCCGGTGGGCGAACCCGGCCGGGACGGTCGTGTACGCGGCGTAACCGCCGTCGGCGTCCCACCCGGTGTACCGCGAGTCGGGGCAGAGGTTCTCGGCACCGCGCAGGCAGTAGGCGCAGGTGCCGTCGGTCCGCCGCAGCCACGCCACGCCCACCCGCTCGCCCAGGACGAAGTCCTCGACGGCCGCCCCGGCCCCGGCGACCACGCCGACCACCTCGTGCCCGGGCGTCACCCCGGGCCGGCGCACCGGCAGGTCGCCCTCGGTGACGTGCAGGTCGGTGCGGCACACCCCGCAGACGCGCACCCGGACCAGCAGCTCGTCGTCCCCGGGCACCGGCACCGGCCGCTCGACGAGCCGGAGGGGATCCCCCTCGACCGGCCCCGGCCGGACCACCGACCATGCCCGCATCGTCCGCGCCACCGTCGCGTCCGTCATCCCGCGCCCCGTCCCGTCGAAGGCCGCCGTCTCCTCCCAGTCTCCGGCGGCCCGGACGGTTCGGCGCGCGGGCCGTCCCGAGGGTGACTAGCGTGAGGACCCGGACGGTGACGTCGATCGGGAGAGGCCGCGACCATGGCCGTGCAACCTGAGGGAAGCCCCTGCTGGGCCGATGCGATGTTCAGTGACGTCGAGGGGGCGAAGACCTTCTACGGCGGCGTCCTCGGCTGGACCTTCGGCGAGTCGTCGTCGGAGTACGGCAACTACACCCAGGCCTACGTGGACGGCAGGGCGGTGGCGGCCGTCGTGCCGCCGATGCCCGGTCAGGAGGGCCAGTCGCAGTGGTGCCTGTACCTCGCCTCGGCGGACGCCGCCGCGACCGCCGAGAAGATCCGGGAGAACGGCGGCGAGGTGCTGATGGAGCCGATGCGGGTCGGCGAGTTCGGCACCATGTGCCTGGCCCGCGAGCCCGCCGGCGCGGTCTTCGGCGTCTGGCAGGGCGGCACCCACGAGGGCTTCGAGGCGACGGCGGTGCCCGGCGCCTACTGCTGGGCCGAGTTCTTCACCCGGGACCCGCAGAAGACGGACGCCTTCCTCCCGGCGGTCTTCCCGTACACCGCGCAGCGGATCGAGGACGCGGGCGTCGACTTCCGGCTGTTCAAGGTGGGCGACGACACCGTCCTGGGCCGGATGAGGATGACGGAGGAGTTCCCGCCCGAGGTGCCCTCGTACGTCAACGTCTACTTCACCGTCGGCAACTGCGACGACGCCGTCGCCCGCGCCTCCGGGCTCGGCGGCGTCCTGCGGTTCGGCCCGATGGACAGCCCCTTCGGCCGCTTCGCCGCCCTCAGCGACCCGCAGGGCGCGAACTTCTCGGTGATCGACATCACGACCAGGCAGGGCGAGACGCCGACGACCACGGACGTCCCCTAGGGCGTGCCGGGCGCCCGGTCCGGGCGTGGCATGATCGGGGCCATGCGTGAACGAGTGGTGGCCGCGTGCGACGGGGCTTCGAAGGGAAACCCCGGTCCGGCGGGCTGGGCGTGGGTGATCTCCGACGACGCCGAGAAGCCGGCCCGCTGGGAGGCCGGACCGCTTGGCACCGCGACCAACAACGTCGCCGAACTCACCGCCCTCGAACGCCTGCTGGCGGCCACCGACCCGGATGTGCCGCTGGAGATCCGGATGGATTCGCAGTACGCGATGAAGGCCGTCACCACCTGGCTGCCCGGCTGGAAGCGCAAGGGCTGGAAGACGGCCGCCGGCAAGCCCGTCGCCAACCAGGACCTGGTCGTGCGCATCGACGAACTGCTCGACGGCCGCTCGGTCGAGTTCCGCTACGTCCCCGCCCACCAGGTCGACGGCGACCCGCTGAACGACTTCGCCGACCGCGCCGCCAGCCAGGCGGCGACCGCCCAGCGCCCGGCCGGCAGCGGCCTCGGCTCGCCGGAGCCGCCACCGTCGTCCGACGTCCCGGCCGCCTCCGCGCCACGCCGGAAGGCGCCCCGCCGGGCGGCCGGCGAGGCGGGCGGCGGGGCGTCCTCCCGCACGATCAAGGCCAAGTTCCCGGGCCGCTGCGTGTGCGGACGCTCCTACGCGGCCGGCGAGGCCATCGCCAAGAACACGCAGGGCTGGGGCCACCCGGAGTGCCGCACGGCCGCCGAGGCCTGACCGGCGACTCCGCTCCGGCGAGCGGGGCTCAGGCGTCGAACGTGTAGAACCCCGTGTGGTCCAGCAGGTCCGCCGGACGCACGTCGTTCCACGGCTTCATCGTCTCGTTCAGATCCACCACGTCCGGCGTCCGGGCGGCCGGCACATAGGTGCTGTCCGGGTGCCGGCGCTGCCACTCGGCCCACAGCTTGTCGACGTAGGCGTGGTGCAGCCAGAACACCGGGTCGTTGGGGGAGACCCCGGTGGCCATCTGCCCGCCGACCCAGACGTGGACCCGGTTGTGCAGATTGACCCCGCGCCAGCCCTCCAGGTGGTTGCGGAAGCCGTCCGAGGCGCTGTTGAAGGGCGCCGTGTCGTACGTCGTCATCGTCAGCACCGACTCGACCTCGGCCGGAGTCGGCAGCTCGCGCACCCCGGAGCCGAGCGAGCGGCGCAGGAACGTACGGCCGTCCACCCGCACGGTGATGGGCCAGTTGCCGGTGGACGCCGCGAACGGCCCGTCCATCACCCGGCCGTCCAGGCTCCGCCCGGTGCCGCCGAGGAAGTCCGGCGCCCACAGCGAGGCGCGGACCGTGCGGTCCGCGCTCCAGTCCCAGTAGGGCAGCGTGACCGACGGGTCCACCTGCCGCAGCGCCCGCTCGAAGTCGAGCAGGAATCTGCGGTGCCACGGCAGGAAGGACGGTGAACGGTGGCCGGTCCGCTCACCGTTGTCGGTGTCGGCCATGATGAAGGCGTTGTGCGTCCTGACGAACTCGTCGTAGCGTCCACTGCGCTTGAGCTCCAGGACGGCGGTGACGAACCGCCGCCTCTCGTCGGCGGTCAGGCGGGCCTGGTTCTTGCGTACGGTCATGTGCGGGTGCTCCGGATGTGCTGGCGGGGACGGTCAGTTGGCGGGGAAGGGCAGCAGCGCGGCGCCCCGCAGCTCGTCGACCGCGGCACGGGCCGCCGCGCGGGGCGTGGGTACCGGGTCGTAGTGGCTGACGACGCTGATCCAGCTGCCGTCGGCGTTGCGCATCACGTGCAGTTCGACCCCGTCGACGAACACGGCGTACCCGGCACCGTGGTCGTGGTGGTGGCCGCCCCCGCTCGCCGGGCGGCCCTGTATCCGGCGGCCCTTGTAGACCTCGTCGAAGGCCTCGGGGGAGCCGTGGTGGTGCTCGGCGGCCGACGCGCCGGGCGCGACGGCGGTCCGGACTCCGGCGGCTGCGGTGAGGGCGGCCGCGGTGGTGAGCGCGCGGCGTCGGGTGAGTTCCGGCATGCGGGACCTCCTGGTGCGTTCCGGTGATGACCCCGCATGCCTATCGGTCCCCCGAGAGCGGGAGAAATCCCCCGGATCGGGTTGGCTACGATCCGGACAATTAGCCGCATGCCCTACAGAGTTGAACGAAGATGATCTTGTCGTGGGAGGGGTGTCCAGGGTCCGGAAGCGGAAATTCCTTGCCTGTGCGGCGGCATTTCCGGTGATCTTTCGCGGCGGCCGTCCGTTCGAGTGGCGTCGCTCACCGCCGCAAGCTGACGTGATCCGGAAGCCCGGCCGCGCCGCCCCCTCCCTGCTACCCTGCGATGCCAATCGATCACTTTGGGTGACTGTCAGGGGTGTGTGCGTGAAGGTCGTCTGTGTCGGAGGCGGGCCCGCCGGCCTGTACCTCGCGATCCTGCTGAAGCTGCAGAATCCGTCCCACGACATCACCGTCCACGAGCGCGACCCGGAGGGCTCCACCTACGGCTGGGGCGTGACGTACTGGCGCGGACTGCTCGACAAACTCCGGGCCAACGACCCCGAGTCCGCGTACGCCGTCGAGGCGCACTCGGTGCGCTGGCGCGACGGCGTCGCCCGGGTACGGGACCTGACGACCCGCCACCGCGGCGACGAGGGCTTCGGCATCGGCCGCCACCGGCTCCTCGAACTCCTCGCCGCGCGCGCCCGCTCGCTGGGCGTACGGCTCCAGTACGAGAGCGAGGTCACGGCCGGGCCCGAGGACGCCGACCTGGTGGTGGCGGCCGACGGCGTGCACAGCACCCTGCGCGACCGGTACCGCGACCACTTCGGCACGCGCCTGACCTCCGGCCGCAACCGCTACATCTGGCTCGGCACCACCCAGGTCTTCGATGCCTTCACCTTCGCCTTCACCGAGACCGGGCACGGCTGGATCTGGTGCTACGGCTACGGCTACAGCGGCACCCACAGCACCTGCGTCGTCGAGTGCTCCCCCGAGACCTTCACCGGCCTCGGCCTGGACCGGGCGAGCGAGGCCGAGGGACTCGCGCTGCTGGAGGAGCTCTTCGCCGGCGTCCTCGGCGGCCACCCCCTGATCGGCCGCTCCGCCCCCGACGGCAGCGCCCAGTGGCTGACCTTCCGCACCCTCACCAACCGCACCTGGTACCGGGGCAACCTCGTCCTGCTCGGCGACGCCGCGCACACCACCCACTACTCCGTCGGCGCGGGCACCACCCTGGCCCTGGAGGACGCGATCTGCCTGGCGGGCGTCCTGCGCGAGCACGGCAGGCGCCCGGAGGCCCTCGCCCTCTACGAGCGGCGGCGCCAGACCGATCTGCTGTCCGTGCAGAGCGCCGCCCGCTACAGCGCCCAGTGGTACGAGAACCTGCCCCGCTACATCGACCTGCCCCCCGACCGGATGTTCGCCCTGCTCGGCCAGCGTCACTCCCCGCTGCTGCCGTACGTCCCGCCGCAGCTGTACTACCGCATCGACAAGGCGGCCGGACAACTGGAGGTGCTGCGCCGGCTCAAGCGGTGGCTCGGGCCGAGGGCGGCACGGGCCCTGCACGCGCGCTCCTCGGGCAACCGCGGATAGCCCGGGAAATGCTGCCGAGTTGGTACTCACCTCCTCTCCGTACATGCCCGCAGAAGCATCGATGGACCAGCCCGCCCCGACAGCCCGCCCCCTGCGGGACCGCCTCACCATTCCGGTGCCGGCCTCGGGCGGCATCCCCACTGAAGACCGATCGGTCACGGACTCACGCTGGGGCCCGCTTGACTCGTACAGGCTTTCTGTCGAGCCGAATCACTCGTCCGGGTGAACGGTGGGCAGGTTCCGGGGCCGGAGCGGCCCGCTCCGCGCGGGTCGGTGCCGGGTGACAGACTGGCGGCATGGACGAACGCGTGATGGGCAGGTCGGGGCAGTGGACGTCGGTCGTCGGCCTCGGCACGTGGCAGCTGGGCGCCGACTGGGGCGACGTCGACGACAAGGAGGCCCTCGCCGTACTGGAGGCGGCGGCCGAGTCGGGGGTGACCTTCTTCGACACCGCCGACGTGTACGGCGACGGGCGCAGCGAGCAGACCATCGCGGCCTTCCTGAGCGGCAGGCCCGACCTGCACGTGCTGGTGGCCACCAAGATGGGCCGCCGGGTCGAGCAGATCCCGCAGAACTACGTCCTGGACAACTTCCGTGCCTGGAACGACCGCTCCCGCCGCAACCTCGGCGTCGACCGCGTCGACCTGGTGCAGCTGCACTGCCCGCCCACCGCGGTGTACTCCTCCGACGAGGTGTTCGACGCGCTGGACACCCTCGTGGAGGAGGAGCGGATCGCCGCGTACGGCGTGAGCGTGGAGACCTGTGCCGAGGCGCTGACCGCGATCGCCCGCCCGAACGTGGCAAGCGTCCAGATCATCCTCAACCCCTTCCGCATGAAGCCCCTGCGCGAGGTGCTCCCGGCCGCCCGGGAGGCGGGCGTCGGCATCATCGCGCGCGTGCCGCTCGCCTCCGGGCTGCTGTCCGGCACGTACACGAAGGACACGGTGTTCGCGGCCAACGACCACCGCACCTTCAACCGGCACGGCGAGGCCTTCGACCAGGGCGAGACCTTCTCCGGCGTCGACTACGGGACCGGCGTCGAGGCGGCCGCCGAGTTCGCCGCGCTCGCCCCCGAGGGCTGCACCCCCGCCCAGCTGGCCCTGCGCTGGATCATCGAGCAGCCCGGCGTCACCACGGTCATCCCCGGCGCCCGCACCCCGGAGCAGGCCCGCGCCAACGCGGCCGCCGCGAGGCTCCCGGCGCCGCCCGAGGAGACGTTCGCCGCGATCCGGGACCTGTACGACCGCCGGATCAAGGCCCAGGTGGAGGGCCGCTGGTAGCGGTGCCCGCCCTCCGGCGCCCGCTGATCTTTCAAACAGACGGTTGATCAGGCACAACCGAGCCGTTACGGGGAACTCGCGAGTCAGAAGGACTCGGGTCGCCGAAGACGGGAGGAAACGTGGCGGTCACCGGAGAGGGCGTCGGCCGGCGCCGGGGGCGCAACGAGACCGAGGAGGAGCGCGCCGACCGGATGTGGGGCGAGCTGATCCAGGAGGTCCGCGTCGCCCAGACCGGCGTGCAGATCCTCTTCGGCTTCCTGCTCACCGTCGTCTTCACGCCCAAGTACGCCGACCTGACCCACACCGACCAGGTCATCTACATCGTGACCGTCTGTCTGGGCTCGTGCGCGACCGGCGCCCTCATCGGCCCGGTGTCCCTGCACCGTCTGGTCGCCGGACGGCGGGTGAAGCCCCAGGCGGTCCGGATGGCCTCGCGGCTGACCTTCGTCGGCCTGGTCCTGCTGCTGGCCACCATGACCGCCTCGCTGCTGCTGATCCTTCGTGTGGCCACGCACGACGGCCACGTGCCGTGGCTGGTCGCCGCGGTCGTCGCCTGGTATCTGGTGTGCTGGTACGGGGTACCCCTGTGGACGCGGCGCCGTTACACCTCGCGTTGACCCTCCAGCGCCGCCAACTGCCGGTCGTGCACCCGGCTGAGCAGCAGCACCGACAGGGTCGCGCCGACCAGCGCGCAGAACATGTCCCACTGCGTGTCCCACACGTCGCCCTGGGTCGCGAGGAAGGCGTCCGCGCCGTGCCCGCCGATCTCGGCCGCCAGCCACTCCAGCAGCTCGAACACCGCGCTGAAGGCGAGGCAGGCGCACACCGTCAGCGGCGCCAGCCACCGGCTGCCGCGCAGCGGTGAGGTGCGGCTGAGCAGCTCCCGTACCAGCACCGCCGGGACGAAGCCCTGCATGAGGTGGCCGAACCGGTCGTACGGATTACGGGCCAGGCCGAACGTGTCACGCACCCAGTCGCCCAGGGGCACCTGCGCGTAGGTGTAGTGCCCGCCCACCGCCAGCACCAGCGCGTGCGCGGCCAGCAGCCAGCACAGCAGCCCGGTCAGCGGAAAACGCCGCCAGGTCAGCACCACCAGCGGCAGGCCGATCAGCACCCACACCGTCTCCAGGAACCAGGTCGTGCGCTCACGCGCGCCCCACGCCGACAGGGCCGTCCCGGCGACCACCACCCCGGCCAGCAGGACGGGGAGCGTCGAGCGCGGGGCGCGGCGGGGGGCGGGGTGCACTGCGGTCACGGCGGGCTCCTTGTCGTATGGGCCCTCATCCTGACCGGCCCGCCCGGCAGGCGGCATGAGTACGGCTACTCAGCCGCCCCCGCGCGCCCGCTCAGCCCGTCGCGAGGATCTGCGCCAGGAAGTCGTCCACCCGGACCTCCTCCTGCCCCGGCGGGACGGCCTCCCACGTCTCCCGCAGGAAGGCGGCGACCGCGGGCGCCCACGCGAACACCACCGCCTGCTGGCGGCCCCCGTCGGCGCGGGCGTCACCGAGGAAGTCCATCCGCAGCTCGTGCCACGGCCCGGTGGCCACCGGCCGGAACCGCACGTCTCCTACGCCGACCGGCCTGTCCAGGCCGTCGGCGAGCATCTCCCGGTCCAGCCGCCACCGGGCGAGCACCCGGCCGTCGTGGGCGAACACCGCGGTGACGGCGAACGGGTCGTCGGCGTCGTACGTGAGGTGGGCGAGCACGGGGCAGCGTTCCGTACCGCCCGCCTGGAGCTGTACGACGAGGGTCTTGTGCACGAAGGGGATCACGCGAGGGCCTCCGGGACGATCGACGTAGGACCCTCTAGTACCCCTCCGGCGCACAAGATGCTCAGTCGTCCGGGTGATTGCCGTTCCTTGACGATTCAACCGAGCGCGTCACGCAGCGCGGGCAGCAGCGTCTTCGCCGACCAGTCCAGATAGGCCGGCTGGGAGTCGCCGCCGATCTGCACCAGGGCGATCTCGGTGAACCCGGCCTCGGCGTACGGCCGTACGGCTTCCACGAAGTCGTCCGGGTCGTCGCCGCACGGGATCGACGCGGCCACGTCGTCGGGCGTCACGAACTGGGTCGCCGCCTCGAAGGAGTCCGGGTGCGGCAGCTCGGCGTTGACCTTCCAGCCGCTGCCGAACCAGCGGAACTGGGCGTGGGCGCGCTTGACCGCGGTGTCCCGGTCGGGGTCGTAGCAGACCGGCAGCTGGCCCACCCGCGGCTTGCCGGTGCCGCCGTGCCGGTCGAAGGCCTCCAGGAGCCCCGCCTTCGGCTCGGTGGCGATCACCAGGTCGGCGAGGTGGCCCGCGAGCTTGCAGGACTGCTCACCGGAGACGGCGATGCCGATCTGCGGGGGCTCCTCCGGCAGGTCCCACAGCCGGGCCGACTCCACGTCGAAGTGCTGGCCGTGACGGGTGACGTGACCGCCGTCGAAGAGCGCGCGGATGATCTCCACGGCCTCCTCCAGCATCTCGTGCCGCACGTCCACCGGCGGCCAGCCGCCGCCCACGACGTGCTCGTTGAGGTTCTCCCCGGCGCCGAGTCCGAGCCGGAAGCGGCCCTCGGACAGCAGCTGCATCGTCGCCGCCTTCTGCGCCACGATCGCCGGGTGGTAGCGGAAGGTCGGACACGTCACGTACGTCATCAGCGGGATGCGCGAGGTGGCCTGGGCGGCGGCGCCGAGCACGCTCCACGCGTAGGGGGCGTGGGCCTGCGAGCGCAGCCACGGAAAGTAGTGGTCCGAGGTCACCGAGAAGTCGAAGCCGGCCTCCTCGGCGTGTACCAGATGGTCGACGAGGTCACGCGGACCGGCCTGTTCGGTCATCATCGTGTATCCGATTTGCACCATAAGTATCGGGTCCCCGGCCTGCCGGACGGAAAACGGGCTGTACGGGCGACCGGCGTCAGTCCGCCGGCGGCCGGAACGTGCGCAGGAAGGTTCTCTGGGCCTCCCGGTTCGCGGCGTCCTCCCAGTCGGCGGCCGGGGTGGTGAAGCGCAGGGAGAAGCCGCGTCGGCCGCCGAGGAGTAAGCCGCGGCCGAAGGTGTGCTCGGCGTCGCCCCCGGTACCGGAGATCCATTCCATGTCGGCGGCCTTGTGGCCCTGGTAGGTGGTCGCCAGGATCGCGCCGATCCGCCGGTAGCCCGCCAGCTTCTCCAGATCCGGCTCCACGTCGTCCCGCCAGACGGCGACCGGGTCAGGCCCGACGCGTTCGCCTTCGCTGTAGGTGACCGCGAGGGTGGGGGAGCCGTCCCCCGTGCCGAAGGTGACGCGGTAGGCGTCGGACACGCGCGAGGTCTGCAGTCGCTGCCAGCCGTCGGGGAGCGCGACGGAGAAGCCCTCCGGGGCGGTGTAACGGTGGTAGCCGTCCGGCGGGGCGGTGGCGGTGGCCGACGGCGGGGGCGGGGCGGAGGGCGCGGCGGACCGCGTGGGGGTGGGCGTGGCCGGGACGGTCGGGAACCCGGTCTGCCCGCCGTCCGTGCGGTCGCCCGGCACGGAGGCGCCGGCGGAGGCCGCGGTGTCGGTGCCGGTGCCGGGCAACTGGTGCGTCGCGGCGAGTACGGCCACCGTGACCGTGACCACGGCCAGTGCCGTCCCGGCGGCCATGGTCCGCCTGCTCCACGCCCCGTCGGGGAGCAGAACCGTCGCGTAGGCACTCCGCAGCCGGGGCGCGGGCGCGGCCTGCCGGTACGCGTCGGGGTCCTCGCTCAGGATCCGGGTGAGGGCCTCGCGGACCACCGGCCGGGTCAGCCGCTCCCGGGAGTCCTTGCGCAGCAGGCCCTGCACGACCTGCGCCAGCGGACCGGCGCGCAGCGGGGTGCGCTGGGGCAGCCGGTCCACGCCCTTCAGGGTGGCCTCGAACCGGCCCCGGTCCCGGAACGGCGGCCGCCCCTCCACCATCGTGTAGAGGATCGCGCCCAGCGCCCACAGGTCGGCGGCCGGGCCGATGCGCTCGTCGCGGGCCTGCTCGGGGGAGGCGTACGACGGTGCGGTCACCCGGGGCGCGAGGGTCGCGCCCGCCAGTCCGAAGCCCGCGACGACGACCGGGCCCCGGTCGGGCACGAACACCTGGCCGGGGCTGAGCTCGCCGTGCGTGAAGCCCTCGTCGTGCGCGGCTTCCAGCACGTCGAGCACCTCCAGCCCTATCCGGGCCGCCCGCACGTAGTGGAACGACCCCTCCTGGGTGAGGAGTTCGCTCAGCGGCGTACCGCCGATCACGTCCGTGACCGTCCACAGCGTGCCGGACTCCTCGACCGCGTCGATCACCGTCGGCACCCGCCCGGGGCGGAGCATGCTCATGACCTCCGAGGTGCGCAGGACGCGCGCGCAGGTCCGGCGCGGGGTCTCCTCGGCCGGCGCGGCCGGGAGCACGATCCCGGTCACCAACCGCGGCCGCTCCGCCTCCAGGTCCTCGGCGTACCAGCAGACGCGGTTCGTCTCGCGGCCGACCACCTCGAGGAGCCGGTACCTGCCCGCGATCAGCTCTTGTGCGGAGACGTGCGCCTTGAACATGGTCATCCTTCGCTGCAACCCCTGCCTCGTCTTTCCCAGAGGTACGCGGGGCGCGACGCGATGCGTTCAAAGGATCCGCAACTCCGAGGCGGTTCTTGCCTTTTATTCAAGCGGCGGACGGCGCCCGGAGCTTGGGGAAGCGGCGGATGTCCCGGGCCCGACCTGGGGGTAACCGACGGTAAAGGCATCGGCACCGGGCTGCCGCGCAGTCAGCCCAGCCCGAACCGATCCGCCCACCCCATGATGTCCTGGGGCGTGACGTTGCCGCCGCACACCACCAGCCCGAGCCGGGCGCCGTCGCCGACCAGCTCCAGTACCCGCCGGGCGGCGGGAAGCAGACAGCCCGCGGCGGGTTCCGCCCACACCTTGGCGTGGTCGGCGAGGTCGAGGCAGCCCCGTACCGCCTCCCGGTCCGGGACCACGAGGACCTCCTCCACCAGGGCGGAGACATGCTCGTACGTCAGCCGGCACACGGCCGGGGCGCTGAGCGTGGTCACGATCGACGACAGTGCGACCGGCACCGGCCCGCCCGCCGCCAGCGCCTCGGACATGGCCTGGGCGCCCTCCGTTTCCACGCCCCAGACGCGCACGCCCGGGCGGCGGGCCCGCAGCGCCGCCGCGACACCGGCGATCAGGCCTCCGCCGCCGATGCTGACGATCACGTCCGTGAGCTCGTCGGCGTCCTCGGCGAGCTCCAGACCCACGGTGCCCTGTCCGGCGATCACCACCGGGTCGTCGAAGGGGTGGACGAGCGTGAGCCCCTCGTCCCGCAACCGGGTCACCAGCTGGAACGCGCTGTCCATGCCGTCGGTCAGGCGCACCGACGCGCCCGCCGCCTCCGCCGCCCGCAGGGAGCGCGCGGGCGCCGTGCGCGGCATTACCACGGTCGCCTTCACGTCGAGGGCCGCGGCCATCACCGCGAGGGCGACCCCGTGATTGCCGCCGCTGACCGCCACCACGCCGGCCGCCCGCTCGGCCTCGCTCAGCGACAGCAGCTTCGCCGTCGCGCCGCGTGCCTTGAACGAGCCGGTGCGCTGCAGCAGTTCCAGCTTGGCGGTGACCGGGGCGCCGAGCAGCTCGGAAAGGCCCGGGCTCGGCACGGTCGGGGTGCGCACGACGTGCCCGGCGACGGCCCGTGCCGCGGCTTCGATCTCCCAGAGCTCGATCAACGTGGTCACCTTTCCGGCGCGGGAAGCGACGGACCGCGCCGCTTCGCACCCTCACCCGGTGACCCGGTGAAGGTCAACTCGGTTTCACAGGTCGCGAACCACCAGGTGGTCCAGCAGGCACCGCAGTTCCTCGGCGGCCCCGGTCGCCAGCGGCACAGCGGCGAGCGCGGCCCGAGCCGCGGCCGTGTGCCGCCGGGCCTCGGTCAGTGCCGCGGCACGGCCGCCGAGCTCCTCGATCAGCGCGGACGCCGCGTCCGTCTCCCCCGGGGAGTCCAGGAGCGCGGCGAGGCGCCGGGCACCGGGAGCGGGCGAGGCCAGCGCGGCCAGGACCGGGAACGTCTTCTTCCGCTCCCGCAGATCACCGTGCACCGGCTTACCGGTGACGGCCGGGTCGCCCCAGATCCCCAGCACGTCGTCCACCAGCTGGAACGCGACCCCCAGGGCACGCCCGGCCCGGTCGAGCGCGGCGACCGTCGCCGGGGGCCCGCCGCCGAGCGCGGCACCCAGCGCCGCCGCGCAGCCGAGCAGCGCGCCGGTCTTGTGCTCGGCCATCGTCCGGTACTCCCGCGGCGACACCCGCTCCGGCCCGGTCCACGGCCGGGCGGCGAAGAGGAGGTCGTCCGCCTGACCGCGCACCAGGTCGGCCAGCGCCGCCGACAGCAGCCGTACGGCGCCCGCGCCGCCCGGTGCGGCTGCCAGGGTCCCCACGGCCAGCGCGAACAGCGCGTCGCCCGCGAGCACCGCGGGCCCGGTGCCGTAGGCCTTCCAGACGGTGGGGCGGCGGCGCCGGGTGGGGTCGCCGTCCATGATGTCGTCGTGCAGCAGCGAGAAGGCGTGCACCAGTTCCACCGCGACCGCCCCGGCGACCCCGGCCCGTCCGGACGCGCCGGCCGCCTCCGCCCCGAGGACGGCCAGCGCCTGTCGTACGCCCTTGCCGCCGGGCGCGACCGAGGGCGCGCCGCCGACCTCGCACCAGCCGAAGGAGTACGCCGCCATCTCACCCACCCACGGATGCAGCCGTCCCACGGCCTCGGTGAGCTCGGGCCGCACCAATTCCCGGCAGCGGTCGAGGACTTCCGGCGCGGACGGCGGTGCCTGCACCGGCGAGGGAAGCGCGTTCACCGTACGGCCTCCGCCCCGACGCCGAACTCCTCCTGCGCGCGGGCCACCATCCGGCCCACGTGCCGCAGGCCGCCGCGCTGCACCGTGCGGGCCAGGTCCGCCAGTTCGGCCGCCGTCTCGGCCCGGTCGCGGCCGAGCCGGGCCAGCGCCTTGGCCAGGCCGAGGCGGGCCAGTGCCTCGCCGCGCGGCTCGCTCATCGCGCGGAACTCCGCGAGCGCGGTCTCGTACATCTCGCGTGCCTCGGCGTACCGGCCGGCGCGGTAGAGGACGTTGCCGCGCATCTTGTGGTTGTAGGCGAGCGCGCTGGAGAGGTTCATCGCGCGGCACGTCGCCTCGGCCTCCGACAGCAGCTCCAGCGCACGCCCGGTGTCCCCGTCGCGCACGGAGACGATGTCGGCGAGCCCGCGCAGCGCCCAGGCGTGCCCGCGCCGGTCGTTCGCCCGGTCGGCTATCTGAGCGGCCTCCTCGAACATCGCGTACGCCGTGTCGTAGGAGCCGGTGTTGCGGTGCATCTGCGCGATGCCCTCCAGCGCCCACACCGTGTGCCGGGCCTCGCCGCGCTTACGGGCCTCGGCGAGCAGCTGCTCGTGCAGCCGGCCGACGGCCTCGTAGTCGCCCTGGATGCGGCCTGTCTCCGCGAGCCCGGCCAGCGAGTAGCCCCGGACGACGATGTCGCCGCCCCGCTCGCCGAGTTCGGCCGCCAGCCCCAGCAGCCGCCAGGCCAGCGGGAACGCGCCGCGCTGCCGCGCGAGGGTGCCGCCGCTCCACAGCGCCCACGCCATCGCCGCCGTGTCGCCGGCCTCCCGGGCGGCGCGGTAACTCGCCTTCCACGCCCGGTCGGCGTCCCGTACCTGGCCGAGCCGGCGGTGCGCCTCGGCGACGGCGAGTCCGCAGCGCGCGGCCTCGTCGCGCCGTCCGGCGCGCTCGGCCGCCCGCAGGCGTTCGGTGCCCTCGGCCAGTACGTCCGCGAGCGAGGAGTTCACGGACAGGGTGGTGAGGGCGCCCTGGTACTCCGGGGCGAATGCCTTGCCGTACATGACTGCCTTTCTATACACGACGTGTATACATGATGTGTATAGTGCGTCGAAAATCCGCCCTGGCCCGAGGGGCCAGGGCTGCTCTCGGTCTGTTGTCGATCAAGACGTCGGTACGGCCGACGGGGTTGCCTGTGCGGCGCAGATCACGTCAGCGGGCGTCAGTGCTGCTCCGCCTTCTGCGGCGTCACCTCGCTCGGACGCACCACGACGTACCCCTCGCCCTGGAGCATCAGCTGCACGGCCTCGCCGGAACCGCCGCGCAGCATCGAGCCGATGGACTGGGAGCGGTGCAGCGAGGTCTGCAGACGGGCGGTCCAGCCCACCACGGCATCAGTGTCCACGTACACCGGCTGCTGCGCCGAGACCGGTATGACCAGCGGGTTGCCCTCGCACATCAGGCCGAGCTTGCCCTGCCCGGTGAAGACGCTGTTGAACAGGCCGCCTCCCGCGATGCCCGAGCCCTTGACGGTCTTGATCTCGTACGACAACGAGGCGTCGAAACACAGTACGTTGCGGCCGTTGACCGTGAACTGGTCGCCGGGCTCGACGTCGACGACGAAACAGTTCTGCGCCTCGTGCGCGAACCATGCCTCACCCTGCCCGCGCACCGCCATGAGCGGCAGGCCCTCACCGGTGAACGCGCGCTTGAGCATGCCGCCCACGCCCTGCCCCTTGCGCTCGAACTGGAGGCCGCCGCGGTAGGCGACCATCGCGCCCTGGCGGGCGTACATCTCGCCGTTCACCGTGTACCTGAGGCACTTGGGGTTCTCGACGGACATCCCCGGCTCAACGGCCGGCTGCACCACGTGCTGACTGGAAAAGAGATCACCCTTCATGCGCGCATGGTGTCCCGGACGATGTCATTCCGCCAAGATCACGGAGCATGGTCTTTCGTCTGGGTGCGGCCAGGACGCGACGGCTCGCCCGGTCGGCGTGTCGCCGCGCGGCCGGACGCCGCGAGCGTCCGGCTGGTCGGAGAACACGAAGCCGGCGCCGCCGCCGACGGCTCAGTGGCGTGCGACCGCCGGAGCGATGTCCTCGTGACGCTCGACGACCACGGCACCCCGGCGGGCCTTCGTCTGCTTGCCGCAGAACGCCGACTCCAGGGTGCCCGCCATCGCGGTGAGCACGTCGGCGTTGTTGGAGGCGTTGGCGACCGCGGTGAGGCTGCGCCGGCCGTCCTTGGAGGTGAAGGCGTACGTGTAGTAGCCCTGGACGGCGCCCGTGTGGCCGTACACCGACACCCCGCAGGACAGGGTGCGGCGGCGCAGCCCGAGTCCGTATGCTGTGGTGCTGTTGACCTTCGTCCACCGCTCCATCTCCGCCAGTTGCGCGGCCGAGGTCAGCTTCCCGCCGAGCAGCGCGGAGTAGAAGGTGTTCAGGTCGTGCGCGCTGGAGATGATGGCGCCGGCGCTCTGCGCCCAGGACATCGTCTGCTCGGTGGCGTCGACCGGTGCGGCGCCCGCCGTGTCGGAGGTCAGATAGCCCCGGGTGTACCTCCCCGGGATCTGCGTGTCGGGGTGGACGTAGAAGCTGTCGCGAAGCTTCAGCGGCTTGAAGATGCGGTTCTCGTACTCCGTCCGTACGGAGTGCCCGGTCAGCTTCTCGATGAGCATTCCGGCGACGACGAAGTTGGTGTTGGAGTACGAGTAGGCCGCACCGGGCGCGTTGGTGCGCGGCTTCTTGAGCGAGAGGTCGACCAGCCGGCGGTAGGTGAAGACCTTGTTGCGCACGGCCTCGAAGCCGGACACGCTCCGGGCGAACATGTCGTTGGTGTAGTCGTACAGGCCGCTGCGGTGGCTCAGCACGTGCCGCACCGTGATCCGGTCGTCGGGCAGCAGGCCGGGCAGATAGCGGTTGACAGGCGCGTCGAGGGTCAGCTTGTGCTCGTCGGCCAGCTGCAGCAGGACCACGGCGGAGAAGGTCTTGGTGACGCTGCCGACGCGGAAGTGGTCGGTGGTGTTGATGGCCCGCTGGGTGTCGCGGTCGGCGATGCCCTGTGCCGCCTTGTACACGGTGCCGTGGTCGTCGATCCGGGCCATGGCGCCGGGCGCGCCCTTGGCGACGGTGGAGCGCAGCACCGCGCGCAGCCCCGCCGCATCGGGCGCCGGGAGCCCCGCCTCCGTCCGCGCGTGTGCCTCCCGCGGCGCGGCCTGCGCGGGGACCGTGAGGAGCGACAGGGTGACCGCTCCGAGGACCAGACCTTTGCCAACCGTTCCTGAGACCATCCGCCGTCTCTCCCATCTGCACCATTTGCGGTGCGAGATCCGTCACATCCCGGCGATGGAACCTACTCGCATCTCGTCACATCTCCACAGCTGACACACAGTTGGTCATGCGTCCATCACCCTCCGGTGCGCATTCGTAAAGGATTGTCATAGAAGACCGCGAAAGCGATCATTCCGGCTTTACGTGGACATGACTCGTCCGTAAGGGTTCCGTCGGGGGCCCGACCAGCCCCTGTGGCGAGGGACCAACGCCGCCACGTCTCAAGGCGGTTGGTGACCCCGGCCGTCTTCGAACGAAGGAACCCTTCATAGTGCGTAGACCGCACATACGCAGCGTGGCGGTCGCCATCGCGGTGGCGACGGCTGCTACGGGCCTGGCGGGAACGGCTTTCGCGGGTCCGTCCACGGGGGCGGAGCACGGCGTGTCGTCCTCCGCGACGACGGCCGACTCGGTTGTGGCGGCGGCGCGGACCGCCGCCATCGCCCATGCTTCGGCGACCGGCGTCTCCCAGGGCGACGAGCTCCACGCCCAGGACGTCATGATCGACCCCGAGGGGTCGCGGCATGTCCGGTTCGTCCGGACCCACAAGGGAATGCCGGTGCTCGGCGGCGATCTCGTCGTCCACCTCTCCCGGCAGCTGGCCTACACCGGTGTCACCCGGGCGGCCGATCACGCGGTGAAGCCCGCCGCGCAGCAGGCCAAGCTGACCGCTCGGCAGGCCCAGCGGAAGGCCGCCGCCGTCGCCAAGGGCGACGCGGGCACCGCCGAACTCGTCGTGGACGCCCGGGACGGCGCCTCCGCCCTCGCCTACCAGGTGACGGTGACCGACAGCGGCAGCTCACGGACCGTCGTCGTCGACGCCGTCACCGGCAAGGTGCGCAGCAACACGCCCGACAGCGACGAGTTCCTGTCGCCGAAGCTGCTCGACACCCTGCGCAAGCGGGGCGAGACGCTCGACCCGGCCACCGGCACCGGTTCCGAGGACGCCGGCCTCCTCGGCTCCGGCGTCTCCGGCGCCACGCACTACCCGGCAACCGCGCACGGCACCGGCAAGACCCTCTTCGTGGGCAACGTCGGCCTGACCACCACCGCGACCTCGCGCGGCCACTACCAGCTGAAGGACCCGAGCCGGTACGGCACCGAGACCCGGGACGCCAAGGGCAAGTACACGGAGAGCTTCGGAGCGGGCACGAAGTTCACCAACACCACCAACGTCTGGGGCAACGGCAAGACCTCCAGCCGCGCCAGCGCCGCCGCCGACGCCCAGTACGGCATCACCAAGACCCTGGACTTCTACAAGAAGACCTTCAACCGCAAGGGCATCGCCAACAACAGCAAGGCCGCCCGCGCGATGGTCCACTGGGGCGACAAGGTCGCCAACGCCTTCTGGGACCCGACCTGCAACTGCATGCTGTACGGCGACGGCGACGGCGACATGTTCAAGAAGCCGCTCGTCGTCCTCGACGTCACCGGTCACGAGCTGACCCACGGCGTGGTGGACGCGACCGCCAAGCTCGAGCCGACCTACGTCGACTCGGACGGCAACCAGTACGGCGAGCCCGGCTCGCTCAACGAGTCGCTCGCGGACATCTTCGGCTCCAACGTGGAGTTCTTCGCCAACAACGCGAAGGACACGCCGGACTACCTGGTCGGCGAGAAGCTGGGCCTCGACCAGAAGTTCCTGCGCCGCCTCGACCACCCGTCGCTCGACAAGCTCGAGGGCACGATCGACTACTGGTCGCCGGACACGTACTACACCGAGGTGCACGCCGGTTCCGGTGTCTCCTCGCACGCCTACTACCTCCTCGCGGAGGGCAGCGGCAAGAAGAAGATCGGCAGCGTCACCTACAACTCGCCGACCTACAACGGCGCCACGGTCAAGGGTATCGGCCGCACCAAGGCCACGGCGATCTTCTACCGTGCCCTGACCCGCTACATGGTCTCCACGACCGACTTCCACGACGCGCGCGTCGCGACGCTGAAGGCGGCCAAGGACCTGTACGGCGCGAGCAGCGTCGAGTACAAGACGGTGGACAAGGCGTGGGGCGCGGTCAACGTCACCGCCGCCAACACGCCGGCCGACCGCCACTGACGGCGGCCGGACCACGGCGGAACCGAGTGCCCCGCGCCCCGGCGCGGGGCACTCGCGTGTCCGCTGCCGTCAACGGCCTTTTCCAATACCGCCGTTTCTTTTATTGGCAGCGGAAAATAACGGCCCTGGGTTCCCGGCCATGCGCTCGGCCTCCCGCACCGAGACGTTCCCGGCGCACACTCCGGCCGTCTCACAGGTCTTCAGCACGCTGCTGTCCCACGGCCCCCTCACCCGGCTGGAGGCGGCCCGGCGTGCCGGGCTGTCACCGGCCGCCGTCACCAAGGCGGTCCGCCCCCAGCTGGCGGCCGGGTACCTGGTGGAAGACGCCGACGACGAGCCTCGCGCCGCCCTCGGGCGGCCCGCGAACCTGGTCCGCGTCGACGGCGGACGGGCGCTGTTCATCGGCGTCAAGGTGCCGGCGACGCGGTCATCGGCGTGCTGACCGACCTCTGCTGCCGGATCCGCCTCGCCCGGCGCGTTTCGCTGACGGACCGGGCGGTCGGGCATCACCTACGTCCAGGAGCTGGTGTGGTCTCTGTTCGGCAACTACCGTACGGGAGCCGCCGAGTTGGGGAAGGATACCGGATACGCCGACACCACAGGCGGCCTGCGCGAGCGGCTCTACCTGCCGCAGGTCAGCCCGAAGACCGGCTGGCTGGAGGAGTGGATGTCCCCCGACAACCTCGGCGAGACCGCCCACCGGCACCTGTCCACACTGGCCGGCCTGTTCCCCGGCGACCGGGTCCGCCCCGACGGCTCCACCCCCTCCGGCATCGTGGACGGCGCCACCGCCCTGCTCACCGCCCGCGGCATGGACGGCTTCGGCTGGGCCAACGCCTGGCGCGCCCTGTGCTGGGCCCGGCTGAAGAACGCCGACCAGGCCTACCGGCTGGTCGCCACCAACCTGCGCGCCTCGATCGACGGCAGCAACGGCACGGCGCCGAACCTGTTCGACATCTACCAGGTGGAACAGGGCCGCGGCATCTTCCAGATCGATGCCGACCTCGGCACTCCGGCCGCGATGACCGAGATGCTGCTGTACTCCCCTCCCGGCCGTCTGGAGCCGCTGCCGGCCCTCCCGGACACCCGGGCGGCGTCCGGTTCGCTCACCGGGGCGGGGGCGCGCGGCGGCTTCGTCGTCTACCTGCGGTGGAAGGACGGAAAGCCGACCGAGGCGCGGATCCGCGGTGTCGGGGGCCGTACGACCACGGTGGTGTACGGCGGCACGTCCCGGACGGTCACCCTGCGGCCCGGCGAGTCCGTCACGCTGAAGGACCTCGCCCGGTGACCGGCCGCATCGCGCGGGCCTGCCGCCTCGCCACCGTCCTGCTGACCACCCTCGCCTGCCAGCCGGCCCCCGCCCGGGCGTCCGGCACCCCGCACGACGTCGTCACCTGGGCGGCGAGCGCCGACCGCCTCGGCGACGGCGTGGCCGACCGCTCCTACCGGCTGGTCGTGCACACCAGCGCCGCCGGGAGCGGCCTGCGCGTCCGTCTCTCCAACGCCTTCGGCGACCGGCCGCTGACCCTCGACAGCGTCTACGCCGGCGTCCAGGACCAGGATGCTGCGCTGAAGCAGGGCAGCAACCGGCGGCTCACCTTCGGCGGCGCCCGCACGGTCACCGTACCGGCGGGCGGCACGGCCTGGAGCGACCCGCTGCCCGGCAGCCTGCCCGCCGCGACCAACCTGGTGGTGAGCCTGCACGGCCCCCACGCGGCCGGCCCCGCCACCGGCCACGGGATGGCCCTGCAGACCTCGTACGTCACCCGGGGCGACCACACCGGCGAGGAGAGCGCCGCCCACTGGACCGGCACGACCGGCTCCTGGTTCTACCTCGACGCCGTCTCCGTACGGCCGCCCGACGCGGCCACCGGCGCCGTCGTCGCCCTCGGCGACTCCATCACCGACGGCCGGCAGTCCACCACCGGCCTCGACCGCCGCTGGCCCGACTACCTCGCCCGGCGGCTGAGCACGGCCGGCGGCGCGCTGAAGGGCGTGGCCAACGAAGGGATCTCCGGCAACAAGGTCCTCGCGGACGGCGCCGGACCAAGCGCTCTCCACCGGCTGGAGCGAGACGTGCTGTCCCAGCCGGGGGCGCGGACCGTCTTCCTCTTCGAGGGCGTCAACGACATCAAGGCCCACACCGGCGTCACCGCCCAGGACCTGATCACCGGGTACCGCGAGATCGCCGGCCGGGCGCACGCGGCCGGCACGTGCATGGTCGGCGCGACCGTCGGCCCGTTCAAGGGCTGGCCGGAATGGGACCCGGCGGCGGAGGCCGTACGGCGGGAGGTGAACGAGTACATCAGGAGCAGCGGGGAGTTCGACGCCGTCACCGACTTCGACAGCATCCTCCGCAGCCCCTACGACCGCGAGAGGATCCACCCCTTCTTCGACGGCGGCGACCACCTGCACCCCAACGACAAGGGGATGCAGGCGATGGCCGGCGCCGTCGACCTCCGGAGCCTCGACTGCCACAGCCCGCCCCGCACCGGCGGCGGGCACGTTGCATGACCGGGGCTCAGCGCAGCGTGTCCGCCCAGTCGGCCGGGACCCGGTCCGCCGGGCCCGGCGCCGGCTGGTCCGCCGGATGGCTGACCGGCGGGGCGAGCTCGGGCCCGGACTCGTACAGTTCGTTGGTGTCGTAGTTCCAGAACCAGCCCTCGCCCGGCTCGAAGCTGCGGATCACCGGGTGGCCGGTCTCCCGGTAGTGGGCGGTGGCGTGCTTCGACGGGGAGTCGTCGCAGCAGCCGATGTGCCCGCAACTCGCGCAGCGCCGCAGGTGGAACCACCAGCCGCCGGCCGCGTCGCACTCCACGCAGCCGGTGCCGCTCGGCGGGACACCGGGATCGATCACGGACTCGCCGCTCATACTGCCTCCTCGGGCGTCTCGGCGGTCAGGGGGAGCAGGACCTGGAAGCGGGTGTCGCCGGGCACGGACTCCACCTGGAGGGTGCCGTGGTGCTTGTTGACGACGATCCGCCAGGAGATGTCCAGCCCCAGCCCGGTGCCCTCACCCACCGGCTTGGTGGTGAAGAAGGGGTCGAAGATACGGCCCCGGATCTCCGGCGCGATGCCGCACCCGGTGTCCCGGAACTCGACCAGGACCCGCTCGTGGTCCAGCGCGGTCCGCACGGTCAACGTGCCGTCGCCGCCCGTGCTCCTGATGGCGGAGACCGCGTTGTCGATCAGGTTGGTCCACACCTGGTTGAGCTCCGCCGGGTAGGCGGGGATGTCCGGGAGCGTGCGGTCGTACTCCTTGACGACCTTGATGCGCGGCCCGATCTTGCCCGACAGCATCAGCAGGGTGCTGTCGAGGAGTTCGTGGACGTCGACGACCCGGTAGGGCGCGCGGTCCAGCTGGGAGTACTGCTTTGCGGCGTCGACGAGATGCGAGATGCGGGTGGTGGAGTCGTCGATCTCGTTCATCAACAGCTCGGTCTCGACGGTGTAGTTGAGCCAGCCGACGGCCCCGGGGAGGATCTCCTCGCCCACGGCCGCCGCGACCTGCTCCAGCCAGTCGATGTCGAGCCCGGCCTGCACGAAGGTGGGGGCGAGCTGCCAGCCGTGGTCGATGCCGTGGTCGTCCAGCCAGTCGGCGAGGGCGTCCTCCCGGTCCGAGGCCTCCAGCGGGCTGAGCACGGGGGCCTTGGCGACCCGTTCGGCGGTGCGTTCCTGGATCTCGATCAGTTCCGCCAGCGTCTCGCGGGAGAAGGGACCTTCGGCGATGACGGCGAGCTTGTGCCGCATCTTGGCCACCCGCTCCCGCAGCGTCGCCGTGGCCCGGACGGCCGCCGCCGCGGGGTTGTTGAGCTCGTGCGTGAGACCGGCGGACAGCGAGCCGAGCGCCAGCAGCCGCTCCCGCTGGCCTATCGCGGCCTGCGTGTTCTTCGTACCGAAGAACAGCCCTTCCAGCAGGTGCACGGCCATCGGGAACCACTCGCGCATGATGTCGGCGAAGGTGTCGGCGGGCAGCACGAAGAACCGCGTCGGCTCCGTCACCCGCATCGAGTTGTTGTACACCTGCCGCACCCGGTCCCCGAGGTAGGACTGCATGGCGCCCGCGTACACCCCGCGCTGCGAGGTCCTGACGACCTCCACGTCGTCGCCGCCGACCCGGCGGGAGAGCACCACCGTGCCCTCGATCATCACGTAGAAGCAGGTCGCCGGATCCCCTTCGGCATACACCGGGCCGGGCTGGAACAGCTCGACCCGTCCCGCGCCGCACAACCGCCCCAGCTGTTCGGGGGAGAGCTTCTCGAACAGGAACAGCGAGGCGATCTCGCGCGGGCTGCACGGCATCGACTGCCCGCTCACGACTGCTCCAGATACCGGTGGACGAGCATCACGGCCATGGCTCCCTCTCCGACGGCGGACGCGACCCGCTTGGCGGACTCGGCGCGGGCGTCGCCCGCCACGAACACGCCGGGCACGCTGGTCTCCAGGTGGTACGGCGGCCGGTCCAGCTCCCAGTCCCGCGGTGGCCGCCCGTCGGGCGTGAGGTCCGGCCCGGCGAGGATGAACCCCCGCTCGTCGCGCAGCACCGTGCCGTCCAGCCAGTCGGTCAGCGGCGCCGCGCCGATGAACACGAACATCCACTGCGCGTCGACCTGTTCGGTCTCCCCCGTCTCGGCGTGCCGCAGCGTCAGCCGCTCGAGGTGATCGGCGCCGTGCGCGGCGTCGACCACCGTGCGGCAGCGCACCGAGATGTTCGGTGCCTCGTCGATCTGCTGGATCAGGTAGTGCGACATCGACGCCGACAGGTCCGGCCCGCGCACCAGCAGGGTCACCGACTTCGCCCACCGCGACAGGTACATCGCCGCCTGGCCCGCCGAGTTGGCGCCGCCGACGATGTACACGTCGTGCCCGTGGCAGGAGGCGGCTTCCGTCAGCGCCGAGCCGTAGAACACCCCGCAGCCGGTCAGGTCGTCGCAGCCCTGGGCCGCCAGTTGCCGGTACTGCACGCCCGTCGCCAGGATCACGCTGTGCGCCGCGACCGCCGAGCCGTCCGCGAACCGTACGACGCGCGCGGCCCCGTTGACCTCCAGGCCCGTCACCTCGCGCGCCGTGAGGATCTCCGCGCCGAACTTGGCGGCCTGCCGCCGGGCCCGCTCGGTGAGCTGTCCGCCCGAGACGCCGTCGGGGAAGCCCAGGTAGTTCTCGATCCGCGAGCTCTGCCCGGCCTGCCCGCCGGTGGCCGACCGCTCGACCAGTACGGTCCGCAGGCCCTCCGACGCCCCGTACACGGCCGCGCCGAGACCGGCCGGGCCGCCGCCGATGACGACGAGGTCGTAGAAGTCGGCCGTCGGTGTCGTCGCCAGCCCCACCCGGGCGGCCAGCTCGGGCGCCTCGGGCTGGACCAGGGGCGTGCCGTCCGGCGTGATCACCAGTGGCAGCCGCTGCCCGTCCTGCCCGGCGGCGGCCAGCAGCCGCCGCCCCTCCGGCTCCTCGACCGAGTACCAGCGGTAGGGCACCTGGTTGCGGGCCAGGAACTCCCGTACGTCCGAGGAACGCGCCGACCAGCGGTGCCCGACGACCTTTGTGCTGGGCACCGGCTTGTACGCACTGGTGCGCCACGCCTGAAGCAGGTCGTCCAGGACCGGATAGAGCTTCTCCTCCGGCGGGTCCCACGGTTTGAGCAGGTAGTGGTCGAGGTCGACGACGTTGATCGCGTCGATCGCCGCGTTGGTGTCCGCGTACGCCGTCAACAGCACGCGCCGCGCGCCCGGGTACACGTCCAGCGCCTGCTCCAGGAACTCGATGCCGTTCATCTGCGGCATGCGGTAGTCGGCCAGGATCACCGCCACCAGGTCGCCGCGAAGCTTCAGCTCGCGCAGCGCCTCCAGCGCGGACTCCCCGGACTCCGCGCGCACGATCCGGTACGACTCGCCGTAGCGCCGTCTGAGATCACGGGCGACGGCGCGGGAGACCCCGGGGTCGTCGTCCACGGTCAGGATGACGGTCCGCGCTGCGTCGGCGGCCTGTGCCATACGTCTCCCACCCCGAGCGGCTGGATCGGCGGCCCGTTGCCCCCGTCGTCACTGTGCCGGCTCCCGGCCATCGTATGTTCGATCGCGTCGCCGTGCCCGGGGACGGGCGAGGCGGTGCGCTCGGAGCACACAGCGGGGCCGCTCGGGGGCCATCCGGCCTCAGCCCCGGCGCGGGCCCAGCACGCAGAACTCGTTGCCCTCCGGATCCGCCAGCACCACCCACGGCTGCTCGCCCTGCCCCACGTCCGCGTGCCGCGCGCCCAGGGCGAGGAGTCGGGCGACCTCGGCCTCCTGGTCGTCCGGGCGGAAGTCGAGGTGCAGCCGGTTCTTGAGGGTCTTCGCCTCGGGTACGAGTCCGAACAGCAGCCCTGGGAGGCGGTCGGGTGCGGGCCGGATCTCGTACTCGTCGGCCGCGTCGCTCACGACCACCCAGCCCAGCGCCTCGGCCCACCAGCGCCCCAGCGCCACCGGGTCGGCCGCGTCGATGATCACCTGCTCCCACTCCAAGGTCATGACCGCAGGGTAGTGGAGACTTGGCCCGCACAAGGTCGAACCACGAGGAGGCCCGCACATGACACGCCCGATCACCGCCGGTGTCGACGGCACCGAGGAGAGTCTCGCCGCTCTGGAGTGGGCCGGCCGCGAGGCCGTACGGCGCGGGCTGCCGCTGCGCGTGCTGCACGCCTGGCGGTACGAGGCGGTGGAGGGGGCCGACCGGGACACGCAGCGCCAGTGGGTGACCGGTGCGGTGACCAAGTCCGGGCGGGCCCTCGCCGAACGGCATCCGGAGCTGACGGTGACCACCGACGTCGTCGAGGGCGGCACGGTCGAGTCGCTGGTCGCCGCCGCTGCCGACGCCGAGCTGCTGGCGCTGGGCTCGCGCGGGCACGGCGCGGTCGTCGGGTTCCTGCTGGGCTCCGTCGGACAGCAGGTGATCGCCGAGGCCACGCGGCCCGTGGTGCTGGTGCGCGCCGGGGACCGGCCCGCGGCCGAGGTGGCCGGCCGGGACGTCGTCGTGGGCCAGCACGGCGGCCCGGAGGACAGCGCCGCCGCCCTGCGGTTCGCCTTCGAGACGGCGGCGGCCCGCGGCGCCACCGTCCGGGCCGTACGGGCCTGGAACCTGCCGCCCGTCTTCGCCTACAGCCCCGCCTCGCTGAAGCTCCTGGACGACGCCGGGGGCCTGGAGCCGTACGAGCGGAAGGCGCTGGCCGAGGCGCTGAAGCCGTGGCGGGAGCGGTTCCCGGACGTGCCCGTGGCCGAGCAGGTGGAGATGGGGAGCGCCGGGCAGGTGCTGCTGTCGGTGGCCGCGCGCGCCCAGCTGGTGGTCGTCGGGCGCCGCGCGCACCTGACGGCGGTCGGCGCCCGCATCGGCTCGGTGGCGCACGGGGTGCTGCACCACGCGGAGTGCCCGGTGGCCGTGGTCCCCCACGACTGAGCCGGGCTACCGGGGCGTCGTCGGCTCCAGCGTCTCGCGGGCCTTGGGCAGGACGTTCTCGATGTAGTCCGCCACCGCCGTGTCCAGGCCGATGTCGTGCTGGGCCCGCTCGGACAGGTACCAGCGGTGTTCCAACAGCTCGTGGTAGATCTCCGCCGGGTCCATGGACCCGCGCAGCTCGCGCGGCACCGCGCGCACGGTGGGCCGGAACACGTCCCGCACCCAGCGGTGGGCCAGCACCTCGGGGCGCGCCGCGAGAGGGTCGCCGGGCGCGTAGTCGTCCTGGGTGGCCATCCAGCTCTCCAGGTCGTTCAGCAGCCGCCGGGCCTGGTTCTCCTCGGCGTCCAGGCCGGTCAGGCGCAGCAGCTGGCGCTGGTGGTGGCCGGCGTCGACGACCTTCGGCACGAAGGTGACCGTGTCGCCGGTGGGGGAGTGCTCGATCTGCATCTCGGCCACGTCGAAGCCGAGCTCGTTGAGCCGGCGTATCCGGCGCTCCATGTAGTGGTACTCGCCGGCCGGATACACGGAGGTGCGGGTCAGCTCCTGCCACAGGCTGTTGTAGCGGGTGCATATCTCGTGACCGAACGCGATCGCGTCCACTGACGGGTGCAGCGCCCCGGACGCCTCCAGGTCCAGCAGCTCGCCGCTGATGTTCACGCGGGCGAGGTCGAGGTCGTACTCCCGCTGGCCGGGGCTCAGCTGCGGGTGCAGGTCGCCGGTCTCGGCGTCCACCAGGTAGGCGGCGTAGGCGCCCGCGTCCCGCCGGAACAGCGTGTTGGACAGCGAGCAGTCGCCCCAGGCGAACCCGGCCAGGTGCAGGCGGACCAGCAGCACCGCCGCGTCCATCAGGCGGTGCATGGTGGCCGGGCGCATGGTCGTCTCGAACATCGAGCGGTACGGCATCGAGCCGCCCAGGTGCCGCGTGACCAGCACCGGCTCCAGCGGGGCGCCCGCGCTGTCGGTGCGCCCGGTGACCACGGCGAGGGGGTCCACCGCGGGGATGCCGAGCCGGTCCAGATCGCGCAGCAGCTCGTACTCGCGCAGCGCGGGCCGCTCCGCGAGTTCCTTGACGGCGATCACCTCGTCGCCGGCGCGGGCGTAGCGCACGACGTGCCGGGAGATGCCCCGGGGGAGCGGGACGAGGTACTCCTCGGGCCACTCCTCCAGGGGCACGTCCCAGGGGAGTTCGAGCAGGAGCGCGGGGTGCTCCGGGTTGGTGGCGCTGATCTGCAATGCCATGGCACGAACCTTAAGGCTCTACCGGGCGCGTTCCCGAGCCTGCTGGGCGGCCTCCCGTACCGGACCGTGGTGGACCGGCCCGTGACCGGGCAGCAGGGTGTCGCCGTCGAGCCCCTCGATCAGCTCCAGAGAGGACACCGCGCGGGCCCGCTCGTGGTGGAACATGTCGGGCAGCAGCTGCGGTCCCTCGACGCGCGCGGTGGGGTGACCGCTGACCAGGGCGTCGCCGGAGATGACGATCCCGGCGTCGGGCAGGTGGAAGACGCAGTGCCCGTCCGTGTGGCCGGGGGTGTGCACGGGGACGGGACGGCCCGGCAGGTCGAGGGGGCCGTCGGCCGGGAACGCCTCCGGCGCGGTGACGGGATGCTGCTCGGTGCCGCCGGAGCGCAGCGCGTGCACCATCCACGGCAGGACACCCGGCCGCCAGGCGTTGCGCAGCACCTCACCGACGGACACCTGCTGCAGGAACTCCCGGCGCGCGTGCGGGACTT
Source organism: Streptomyces sp. NPDC051636 (assembly GCF_044453765.1). Lineage (NCBI taxonomy): Bacteria > Bacillati > Actinomycetota > Actinomycetes > Kitasatosporales > Streptomycetaceae > Streptomyces > Streptomyces sp. NPDC051636. The sequence continues at coordinate 30,126 of NZ_JBITDA010000007.1, read as the reverse complement.
CGGCCTCGTGGAGGTAGACCGGCGTGCCGTGGGCGGCGCGCAGGAACTCGGCCGAGCCGAGGTGGTCGTTGTGCGCGTGGGTGATCAGCACGGCCGCGACCGCCTCCGGGGCGCCACCCACCGCCGTGAGGGAGTCGAGGACCTGCAGCCGGTCCCCGGGGTAGCCGGTGTCCACCAGCGTCAGCGCGTCGCCGTCCTTGAGGATCACCCAGTTGGTGTTGCTCCCGTGCACCAGGTAGGTGCCGTCGGCGACCTGCCGTACGTCTGCCCGCATGATCTCTCCGCATCTCGGACGTGCCGTGTGACGGGGACAGCAAACCAGACGTGACGTCCGCCCGCGCCGACCGGGCGCGCGCGTCAGCCCACGCCGTGCGGGCGGAACTGGATGCTGATGCGCGGTCCCGTGGCCCGGGTGGTCTTCGGTACGCAGTGCTCCCAGGTCCGCTGGCAGGAGCCGCCCATGACGATCAGGTCGCCGTGGCCCAGTGGCCGCCGGATGGTCCCGCCGCCTCCGTGCGCCGGACGCAGCAGCAGGTCGCGGGGCGCGCCGACGGAGAGGATGGCGACCATCGTGTCCGCGCGGGCGCCCCGCCCGATCCGGTCGCCGTGCCAGGCCACGCTGTCGCGGCCGTCGCGGTAGAAGCACAGCCCGGCGGTGGTGAACGGCTCGCCCAGTTCGTCGGCGTAGTGCCGGGAGAGGGTGTCGCGGGCCTCGGCGAGCACCGGGTGCGGCAGCGGGTCGTCCGCGTCGTAGAAGGCGAGCAGGCGCGGTACGGCCACGACGTTGTCGTACATCTTGCGGCGCTCCGCGCGCCACGGCACCTCGGTCGCCAGCTGTTCGAACAGCGCGTCGGCGCCGCTCAGCCAGCCGGGCAGCACGTCGATCCAGGCGCCGGAGCCCAGTGCGGTGCGGCGCAGGGCGTCGAGGGGGCCGAGCCTCGGCTCGTCGGTCTGGTCGAAGAGGGAGCCCTGGAGGTGGTGCGTGGCCATGCGGTCAGCGTACCTCTGAATCGAATGCGTGTTCCATTTATGGATCTTGTCCGGCTCTTTCGATACACCTGTGTATCGGATACATTCACGTATCGAACGGAGGCCGAGATGGCGACGGAGGAGATGGCTGCCAGGCGCGTCACCAGGCGCCGGGTGCGCACCCGGGCCAAGCTGCTCGACGCCGCGTTCACCGTGTTCGCCGCCAAGGGCTTCGGCCGGGTCTCGATCGAGGAGGTCTGCGAGGCCGCCGGATTCAGCCGGGGCGCCTTCTACTCCAACTTCGCCACCCTGGACGAGCTGTTCTTCGCCCTCTACCGGGAACGGGCCGACCTCATCGCCGGGCAGGTGACCGACGCGCTCGCCCTCGACGGGCCCGCCCTCGACGTGCCCGCCTCCGTGGACCGGGTCACCGAGGTACTCCTGCTCGACGTGGACTGGCTGCTGGTGAAGACGGACTTCCTGGTGCACGCCGCCCGCGACCCGGACGTCGCCCACGCCCTCCGCGACCACCGGGCCCGCCTGCGCCGGGCGATCGCCGACCGGCTCTCCCGGGCCCGGGGCGACACCGAACTGCCCGCCGTACTCGGCGACGCCGAGGGCGCCGCGCACGCCGTGGTCGCCGCCTACGACGGCGTCACCACCCAACTGCTGCTGGACAAGGACGTCGAGACCGCTCGCGCCTGGCTCAAGCAGCTGCTCACCGCGCTGCTGACCGACGGCAGCCGCACTCCCGCATGAGTCGCTGAGGAAGGACACAGTCGTCATGGACGCGGACGTCATCGTCGTCGGAGCGGGCCTCGCGGGCCTGGTCGCGGCGCACGAACTCACCAGCCGGGGCCGGCGGGTCGCCCTGCTCGACCAGGAGAACGCCGCCAACCTCGGCGGCCAGGCGTTCTGGTCCCTCGGCGGGCTCTTCCTCGTCGACTCCCCCGAGCAGCGCCGCCTCGGCATCAAGGACTCCTTCGACCTCGCCTGGAGCGACTGGCGGGGCAGCGCCCGGTTCGACCGGCAGGACGACGAGGACTCCTGGGCGGTGCGCTGGGCGCGCGCCTACGTCGAGTTCGCGGCGGGGGAGAAGCGGTCCTGGCTGGAGAGCCACGGCATCACGTTGCTGCCCACGGTCGGCTGGGCCGAGCGCGGCGACCTGCGCGCCGACGGGCACGGCAACTCCGTGCCCCGCTTCCACATCGCCTGGGGAACCGGCACCGGCGTCGTCGAGCCGTTCGCGCGGTACGCCGAGCAGGCCGCCCGGGACGGGCTGCTCACCTTCCACCACCGCCACCGGGTGGACGAGCTGGTCATCGAGGACGGCACGGCACGCGGGGTACGCGGCACGGTCCTCGCCGACGACGACTCACCGCGCGGTGTGGCCTCCAACCGTGACCGCGTCGGCGACTTCGAGCTGACCGCCCAGGCCGTGATCGTCACCAGCGGCGGCATCGGCGGCAACCACGACATCGTCCGCCGCCACTGGCCCGAGCGGCTGGGCACGCCCCCCGCCGAGATGGTCACGGGCGTCCCCGCCCATGTCGACGGGCGGATGCTCGACATCAGCGCGGAGGCGGGCGTGCGGCTCGTCAACCGGGACCGCATGTGGCACTACACCGAGGGCCTGCAGAACTGGAACCCGATCTGGCCCGGCCACGGCATCCGCATCCTGCCCGGCCCTTCCTCGATGTGGCTCGACGCCCTCGGCCGCCGCCTTCCCGACCCCTGCCTGCCGGGCTACGACACGCTCAGCACCCTGAAGTACCTGCGCACCACCGAGGACATCGCGGGGTACGACCACTCCTGGTTCATCCTCACCCGGAAGATCATCGAGAAGGAGTTCGCCCTGTCCGGCTCCGAGCAGAACCCGGACATCACCGCCAAGGACCGCAAGGCCGTCCTGCGCGACCGCCTGCTCGGCAAGGGCGCCCCCGGCCCGGTGCGGGACTTCGTGCGCCACGGCGCCGACTTCGTGACCGCCGACACCCTCGAGCAGCTCGTGGAGAAGATGAACGGGCTGACGGACAGGCCGCTGCTGGACGCGGCCGGGGTACGGCGCCAGATCGAGGCCCGCGACCTGCAGCTCGCCAACCCCTACAGCAAGGACTCCCAGGTCCAGGGCATCCGCAACGCCCGCCGCTACATCGGTGACCGCCTCGGCCGGGTCGCCACCCCGCACCGCATCCTCGACCCGGCGGCCGGACCGCTGATCGGCGTCAAGCTGCACGTGCTGACCCGCAAGGCCCTCGGCGGCATCCAGACCGACCTGGACTCCCGCGCCCTCGGCACCGGCGGGCAGCCGATCGGCGGGCTGTACGCGGCGGGCGAGGTGGCCGGCTTCGGCGGCGGCGGCGTCCACGGCTACAACGCGCTGGAGGGCACCTTCCTGGGCGGCTGCCTGTTCTCCGGGCGGGCCGCGGGGCGGGCCGCGGCGCAGCAGACGGCCTGATCCACCGTCAATTCCCGGATCACTTTCCGAGGAGCTTCGCCAGCACCGAGACGTGGCCCTGCTCCAGGTTCCTGGACGCGGTCACGAGGGTGACCGGGCCCTCGCGGGCCGACTTCCTGAGGCCGTCGAGGAGTCCGGCGGCCTCAGGAGCGGCGAGCTCCGCCTCGTACCGCCGCCGGAACTCCTCGTACGAGCGCTCGCCGGCGTGGTACCAGCGGCGCAGTTCGTCCGACGGGGTGATGCCCTTCGGCCACTCGTCCACGTGCGCCGCGTCCTTGGACACGCCGCGCGGCCACAGCCGGTCGACGAGGACGCGCAGGCCGTCGTCGGGCTCGGGCGGTTCGTAGATCCGGCGCACGCGCACGCTCACGGTGGGGGCCCCTCTCGGGTCGTGGACGGTGCCGCGAGCGTACTGCGGCGACCCCCGCCGAGCGGTTGGCGACGCGGCGTGACTTGACCTGAACTAGGGCGAATCGCGACCGGGATGACGCCTAGTCTGTCGGTAATTGATCACTGGCCACCCCCCAAGGAGCACACGTGACGTCACCCCGACAGCAGGCCGCCGCAAGACGTACGGCAGTGCCGAGCCGCCGGGCGGTGCTCGCCACCGTCCCCGTCGCCCTCGCGGCGCTGGTCACGGCCGCCGGGCCCGCCGCGGCCGGGACGACCGGTTCCTCCGGCGCGGGCGACCCGTACTTCCCGCTGGCCGGGAACGGCGGCTACCACGTCCGGCACTACGGTTTGACGCTCCGTCACACATCCGCCGCCCAGTTGCAGGGCAAGGCGGTCCTGAGCGCCCGCGCCACCCAGCGGCTGACCCGCTTCGACCTCGACTTCAAAGGCCTGAAGGTCACCCGCCTCACCGTCGACGGCACCACCGCGGAGTTCAGCAGGAACGGCCAGGAACTCGTCGTCACCCCGCGTCACGCGCTGCGCAAGGGCCAGGACTTCAAGGTCACCGTCACCTACCATGGCACCCCCAAACCGGTCACCGACCCGGACGGCTCCGCGGACGGCTGGATCCCCACCGACGACGGGGCGTTCGTCGCCGGCGAGCCGCAGGGCGCGATGACCTGGTTCCCGGCGAACAACCACCCCAGGGACAAGTCCTCGTACGACATCACCATCACCGTCCCCCGGGGCCGCACCGCCGTCGCCAACGGCGTCCTCCTCGGGCAGTCCACCGCCCACGGCGAGACCACCTTCCGCTGGCGCCAGACCGAGCCGATGGCCGCCTACCTGGCCACCGCCACCGTCGGCGAGTTCAAGGTCGAGCGGTACACCACCCGCGACGGCATCCAGGTGTACAACGCCGTCGACGCGCGGGAGGCGAGCGCCGCCGCGCCCGTCCTGAAGAAGCTGCCGTCCGTCCTGGAGTGGGAGAGCAAGCTCTTCGGCCCCTACCCCTTCCGCGCCGCCGGCTCGATCGTCGACCACGCGCCCGACGTCGGCTACGCCCTGGAGACCCAGTCCCGGCCCGTCTACGACTCGGCACCCGACCTGGGCACCCTCGTCCACGAGAACGCCCACCAGTGGTTCGGCGACTCCGTCTCGCTCACCTCCTGGAAGGACATCTGGCTCAACGAGGGCTTCGCCACCTACGCCGAATGGCTCTACAGCGAACAGCACGGCGGCGACAGCGCCCAGAAGACCTTCGACGCGCTGTACGCCCGCCCGGCGAGCAACGGCCTGTGGGCGTTCCCGCCCGGCGACCCCGGCAGCGGCGCCCACATCTTCGACACCCCCGTCTACGCCCGAGGCGCCATGACCCTGCACGAACTGCGGCGGGCCGTCGGCGACCCGGTGTTCTTCCGCATACTGCGCGCCTGGGCGGCGGAGCACCACGACGGCCACGGCACCACCGCCCAGTTCGTGAAGCTGGCCGAGCGCGAGTCCGGCAAGGACCTCGACGCCCTGTTCCACACGTGGCTGTACCAGACCGGGAAGCCCAACCGAGTCTAGAAGCTGACCAGTTCCTCACAACTGTCGGCCATGGTCGATTCATGATCAATCGCAGGACCGCTGTCGCACTGCTCGCAAGTCCCCTTCTGCTCACCGGCTGCGGCGGCGGTGCCGCGGTGACCCCCCGCCGGACGTCCGCCGCCCGGCCGGCACCGACACCGACGGCCACGCCCTCGCCGGAGGTGTCCGCGCAGGCGGCACCGCGGCGCATACCCGGCCTCGGGCCGAAGCGGACGGCCGCGATACCCGGCCGGTCACGGCAGGCGGTCGTCGTCACCGGCCGCGGCAGGAACTCGCCCAGGTCCACCGTCGTGCTGTACCAGCGCACCGACCTCGGCTGGGAGGCGGGCGCGAGCTGGCCCGCGCACAACGCGCTGCGGGGCTGGAGCGACCACCACACGGCCGGGGACCTGCGCTCGCCCCTCGGCGTCTACACCCTCACCGACGCCGGAGGCCTGCTCCCCGACCCCGGCACCCGGCTGCCGTACACCCGGTCCGGCGGCTTCACCTCACCGGGCACCGGCTTCGAGGGCGAACCACTGGCCGGCTCGTTCGACTACGTCGTCGCCATCAATTACAACCGCAGGACCGGCACTTCACCCCTCGACTGGACCCGCCCCCGCGGCGCGGGCCGCGGCGGCGGCATCTGGTTCCACGTCGACCACGGCGGCCCCACCCACGGCTGCGTCAGCATCGCCAGGGCCCACATGAAGGACCTCCTGCGCACCCTGGACCCGGACCGGCACCCCGTCGTCGTGATGGGGTACGCCGACTGGCTCGCCGGCTGAGCGGCTTAGGATCCGCCGAGTGTGCGCACATGTGCTGGTTGCCGAGGACGACGAGATGCAGGCCGAGCTGATACGCCGCTCCCTGCTGGCGGAGGGCCACACCGCGACCGTGGTCCACGACGGCGCGGCCGCGCTGGACGCGGCCCGCAGACTCCGGCCCGACCTGGTGGTCCTCGACCTGATGCTGCCGGTCATCGACGGCTTCGGCGTGTGCCGGGTGCTGCGCGCCAAAGGCCCCGACACCTCCGACATCGCCGTGCTGATGCTCACCGCCCGCTCCGAGGAGGACGACGTCCTGCTGGGGCTGGAGCTCGGTGCCGACGACTACATGACCAAGCCGTACAGCCCCCGCGAGCTGATGGCCCGCATCCGCACCGTGCTGCGGCGCAGCGGACGCACCGTCGGCGTGCGGGACGACCCCGTCGTACGCGCCGGAGGGATCGTCGTCGACCCGGCCCGGCACGAGGTGCGCTGCGACGGGCTGCCGGTGGAGTGCACCCCGGCCGAGTTCCAGATCCTGCTGGCCATGGCCGGGGAGCCGGAGCGGGTCTTCACCCGGCGGCAGTTGCTGGAGTGCACCCGCGGTATCGACCGGGCCTCCACCGAACGCGCCGTCGACGTGCACATCATGAACCTGCGCAAGAAGATCGAGGCCGACCCGCGCCGCCCGGTGCGGCTGCTGACCGTCTTCGGCGTCGGCTACAAGCTCAGCGGCGGCCGGCCGTGAGGGGGCGGACACGGGTGAAGCGACGGCAGCCCGCGAAGCGGCGGATACCCGTGCACAAGCGGCTGCTGGTGCGGCTGCTGATCGCCTCCGCGCTGATCGCCGTGTGCTCGGTGGCGGCCACGGCCTGGCTGGCCGTCACGACCACCACCAGCGCCCTGAAGGAGGAGCAGGGGCAGGATCTCGCCGACGACATGAAGATCCTGGCCCAGCTCAGCGGGTACGCCGCCACCCACCCCGACTGGAAGGGCGTCGACGGCACCGTCCGCGCCCTGGCCCGGAAGACGGGCCGGCGCATCGCCCTGACCACCGCCGACCGCACTCTCATCGCCGACTCCGCCCCGCACGGCACCGCCCTGCCCCTCGGCGCCGCCGCCACCGTCGACCCCCTGCACACCGACACCTACACCGAGCCCGGCGCGCAGCTCGACGGGATCGATCCCCGTGCCGTGGGCCCGTACCGGCTGACGGCGAGCGAACGCGCCCGGCTGGCGGCCATCGCGGAGAAGGTACGGCAGTGCTACGCCGGGCAGGGCGTCGAGGCCACGGTCCGGCGGAGCCCCGGCGGCCGCCCCGTCCTCAGCGACTCCGACGGGACCGGGACACCTCCGGAGTATCTGGCGGACCGGTGCGGCTACTACCAGCTCCTCGACTCCACCCCCACCGAGAGGAAGGCCATCGCGGCGCTGACCGACGGCACCAGCACCTGTCTGAAGCGACGGGGGCTGGACTACGGCCCACCGGCGTTGCTCGAGAGCGACCCCAGCAAACCGAACCGGTTCCTCGTGGCGGGGTTCCCCAAGCGGGGCGACGCCAAGGCGGTACACGACGCGCAACCCTGCGTCGACAGCGCGCTCCGCGCACAACTCGACCCCTACGTGGCCCCCGTCGCCGACTTGTTCCTCGGCATCGGCGGCCGGCCCGCGCCCCGCTTCGACATGTCCCCGTCCAACAAGGCCAAGGTCGTCGGCGTGGCCGGCCTGGTCCTCGCCGTCGCCGTCGCCGTCACGGCGGTGGTCGCCACGCGGCTGGTGCGGCCCCTGCGCGCCCTGACCGAGGCGGCACAGCAGCCGCCCGACATGCATGTGCGGGTCCCGGTGACCACCCGGGACGAGACCGGCATCCTGGCGGAGGCGTTCAACGACCTCACCGAGCGCCGCGAGCGCCTGGAGGCCCAGCGCAAGGCGATGGTCAGCGACATCGCCCACGAACTGCGCAGCCCGCTGACCAACATCCGCGGCTGGCTGGAGGTCACCCGGGACGGCGTGGTCGACCCCGATCCCGCGCTGCTCGCCTCGCTGCACGAGGAGGCGGTGGTGCTCCAGCGGATCATCGACGACCTGCAGGACCTGGCGGCCGCCGACGCGGGCACCCTGCGCCTGCACCGCGAGCCCGTCCGCGCCGACGACCTGCTCGACCAGGTCACCGCCGCCCACCGGGTCGCCGCCGGCGCCGCCGGGGTGGCTCTGCGCACCCAGGGCGAGGGCACGCCGTGGCTGGACGCCGACCCGGTGCGGATGCGTCAGGCACTGGGCAACCTCGTCTCCAACGCCCTGCGGCACACGCCGGCCGACGGCACCGTCACGCTGGCGGTCCGCCGCGACGACGACGACGTCGTCTTCACTGTCACCGACACCGGCACCGGCATCGCGCCGGAGGACCTGCCGCACGTCTTCGACCGGTTCTGGCGGGCCGAGAAGTCCCGCAGCCGGCGCACCGGCGGCAGCGGCCTGGGCCTGGCCATCGTCCGCCACCTGGTCGCCGCCCACGGCGGCACGGCGGAGGCGGCGAGCGAACCGGGGGAGGGCGCGGTCTTCACGCTGCGGCTGCCGGGCACGCCGCCGCCGGACGATCAGTGAGGGCGGACCTGCGTCCTCCGCTTCCATCCGCCCGGCGCGGGTACTCCGGATCCCTGACGGACCTGTCGGAACCGACGAGGGAGGCCACGCCATGGGCGCACGGGACGACCTGCCGGTCGTACACCGGATCACCGAGCTGACCGACCTGGTCGAACGGCACCGCGGGCTGTACGTGCGCTGGTCCCGCGGCCCCGAGGTCGACCTCACCGCCACCTCCAGCACCGACGAGCTCACCGGTGTGGAGATGCCCGGGCTGTCCGCCAACCCGCTCGACCTCGAGGACTGGTGGGAGGACCGCTCGGTGGAGCTGTGGGTGGCGCGCCGGCTGTACGACTACGCGCACCTGCCGCGCGAGAAGGGACCCGGCGTACGGCCCTGGGTCCTCAAGGGCCGCGAGACCGGCCGCGGACCCGACAACGAACCGCTCGTCGCCCATGTGGAACCGCTGTGCTGGATCGCCCCGGAGGCGATCGAGGAGGCGGAGGCGGAGGTCGCCCGGCAGGAGAGGAAGTGGGGACCGTTGCGCCGCACCGGCGGCTGACGGCCCTGGCCGGGGCTGGGCTCTGGATTCTGGCCGTGGCTGGGCCCTTTGCGGGGCCTGGGTCCTGGTCGGGCGTGGGCTCTCTGGTCGGGCTTCGGCCCTGGTCGGGCCCGGGCCGCTGTGGGCCCGGCGCCGGCGGCCGGGCTCCCCGGACTCGGTCAGGTCCCGGCCTCGGACCAGGTCATCGCCTCGCAGCGGGCCTCCGGCCTCGGCCAGTTCCCTGGGCTGGTCGGGCCTGGCTTCGGGCAGGCGTCGGGTCGCGGTCGGGACCGGCTCCCAGCTGGCCCACGGTCTTGGACAGACCCGGGCGCCTTCGGGCGTCGGGTTTCCGTCGGGCCTCCAGGGCTCGGCCGGGTGGCTGCCTGGTCGGCTTTCGGCCTCGCTCAGGTTCCCTGGGCCGGGCAGCCCCAGGCCGCGGCAGGCCTCCGTGTCCGGGTCGGGACCCGGCCCGCATCGGCCTCCGGCTTCCCGTCAGGCCCGGGCACCGTCCAGGCGCCGGGCCCCGGTCGTGCCCCGGCCTCGGTCAGGCCAACTGCGCCGGTCAGTCCCCGGCCCCAGCCAGGTCTCGGGCCCCGGTCGGGCCCCGCGTCCCGATCGGGGCGCGAGGCCCCAGGTCCGTGTCCACCCCCTTCAGACCCCACCCCCGGTCAGCCGGAGCGGCGGCGTGAGCTCGCGCGCCGCTTGAGTGCGCGGCGTTCGGCTTCCGCCGTACCACCCCAGACGCCGATGGTCTGCCCCGTGTCCAGCGCCCAGTCCAGGCACTGCGCCCTGACCGGGCAGCGTCCGCAGACAGCCTTCGCCTGCCGCTCCTGGAGCAGGGCCGGGCCGGTGGTGCCGACCGGGAAGAAGAGGTCGGGGTCCTCATGACGGCACGCGGCGTGCTCGCGCCAGTTGTCCATGGAATGTCACCTGCGATCGAAGTCGTCCGTATCGTCCGTGATTTGTCGAATACGCGCGCCCTGTCCGGGTGACCGGTGGATGCCGGGTGAAACAGCAGAGCCGCATGGTTCCGGACGGTCTCTCGCGCGCGGGTCCACGACGACGGCCGCTCTTGTTGCTCTCGACCCTCCCCATGGCGCACGGTCTCGGCAACTCCTTTCCCACGCCGAACCGTTGGCCGGGGGCGAGAGAGGGTGGACGCAAGTCCGAGGGAGAGGGACACGGGGCGTGAGACCGGCCTTGTTGTGCGTGCACGGGATCGGCGGCGCGCGCGATCCGCAGGCCGAGTGTGCTGTGTGGCCGGCGGCGCTGGCGGTGGGCCCGGACGGCAGGCCACGCCCAGGAGGACTCGGTGCCGTTCCTGGACGTCCTCGCCGAACCGGCCTTCGCCTACTACGGGGACCTGTTCGCCGCCCGTCGGCCCCAGGGCATCGGCGGGCACCGGCCCCGCCGATGCCGAGGAACTGCGCTACCTGCTCGACGAGTTGAACGAGGTGCGGCTGGAACTCGGGCCCGACCCGCGTGAGCGCCGCATCCTGGAACACGCGCGCGCCGAACTGCGCCCCCCGGCCAGGCCCCGGGCAGCGGCGAACCGGTTGGCCGGGTCGTGAACGTCTGCACGACGCTGCTGGCGTTACCCGCGCTGCGCCGGGCCGGCCAGTGGGCCGGCGGCCGGCTCATGGCCGGCCACCTCGCCCGGGTCACCCGCTGTCTGGCCCGGGGAGGAGCGGGACTCCGCCGGTCTCCCGATCGACCGGCGGATCCGCGGGCGCTTCCTGTACCGGCCGGACGCGGCCCGGCCCGCCGTCGTGATCGCCCACTCCCTCGGCAGCGTCGTCGCCATGAAGGCTCTGCACCACCACGACTCGGCGTCCTGCTCGTCGCCGGGGCCTGAGAGAACGGGCTCGGCGTCCACAGCCAGTCCTGGGACAGTGAAGCCCGCACCGAAAGGTGTAACCAACAAAGGTATGACGTCGAGCGACCAGGAAGCCCGTGGACACGAGCGAGAGCAGCAGCACCGAGCCCCGCACCGGGACCCCCGCCACCGCGCCGCCCCCGCCCCGGCGCGGCTGGCGCCGCTGGGCGATGGACACCCGCCCGCTGCGCATCCCGGCCTACCGCCGGCTGTGGTCCTCGACCATCGTCACGGCCGTCGGCAGCCAGCTCACCGCCGTCGCGGTGCCCAAGCAGATCTACGACATCACCGGGTCCTCGGCGTGGGTCGGCGCGGCCGGCCTCGCCGGGCTGCTGCCGCTGATCGTGTTCGCGCTGTGGGGCGGCGCGGTCGCCGACACCATGGACCGCCGCAAGCTGCTCCTGATCACCAACAGCGGCATAGCCGTCACCTCGCTGCTGTTCTGGGTCCAGGCCGTCACCGGGCTGGAGTCGGTGACCGTGCCGATGGTCCTGCTCGCCCTGCAGCAGGCCTTCTGGGGCCTGAACGCGCCGGCCCGCAACGCCTCCGTCGCACGGCTCGTCCCCAAGGAGGACCTGCCTGCCGCGAACGCCCTCGGCTCGACCGTCATGCAGACCGGACAGGTGGTCGGACCGCTGCTCGCCGGCGTCCTGATCCCCGTCATCGGACTGCCCGAGCTGTACCTGATCGACGCGCTCGCGCTGTGCGTCACCGTGTGGGCGGTTCACCGGCTGCCCGCGCTGCCGCCGCCGGCCGCCTCGGCCGCGCGCCGCGCGGGCTGGCGGAAGATCGCGGCCGGGTTCCGCTACATCGCCGGGCACAAGGTGCTGCTGCTGTCCTTCCTCGCCGACATCATCGCGATGGTCCTCGGCATGCCGCGGGCCCTGTTCCCGCAGCTCGCCGCCGAGACGTACGCCTCGTACGGTGAAGGGCTCGCGCTCGGCCTGCTGTTCGCGGCGATCCCCGTCGGCGCGGTGGCCGGCGGCCTGTTCTCCGGGACGTTCTCGCGGGCGCGGCGGCACGGCTGGATGGTGATCGGCGCGGTCGTCGGCTGGGGGGTGGCCGTCGCCGGGTTCGGGCTGACCCGGAACCTGTGGGTGGCGGCGGCGTTCCTCGCGGCGGCCGGCGTCGCCGACATGGTGTCCATGGTCTTCCGCGGGGCGATCCTGCTGTCCGCGGCGACCGACGAGATGCGCGGCCGGATGCAGGGGGTGTTCACGGTGGTCGTCGCGGGCGGCCCGCGTCTGGCCGACGTCCTGCACGGCACGATGGGCTCCGCCTTCGGCCCCCGGGCGGCCGTGGCGGGCGGCGGCCTGCTGGTGGTCGCCGTGATGCTCACACTGGCGGCCGTGGTACCGGCGCTGCGCCGTTACCGCGTCTGACCCGCCGGCCCGGTGCCCCGGCAGGCAGCGTTTGCCCCTCAAGCAGCGGCGTCGTGGGGGGAGCGTGCCGGGCGTCGCGACGGGGCGAACGTTGCCTGTTGGGGGTCCTAGAGCCCGCCGCGCCGGCGCATCGTGTACTGATCCATGAGCTTGCTCCGGGTCATCTCCAGCCGGTGGGCGAGGACTTCGGCGACCGTGCGGACCAGGGACAGACCGAGCAGCGGGTCCTCCACGCACAGCCCCAGCACCGCCGCGCCGTCGAACTCGTAGGCGCGTACCTGGCTGAAGGCGACCGCCCCGAAGTCCCATTCGTACGGCGGGAACAGCCACGACCAGCCGAGCATGTCACCCGCGCCGAGGGTGGCCACGGTCACCCGCTGAGTGGACGTCACCTGCTGGTCGAGGTTGACGGCGCCCGAGCGGATCACCCAGAAACGGTCGGCGGTGCCGCCGGCCTCGAAGATCCGGGTGTCCTCGGGGAAGGAGACCTCCTTCGCCAGCTCCATCAGACGCTCTCGCTGTCTCTGGGGGAGGGCGGTGAGCAGTTTGATCGCTTTGGTCATGGCGCGGTGCTCCTCGCCGACGACGGGTTGCGGTGTCTTTCCCTACGCCCATTTCAGCCTCTGTGGCCGCACCGGGCACCTCGAAGGAGGGAAGATGCCGTGAACAACGGTCCGCCGGGCAGAGAAAAGCCCTGGCTGGACGGGGGAAACCAGCCAGGGCCGTATGCGGTGGTCCGGGGAGGACGGCAACGGTCGACTCCTCGTCCACGTATGTATGAATGGTAAACCACCTAGCGGGCCTGCGGGTAACCGAGAGCGGGGCACGTGACCGGTTTCACTTTGCCGTCACATGTGCCGCCGCTCAGGCGTCCCGTGCCACCACCCGGACGGTCCCGAGCTCCGGGTCGGTGGGATCGGGCAGGTTCATGCCCGCGGCCCGGCCGGTGGACAGGTAGCGCAGCACCGGTTCGGTCAGGCGCTCACCGGGCAGGACGGCCGGGATGCCCGGCGGATACGGCGTGATCATCTCGGCGGCGACCCGCCCCGCCGCCCGAGCCACCGGTACGTCCTCGGTGGGCCCGAAGAACGCGTCCCGGGGCAGCATCGCCTGCTCCATCCGCAGTTCGGAGGGCGGCGGCACGTCCACCCCGGGGGCCGCACGCAACTCCGGCGCGGCGCGCACCAGGTCCTTGAGCGCGGACAGCAGTTCGTCGGCCGTGGCGGCGTCGTCGGCATGGGTGAGCTGGGCGCCGATGCGCCGGTGGTCGGTCAGATGCGCGTCCACAGCCCGGTGTTCGCGCAGCCAGTCCGCCGCGCGGTAGCCCGTGATCCCGAGGCCGGTCACGTCGATGACGCAGGGCAGCGGGTCGAAGTCGTCGGCCAGCCCCGGCCCGCAGTAGTCGTCGCGGCCGTCCACGCGCAGCCCGTCGAGCTCCCCGACGGCGGCCCTGACCCGCGCCGCCAGCTCCAGCGCACCGCTCATCAGCTCCCGGCCGCGCAGCGCCATCTGCCGCCGCCAGCCGTCGAGCCCCGCGTAGATCAGCACGGACGGGCTGGTGGTGCCCAGCAGGTCCGCGCGCATCTTCAGCAGCTTCGGCGGTACGAGGTCGCCCCGCAGGTGGAACACCGAGCCCTGCTCCAGGCCGCTGCCCATCTTGTGGATGCTGGTCACGCAGACGTCGGCGCCCGCGTCCATCGCCCAGGACGGCAGATCCGGGTGGAAGGGCAGGTGCGCGCCCCACGCCTCGTCCACGATCAGCGGACGCGAACGCCGGTGACACACCTCCGCCACCGCCCGCAGGTCCGCGCAGGCGCCGTACGGCGTCGGGCTGGTGATGAGAGCGCCCTTGGCGTCCGGATGCGCGGCGAACGCCTCCTCGAACTCCGCGGCCGACGGCGGATGCGCGATGTGCCGTTCGGCGTCCCACCGCGGTTCCACCCAGACCGGCTCGATGCCGGCCAGGACGAGGCCCGACACGACGGACTTGTGGGCGTCCCGCCCGATCAGCAGCCGCTCGTGCGGTCCCGCCACCGCCAGCATCGCCGCCTTGACGGACAGCGAGCTGCCGCAGGTGGTGAAGAACGTGTGCTCGGCGTGCACCGCGTCCGCCATCAGCTCCTCGGCCCGCTCCAGCACCCGCCCCCGCTCGAGCCGGTCGTCCAGCCCGCCGGAGGCCAGTACGTCACCCAGGAAGACGGCGTCCCCCAGCACCTCGCGCACGGCGGGATCGGCGCCGCGGGCCTGCTTGTGCCCCGGCGGGGTGAACGACAGCCGCCCCTGAGCGTGGTAGTCGGCGAGGGCTTCGAGGACCGGTGCTCGTGTGTGATCGACGGACATGGGTCTTCGTCTGCCCGGACCGATGAACGTCAATCAACCCGGGGGAGGCACCGGTGGTTCAGCCCCGGCCGCGGCGCACGCCCGGCGTGAGGATCTCGTCCAGGACGCGCAGCACGACCTCGTACGCCGTCGCCCGTACGGCGGCGTCCCGCGCGCCCGCCGGATCGTCCTCCCTCAGTGCGTCACCGCGCTCCCGCCACGTCCGCTCCTCCTCCTGTGCGCAGGCCTTCGCGCGCTGCATCCGCCGCAGCAGTTCGTCCGAGTCCACGACATCCGTCATGGCATCCGCGTACCCCCGAAACCAGGCCCGATGGCGCCTGAACGTGTTTGGCGGCTTGCCGACAGGTCAGCCGAAAAGGGAGAACCCGTGCAATCCACGCGGGTGTGGCAGGACCGGATTTCGTCCTCACAGCCAGGGGAGTGAAAGGATGCGCGAGACGCACAGGACCGAATCCGCGTTCGGACCGCCGGACGCGCGCCGTACCGTGCCGTGCCGGCCCGCGGACGCCCGCAGAAGGGTGCGCTGTGTGGTGGCCGAGCGGTGTCAGGCCCAGCACTTTCACTGGGACACGGACGCTCTCGACGACGCCCTGCTCGTCACTTCCGAACTGACCACCAACGCGATGCTGCACGGCGGCGGGGTCACCGACTTCTCCGTCGAGGTCGTCGGACACGACGTGTGCGTCTCGGTGAGCGACCGCAGTGACGACCTCCCGGTGGCCCTCGGCTCCGTCGACGACCAGGGCCGTTCCCGGGTCGGCGGCCGGGGTTGGCCGATCGTGTGCCGGCTGGCGCACGACGTCCGCGTGGCGTGCCTGCCCTGCGGAGGCAAGCGGATCACGGCGCTCGTGCCGCTCACCTGAATTCCAGTCGGCCGCCTCTCCCGCCATTTTTTCTTCCGCCGATTCCAAAAAGCGGAGTTTGGGCCACCGGCGGCAGGGCAGACGGAATCTCGTGCTTCGGACCGGAGGCGCGCCCAGCGGGAGCGTTATGCCTGCTCAGGGCCCTTCGAAGTGGTCCGTGCAGCCCTCCCGCGGCATTTCCCTGAAACCACAGTTCAGGAGCGATTCCGCATGCTCACCGATATGTCGACCAGCCGTCCTGGCACGCCCGCCCGACCCACTGACGCTTCTTCCTCCACCGCCCCGGCGGCCACCACCACCTCACCCAAGCGGCCCCACGACGACGCCCCCGACACCGCGGCCCTCTTCGCCCGGCTCGCGGAACTCGACGAGGGCCCCGAGCGCGACGCGGTGCGCGACGAGCTGGTGACCGCGTGGCTGCCCATGGCCCACCGGATCGCCGGCCGGTTCCGCGACCGCGGCGAGTCCGTCGAGGACCTGCGCCAGGTGGCCGCCCTGGGACTGGTCAAGGCCATCGACCGGTTCGACCCGGAGCGCGGCGCGTTCGAGAGCTACGCCGTGCCCACCATCACCGGCGAGGTCAAGCGGCACTTCCGGGACCGGATGTGGGCGCTGCGGGTGCCCCGCCGGGTGCAGGAACTGCGCAACAGGGTGCGCGTGGCCCGCCGTGAACTCACCCAGAACCCCGGCAGCCCCGAGCCCTCGGTCGCCGACATCGCCGCGCACACCGGTCTGACGGAGGACGAGGTCAACACCGGCCTGGAAGCCCTCGAGAGCTTCAGCACGCTCTCGCTGGACGCCGAACTGTCCTCGGGAGACGATGGATACAGCCTCGCGGACACTCTCGGCGCGGCGGATTCCTCCTTCGACGTCGTCATCGACCGCGAGTCCGCCAAGGAAGGTCTGCGCCGCCTGCCCGAACGGGAGCGCGCCATCCTCTACATGCGGTTCTTCGAGGACATGACCCAGAGCCGGATCGCCGACCAGCTGGGGATCTCCCAGATGCACGTCTCCCGGCTCATCAGCCGCAGCTGCGCACGCGTCCGGGATGAGGCGCTCGGCCGGCGGCCGGGCGGCCGTGGTCCCGGCGGGCGCCCGAAGGAGTGAGGGACCGCCGAGCGATCGAGGAGTGAGACCGATGCTGATTCCGCTCAGGCCGCATCCCGCGACCCTGCGCAAGCTCGTCGAGGAGTACGAGGGACTCCTCGCGCACGAGGGAGGTCAGGGCCCGCGGGAGCGGGACCTGGCGTACACACTGTGTGTGCTGACCGGCACCCGGGACGTGGGAGTCGCCCTGGCCACGGCCCGCCGCCACCTGGCCGCGGCCACGCTGCCGCCCGAGCCGGCGGACATCGCGGCCGACACGCTGCGCGCGGCCACCGCGCCCGAGCCGGTGGCGGCGCACACCGGAAGGCACTGAACGCGCCCCACCGGGGGAGCAGCCGGGGCGACCGCGTACGCGCGGTCGCCCCGGCCCGTGATCGAGGTGTGTCCCCGGCCGGCCGGGGCAATCGGAGCTTCGGAGGTACAGATGGACACGGGTGCGCTGGTGCGGGGGGTACGGTTCCGGGCCCGGTCCGGGGCGACGGGCACGGTGACCGAGTGGGCCGCCAGGGCGGGCCTCGCCGCGCGCGGCGTGATCTATCTGCTGGTGGGGCTGCTGGCGGTCCAGATCGCCTTCGGCGACCGCGGCAAGCAGGCCGACCGCAGCGGAGCCCTCGCCGAAATCGCCCACCACCCGTTCGGTGCCGTGGTGCTGTGGGCGCTGGGCGTCGGACTCGTCGGCATGGCCCTGTGGCGGCTGTCCGAGGTGTTCTTCGGCGCGGTCGGCAAGGACGGCCGCTCGGCGCGCAAGCGGCTGCTGTCCCTGATGCGGTGCGTGTTCTACGCGTTCGTCGCCTCCTCCGTGCTGTCCTTCGCGGCGGGCTCGGGCGGCGGGCAGTCCAGCGACACGCAGTCGCGCGACCTCACCGCCCGCGCCCTGTCCGCGCCGGCCGGTCAGTGGCTCGTCGGCGCGGTGGGGGCCGGGATCGTCGTGACCGGCGTGTGGATCGCCGTACAGGCCGTACGGCGCACCTACCGCGACCGGCTGAAGACCGGCCAGATGCCACCCGGCGGCCGGCGTCTGGTGGACGTGACCGGCGTGGCCGGCGGCGTCGCGCGCGGGGCGGTGTTCACGGCGGCGGGTGTCTTCGCGGTGCGCGCGGCGGCCGCCGCCAAGCCGGACAAGGCCAAGGGCCTCGACGACACGCTGCGCACCTTCGCCGACACCCCGGTCGGTCCCTGGCTGCTGGTGGCCGTCGCGGCCGGACTGGCGCTCTTCGGCGTCTTCTCCTTCGCCGAGGCCCGCTGGATCCGGACCTGAGAGCCCGCACCCGTGGACCCGCCGCGGCGGTCAGTTCTTCGGCCGCTGCACCGGTACATCCAGTGGCCGCGCCAGACCCGTCACCGCCTCGTCCAGGCGCTGCAGATGCCGCAGCACCCGGTCGGTGACCCGGCCGTAGCGCGGGGTGCGGTAGGAGCCGGGCTCCAGCAGGGCGGCGATGCTCCGGCCGGTCTCGACCTCGGACGGGGTCCGCCGGTCCGCGACGTGCGCGGCGATCGTCTCGATGTTGTGCACGATGCGCCGCCCCGCTCCGCGCAGCCGGGGATCCGCCGCGATCGTGGGATGGCTCGGCAGCAGTTCCGCCGTGGCCGCCAGGGAGCGCCCGTGATACGCGCAGGTCTCCAGCAGCGCGACGACGTAGCGGGCGGTGGCCCGCCGCGACCGCAGCGGTGTGATCGGGTGGGTCAGCGGCTGTGTGGACGCGCGCAGGTCGGCCAGCGCCTGGTCCAGGTCCCGCGCCTTCTCCAGCAGGTCGGTCGGCGCACCGCCGCTGAGCTGGTCGACCGCGGCCCGGGTGACGTCAGCGAGGTGGTCCAGGGTGGTGACGAGGAGTTCGTTCGTACGGCGGTCGGTGTGCACCGGCAGGACCACCGCCGCCGCGAGGACCCCGCAGGCCGCGCCCAGAACGGTCTCCTCCACGCGCAGCACCAGGACGGCGGTGCTGTAGGTGTGAAGCAGCGTGTACAGCAGCCCCAGCATCGCCGTCACGAAGAAGGACATCAGGGTGTAGGACAGCGGGGCTGTGTAGAACATCGCGAAGATGAGCAGCAGCACCAGCCCGAACGCCGTCCAGGTGTGGTGGCCCACCAGCCCGGCCAGACCGAGGCCGGCCACCACGCCGAGGACGGTGCCCAGCACCCGGCGGTAGCCCTTGACCAGGATCTCTCCGGTGGAGGCGGTGTTGATGAACACGATCCAGCAGGTCAGCACCGCCCAGTACCAGCGCTGGCTGGAGAGCAGCTCGCCGCCCACGATGGCGAGCGCCGACCCGACGGAGACCTGCACGGCTGCCCGCGTGGTGGGCCGCCGCAGCCCGGTCGGCTGCTCCTCCCCTCGCTGCCCGTCCGCGCCGCCGGTGATGGCGGCGTCCTCCGCGTCCAGTTCCTCACGGGAGCGGGCGGCCGCCGGGCTGTCGTCGGACTCGTCCTGCGGCCCCTCCAGGGCGGTCCGCAGCCCCAGGACCGCCCGCGCGGCCTCGCCGATGCCCCGGGAGACGTCCTGGACGGCGGGCGACGCGGGCGGCAGGTTCTCCCCGTCGCGGTAGCCGAGCAGCCGGTTGCGCACCTGCGCCGGCCCGGTCCCGGTGTCCTCGCCGACCGGCCGCAGCACGAGCATGCGCAGCGCCCGCAGGTCCCGGCGCAGCGCGTCGGTCGCCTCGCCCCGCATCGGCTCCCGCACCGGCGAGGGCACGGGCGCGCCCGGCAGGTGCAGGGTGAGCGTGTCCGCCCGCCGCGCGGCACGCGCGGTGAGCAGCAGCAGGCCCAGCCGCTCGGCGGCGATCTCGGCGTCCGCGATCCGGCGCTGCACCAGGCCGGCCATCGCCTCGTCGGAGGTCCCGTCCTCCAGCCGGCCCTGGATCATCAGGGCCGCCTCGTGCAGCCGGGCGGTCCCCGTGCGGACGTCGTCGAGGACCTTCTCCACCTCCTCGGGACCGGCGTCGAGCAACTCGGTCTGCGCGGCCACCAGTTGGGCCAGCCGGGCCCGGAACGCCCGGCGCAGCCGGTCCAGGATGCCGGCCGGGGTCTGCCGTACGAGGACGAAACGGGCGGTCCCGCTGCACGCGAAGGCCACGGCGATCGCCCCGTACAGTCCCGGCAGGCCGCCGGCGGTCGCGCGGACGAACAGGGAGATGAAGTAGACCTGGAAGCCGATCAGGCCCAGCGCCGTGCCGCGGTCACCGAACCGGCGGCCGTAGACGGCGCAGAAGATGAGCGCGACGAAGAACAGGTCGCCCGCCACGACCCGCGTGTTCAGCAGCGCGCCCAGCGACACGGAGGCCAGCGCCACGGGCAGGCCCAGCGCGAGCGTGACGGCCTGCCGGGCCGGCTGCTTCTCCCGGATGGCGAAGGTGGCGACCATCGCCGCCATGGCCCCGGCCACCAGGTGCGTCACGTCCACCCGCAGCGGGCCCAGCACGACGAGCGCGAGCGAGATGGCGCACACGGTGCGCAGCCCCGCCGTCAGCCGCAGCAGCCCGGGGTCGGACGCCGCGACACGGTCCCACACCTTTGCCCGCACCGACCGTCCCGCTGTGCTCACGCCGCCGTGCTCTCTCCCGTGTCAGGCGACTCCTTGCCTTCGGCGAGCGTGTGCGCCACCAGGGCGTTGGCGTGCCCGTGCCCGGTGGAGACCGCCGACCGGGCCTCGGATGATCGGCGGTCCCTGGTGACGTGCGTCACAGTCCGGTGGGTTCGGTGCCACCGCCCTCCACGTGCGCCCGAACCTGCTCCGGCGTCATGTACGCGTCGGTGTATTCGAAGTCCTTGAGCTTGGCGGGCTTGCGGGCCTGGAAACCGGTGCGTACGAAATCGTCGCCCGCGACGGCGTTGAGCAGCCAGTTCGTCATGACCCGGGTCTTGGCGACATTGGTGCGCAGCGCCGACCAGTGGTAGCCGCGTGCGACGGCCTGGGCGGGCAGGCCGCGCAGCTCGACGCCGAGCGGCTTGGAGACCGCGTCCTTGCCGCCGAGGTCGACGACCAGGCCCAGGTCCTTGTGCACGTACGGCTGCATCGGCTGGTTGCGCAGGGCCGCTATGACGTTGTCGGCGACCACCTTGCCCTGCCGCATGGCGTGCTGCGCGGTGGGCGGGCAGACCGCGCCGGCCTGGTCCTTGGCCTTGTCCGGGACGGCGGCGGCGTCCCCGAGCGCGAAGACGCCGTCCTGGCCGGGCAGGCACATCTCGGCGGTGACCGCGAGCCGGCCCCGGACCGTCTCGGCGCCGAGCGTGGCGATCAGCGGGCTGGCGACCACGCCGGCCGTCCAGATCAGGGTGCGGGTGGGCACCACGCGGCCGTCGGTGAAGGTGACCTCCTCCGGGCCCGCCTTGTCGATGGACACGCCCAGGGAGATGTCGATCCCGCGCCTGCGCAGGATCTCCTGCGCGCTGCGGCCGAGCTTGTCGCCCAGTTCCGGCATCAGCTTGGGCGCGATGTCGATCAGGTGCCACTTGATCAGGCCCGGGTCCAGGCGGGGATAGCGCTTGATGGCGGCGTGCGTCAGCCGTTGCAGGCAGGCCGCGGTCTCGGTGCCCGCGTAACCGCCGCCGACCACCACGAACTGCAGCCGCGAGGCCCGCTCCGCCGGGTCCTCGCTGGCGTCGGCGAGGTCGAGCTGCGCGATGACGTGGTCGCGGATGTAGGCGGCCTCGGCGAGGGTCTTCATACCGAAGGCGTGCTCGGTCAGCCCGGGGATGTCGAAGGTGCGGGTGACGCTGCCCGGGGCCAGCACGATGTAGTCGTAGGGCTCGTTGACGATCTGGTCGGTGATGGTGCGGATGACGCAGACCTTGGCCTTGAGGTCCACGCCGATCGCGCCGCCCGGGATGATCCGGGTGCGGTACTTCTTGCTGCGGCGCAGCGACACGGCGATCGACTGGGGCGTCAGCACGCCCGAGGCGACCTGGGGCAGCAGGGGCAGGTAGAGCTGGTAGGCGAACGGCGTCACCAGGGTGACGTCGGCCTCGTCGGGGGAGAGCTTGCGCTCCAGGCGGCGAACGCACTCCACTCCGGCGAAGCCTGCGCCAACCACCAGGATCCTGGGTCGTGTCACGGTGTCCATCCCTTTCTGCGGCTCCAGGCGGTTCGACTCGACGCCGTTCGCATGCCCTGGATCGCTGCTTCGCAACATCGATCCCACCGTGCCCCGAGCCGCGATGCCAGCCGGGTGCGGCAGGCAGACGAACGCGTGGGCACCAGCATGCCCCGGCCCGGACTGAGTAACCCGGGTGTCGCGCGGATATGCGGCGTACCCCCGGCCGGTTCCCGCTCACCAGGGCAGGAACACGTGGATGTCCTTGCCGGTGTCCGTCACCACCACGCTCACCTGGTCGCACAGCGTGTGCACGAGGTGCCAGCCGATGCCGCCGCCACCCGCGTTCGGCTGGAACGGGCGGGGCTCCGGCCGGATGGTGCTGGTGTCGTGCATCGTGAGGTGCACCCCGTCGAACGTCCGCCGCATGCGCAGCTCGAAGGGGCCCGGAGCGTACTGGACCACGTTCGCGGCCAGTTCCGTGACGACCAGCAGGATGTCGTCCCAGGACTCCGGGACCGACGGAGGCGACGCCCGTGCCAGCGCACTCAGGAACTCCTCGGCGGCGAGCCGCGCACCCGTCACATTGCGCAGCTCGCCGGCGAAGGAGACCGTACGCTCGTGGGTCTCCTCCGAGTGCGGTGTGTCGTCCCAACGCGGCTCCGTCGCCATCACATCTTCCTCAGCCCCGGTTGAACGCGGCTGTCGTCGTTGCTCAGCTTTCCCACGTCCTTGGGTTCCCGCAGGCGAGCCGGGTACGCGTGCCCTGCCGGTCGCGGATGTCACACGGACGGGGCCCGGTCACCGGAACACGTCGTCCGGGTCCTCCCAGTCGGCGGGCTCGACCGCGGACAGCCGCGGCGAGGCGCGGCTGCGCGCCTGGTACATCGCCTCGATCTCCGCGGCGTAGTGCCGGACGATCGCGTCCCGGCGCAGCTTCATCGACGGCGTCATCAGCCCGTTGGCCGGGGCGAACGGCTCGGTGACCACCCGGTAGACCCGGATGGACTCGGCACGCGACACCGTGCTGTTGGCGGCGGCCACGGCCCGGCCCAGCTCCTCCCGCAGCGCGTTGTCCTCACGGACCTCCCGGCCCGGCGTGTCGCCCTGCAGCGCCAGGGCCGCCCGCCAGTGCGCGAGGAAGTCCGGGTCCAGCGTGAGCAGTGCCCCCACGCAGGGCCGGTCGTCGCCCACGACCACCGCCTGGTGGATGAGCGGATGCATCCTCAGACGCTGCTCCAGCGGGGCCGGCGCCACGCTCTTGCCGCCGCTGGTGACGATGACGTCCTTCTTGCGGCCCGTGATGGTCAGATACCCCTCGGAGTCCAGCCGCCCGATGTCGCCGGTGGCCAGCCAGCCGCCGCCCAGCGCCGCCCGCGT
This sequence comes from Streptomyces sp. NPDC051636, assembly GCF_044453765.1. Classification (NCBI taxonomy): domain Bacteria; kingdom Bacillati; phylum Actinomycetota; class Actinomycetes; order Kitasatosporales; family Streptomycetaceae; genus Streptomyces; species Streptomyces sp. NPDC051636. Next base: position 6,871 of record NZ_JBITDA010000007.1, on the reverse strand, counting down.
CGCGGCCTCGTCGCCCACGTACCCCTGGAACACCGAGGGACCGCGCACCAGGATCTCCCCGTCGTCGGCCACCTGGATCTGGGTGCCCGGCAGCGGCCGGCCCACGGTCCCGGACTTCTCCCGGCCCAGCGGCTGCACGGTGATCCCGCCGCTGCTCTCCGTCAGCCCGTAGCCGTCGTGCACGTACACGCCGATGCCCTCGTAGAACAGGGAGAGTTCGCGGCTGAGCGACGAGCCGGCGGATGTGCCCCGCACCACCCGGCCGCCCAGCGCCGCCCGCAGCCGGCGGTACACCGTCCGCTCGTACAGGGCGTGTTGCAGCCGCAGGTCGAACCCGGGTCCCGCTCCCGTGCCCAGCCGTCGCCGCTCCTCGGCCGCGGCGAAGTCCCGCGCGGTCTGCGCCGCCCGCTCGAACAGGGCCCCGCGGCCCGCCTGCTGGGCGGTGCGCAGGAAATTCTTGTAGAGCTTCTCGAAGACGAAGGGCACGCCGTAGAGGTACGTCGGCCGGAACGTGCGCAGCGCCGACGCGAGCGCCGCCTCGGTCATCTCCGGCTCGTGGCCCATGAGGATGCCGCCGCGCACGCACAACACCATGATCATGAGCCCGTACACGTGCGAGAACGGCAGGAAGGCCAGCACCGACGCCTGCTCGCCGGGGGGCGCCGCGGTGTGCCCCCAGCCCGCCAGCAGTGTGTCGCACGGGTACGCCAGGCCCCGGTGGCTGAGCGCGCAGCCCTGCGGGCGGCCCGTGGTGCCGGAGGTGTAGGCGACGGCCGCCGTCGCGTCCGGCAGCACGATCCGGCGCAGCGACTCCACCGTGGTCAGCGGGACGAACTCGCCCCGCTGCGCCAACTGCGCCAGCGCCCCCGCGTCCAGCTGCCAGACGTGCTTCAGCCGGGGCAGGACCGCGCAGACCGTGCCGACCGTCATGACGCCCTGCTCGTCCTCCACCACGACTGCCACGCAGCCGGCGTCCCGCAGGATGAACTCGACCTGGTCGCGCGAGGACGTCGGATGGATCGGGACGACCTCCGCGCCCACCGCCCACAGCGCGTGCGCCAGCACCGTCCACTCGTACCGGGTGCGGGCCATGACGGCCACCCGGTGGCCCGGCGAGATCCCGGAGGCGATCAACCCCTTGGCCACGTCGACGACTTCGTCCCGCAGCTCGACGGCCGTCACCTCCTCCCAGGCGGTCGACGCGCCGTCCGCACGGCGGGCGAGCACCGGCAGGGCCGGATTCCGGTCCGCCGTCTCGAAGACGCCGTCGGCCAGCCCGCCGGCCAGGGGCGGGGCGGCTGCCGGAGCGAGAGCGAGGTCGCGCATGCGCTGCTCCTGGGGTGTACGGAGAGTGACGCCGCCGACGAGTCCCGTTGTCGGCGGTGCTCGAATGTAGCCCAGGTGGTTGCGATGGGTGCCGGGAACGGAGAAGTCGTGGCCGACTGATGATCTCGGCGCGTCCTGGGGACTCGGGTGACATGACTCACGTGAACCCCGATCCGGAGCCCGAGCGCACCACCGGCCTGGAGCCCGGGGGCGGCGTGCCGCCCGGCGAGACGCCGCCCGCGGAGAGCAGCATGCCCGAGGCCGGGCCCCGGGAGACGCACAACCCGCCCAAGGGCTGGGCCAAGGCCCCGCTCACCCTGATCCTGATCCTCGTCGCGCTGGTCGCGGCCTTCTTCCTGGTGTACGCCCTGGTCATGATCCTTTGAGACCGGCGGTCCCGGGGCGCGTCAGGACTGGGTGCGGCGCACGCACTCGGTGACGACGTCCCGCAGGCTTCCGGTCCGGTCCATCAGCTCGCGCTGCACCCGGGCGCCGTTGCCCCGCCGCAGCAGGCCGGCGACGGCCTCCTCGACCCGGGCCAGGTCACCGGTGCCTGAGAGGGCGTCGCCGGTGTGCTCCACCATGGACCGCACCACGCTCTCGGCCGGCTGGGGCAGCATGGTCGCGGGATGGAGCAGCTCCCCGTCCAGGCCCGAGCGGGCGGCCTGCCAGGCGGCCAGCCTGAGCAGGCTCACGCTGTGGTCGACCGGCTCCCGGCCGGCCCGCCACTCGCGCGCGGCGGTCTCCACCAGCCCGCGGACGAGCGAGGCGATGAGGACAGCCGTGTCCGCGTGCAGGCACACGTCGGAGACGCGGATCTCCACGGTCGGGTAGCGTTCCGACAGGCGCGCGTCGAAATAGGCCATCGCCTCGTCCAGGATGACGCCGGTGGCCACCATGTCCGCGACCCTGCGGTGATAGCGCTCCGCCGATCCGAACAGCTCGGTCGGGCCGGCCGACGGCCAGCGGCCCCACACCCGGCTGCGGTAGCTGTGGTAGCCGGAGTCGCGGCCCTGCCAGAACGGGGAGTTGGCGCTGATCGCCGCCAGCACGGGCAGCCAGGGCCGGATGCGGTCGAGGACCGCGACGCCCTCCTCGTCGGACTCCACCGCAACGTGTACATGGCAGCCGCAGACGAGCTGTTCCCGGGTGGCGATGCCGTAGTGCTCCGCCATCCACTGATAGCGGTCGTTCATGCTGATGGAGGGGCTGACCGGGAGCGGGGAGGTGGCGAGGGCGGCGACCGCGCAGCCGATCTCCCCGGCGTGCCGGGCCGCCTCCTTGCGGCAGCGGACGATCTCCGCGCCCAGGTCCGCCATGTCCGTCTGCGGATGCGTGGCGAACTCCAGCATCTGCCCGTACAGCTCCTTCTCGAACACGTCCTGCCCGGGATCGTCCAGGGAGGCGCGGGCGAGCACCGCCGCCGACAGTGCCTTCGGGTCACCGCTGTCCGGGTCGACCAGAAGAAGTTCCTCCTCCACACCGACGGTGCGCACGTGGGGCCGCCTTTCCTTACGTACCGCGACGGGGCGTCGCGGGTGGTACGACCCCGACTGCCCCTCCGGCGGCCGTCGACACCTGGCGGACCGGTCACGTCCCCGTGCGCGCCCTCACGGCGCGGGCGTCAGCCAGACCGTGGCGAGCGGCGGAAGCGTGAGCCGGATCTCCCCGTCCTCCGGTTTGACCGGGTCGGCGCGGGTGACGTCACTGCCGCCGTACCGCAGGGCGTCGGTGTTGAGGGTCTCCCGCCATGCGGGGACCTCGTCGCCGACGCCGAGGCGGTAGTCGTGGCGGACGACGGGGGAGAAGTTCGACACCGCGAGCAGCGGGGTGCCTTCCTCGTCGAAGCGCAGGAACGCGAAGACGTTGTCGTCGGCCGCGTCCACCGCGACCCACCGGAAGCCGCCGGGATCGGTGTCGCGCTGCCACAGGGCGGGGGTCGCCCGGTAGACGGTGTTGAGGTCCCGGACCAGGTCCTGTACGCCCCGGTGGTCGGCGGCGGCACAGTAGCCGGGGTCCAGCAGCCACCACTCGGGCCCGTGCTCGTAGGACCACTCGGCGCCCTGCACGAACTCCTGGCCCATGAACAGCAGTTGCTTGCCGGGGTGGGCCCACATGAAGCCCAGGTAGGCGCGGACGTTGGCACGCCGCTGCCACCAGTCGCCGGGCATCTTCGACACCAGGGCCTGCTTGCCGTGGACGACCTCGTCGTGGGAGATGGGCAGGACGTAGTTCTCGCTGTAGGCGTACACCATCGAGAAGGTCATCTCGTGGTGGTGGTACTTGCGGTGCACGGGCTCGTGGGCGACGTACTCCAGCGAGTCGTGCATCCAGCCCATGTTCCACTTCAGGCCGAAACCGAGTCCGCCGGTGTCGGTGGGCCGGGTCACGCCGCCCCACGCGGTGGACTCCTCCGCGATCGTCACCACGCCGGGTACCCGGCGGTAGACGGTCGCGTTCATCTCCTGCAGGAAGGCCATCGCGGCCAGGTCCTCCCGGCCGCCGTACGCGTTGGGCGTCCACTGCCCGGAGTCCCGCGAGTAGTCCAGGTAGAGCATCGAGGCGACGGCGTCCACGCGCAGGCCGTCGATGTGGAACTCCTCGCACCAGTACACGGCGTTGGCGACCAGGAAGTTGCGCACCTCGGTGCGGGCGTAGTCGAACTCGTACGTCCCCCAGTCCGGATGCTCCGCCCGCCGGTCGTCCCCGGGTTCGTACAGCGGATCCCCGTCGAACCGGGCCAGCGCCCAGTCGTCCTTCGGGAAGTGCGCCGGCACCCAGTCCATGATCACTCCGATGCCGGACCGGTGGCAGGCGTCGACGAAGTACCGGAAGTCGTCGGGGGAGCCCAGCCGCGCGGTCGGCGCGTAGTAGGAGGTGACCTGGTAGCCCCAGGAGGGGCCGAAGGGGTGCTCGGCGACCGGCATCAGCTCGACGTGGGTGAAGCCGAGGTCCCTGACGTACGCGGGCAGTTGCTCGGCGAGCTCCCGGTAGGTCAGTCCGGGCCGCCAGGACGGCAGGTGGACCTCGTACACCGAGAACGGCGCCTCGTGCACCGGCGTCTTCGCGCGGCGCGCGAGCCACTCCTCGTCGCCCCACTCGTGGTGCGAGGCCGTCACCACCGAGGCCGTCGCGGGCGGCATCTCGGTGCGGCGGGCCATCGGGTCCGCCTTGAGGAACCGGTGCCCGTACTGGGAGGTGATCTCGAACTTGTACGTCGCGCCCTCCCCGATGCCCGGCAGGAACAGCTCCCAGACGCCGGACGAACCGAGGGACCGCATCGGGAACGCCGTCCCGTCCCAGAAGGTGAAGTCCCCGGCGACTCTCACCCCGCGCGCGTTCGGCGCCCACACGGTGAACCGGGTGCCGGCCACGCCCTGGTGGGTCATCGGCTCGGCCCCCAGCGCCTTCCACAGCTGCTCGTGCCGCCCCTCGCTGATCAGGTGCAGGTCCAGCTCGCCCAGCGCGGGCAGGAAGCGGTAGGGATCGTGTACCTCCTGCGCGCCCTCCGCGTACTCCACCAGCAGCGTGTAGGCGGGGATCGTGTCCAGGGCAAGTACGGCGGCGAAGAGGCCGTCCCCCTCGGAGAGCAGCCGGTGACGCTCGCCGTCGAGCACGACGCTCACCGCACGGGCGAACGGCCTCAGTGCCCTGAAGGCGATCCCGCCCGGCACCGGGTGGGCGCCGAGCAGCGCGTGCGGGTCGTGGTGGGCGCCCGCCAGCAGGCGTTCCCGGTCGGCCGGGTCCAGGGCGGGGGCCGGCAGCGGCCGGCGGCCAGCCGGCTCGGGCTGTGAGGTGTCGCGCAGCGCCACGGTTCATCCTCCTCGGACGGCCAGTCGTTCGATCGCCGCCATCGGCACGGGAAGCCAGGCCGGACGGTGTCTGGCCTCGTACAGCACTTCGTAGACCGCCCGGTCGGTCTCGTAGGCACGCAGCAGCGCGTGCTTCTTGCGGGGATCCCACCCGGCCCGGGCCGCGTAGCCCGCGCAGTAGGCCTCCCGGCAGCGGCGGGCCCACTCCGGGCGCCAGGGGCGGCGCTGGCGGGCCGCGTAGTCGAAGGAGCGCAGCATGCCCGCGACGTCCCGCACCGGGGACTGGGCGCCGCGCCGTTCGGCGAGCGGGCGGGACGGCTCGCCCTCGAAGTCGATGACGAACCACTCGCGGCCCGCCCGCAGCACCTGCCCCAGGTGCAGGTCGCCGTGGATGCGCTGGGCGGGTGGCCCGGCGTCGCAGGTGACGAGCGCGCCGAAGGCGGTGCGCAGGCCGGGGACGAACGGCCGGAGCGCCGGCACGCAGTGCGCGGCGGCCTCCAGCCGGGCGGTCATCGCCGCCGCCGTGAGTTCCATCTCGCCGTGGGCCCCGGAGGGGAAGGCGGATGCCAGGGCGAGGTGGACGTCGGCGGTGGCCTGTCCCAGCTCGTACGCCTCCTTGGTGAAGTGCTCGCCGGCGGCGAGCGCCCGCAGGGCCAGCGTCCAGCCGTCGGAGGCGTCGCGCAGGTACGGCTGGAGCACCCCGAGTGTCGCCGCCCACGGCTCGGTCGTGCGCAGCCAGGCCACGGGGGCGGGGACACGGGTGCACCCCTGCGCGGCCAGCGCCCCCGGCACCTCCAGGTCGGGGTTGACGCCGGGCTGGATGCGCCTGAAGACCTTCAGGATGAAGGCGTCGCCGTACACCAGGGACGAGTTGGACTGCTCGGCGTCCAGCAGCCGGGGCGCGAGTCCGGCCGGGACCGCCGCGGCCGGGTCGGCCTCGAAGCACAGCGGGCCCGCCGTGCCGGGCTGCCTGAGCCGCTCCAGGAGCAGCGCGGCCGAGCGCGGGTCGTGCAGCGCGTCGTAGACGGTGAGACCGGCCAGCGGTCCCTCCTGCACCCGGCCGATGAGGGCCCGGCCCAGCCGCGGCGCGAGGTATTCGCGCACGCCGAGCAGCAGCTGGTAGCAGTCCCCGGGAGGGGGAGTGCCACCGCCGGGGGCGGGGACCGGCAGGTGTCCGGCGTGGACCAGTACGTGCAGACAGCCCGGGAACAGCTCCGTCGCGGACAGCACGGTGAGGTCCGTCACGGGCCGGTCCTTGCCCGCGAACCAGCGCTGCCGGGGCAGCCACTCGCGCAGCAGCTCGCAGAGCGAGGCCAGGGGCTGCTCGGTGCCCGTGCTTCTCGGCTGGAGGATTACGGTCTTCGCCATGGTGACGCGTCCTTTCCTCGGCGGCGCGCTCAGCGTCGTCGGCCGATGCGGGATGCGACTCGGGAGAGCCGGAACCAGTAGAAGCCGTGGCCCGCGAGGGTGAGGAGGTAGGGCAGTTCACCGATGGCGGGGAAGCGCACTCCGCCGATGAGCTCGACGGGGTGCCGTCCGTCGTAGGCCCGCAGGTCGAGTTCGGTGGGCTGTGCGAACCGGGAGAAGTTGTTGACGCACAGGACGAGGTCGTCCCGGTACTCGCGCAGGAACGCGATCACCGCCGGGTTCGACGACTGCAGTTCGGTGTAGGACCCCAGTCCGAAGGCAGGATTCTGCTTGCGGATCTCGATCATGCGGCGGGTCCAGTGGAG